>JALHOV010000183.1:0-13058 GCA_022842865.1 Vulcanimicrobiota bacterium | reverse complement strand
GCCTCTTTTTTGGAAGCCGCCCAGGTATTGAAAGAACGCTTTCCTCAGGTGCGCTTCTTGCAACTGGCCGGGGTGCCGCACCACAAAATTCTGCAGGCGCGCTTAGACTGCGACATTGCGTTCCATCAACTGCGCGGCTTTATGGGCATGACCGGCAACGAGTCCATGTTTTTGCGGCGCCCTACCATCCAGGCCACCGATCGCGAGAACCTCAATCGCCATCTCGAGCTCTGGGGGCTGGACACCAGGATTCCCTGGGTGCGTGCGGACCGCACCAATCTGGCCGAAGCCATCGAAAAATTACTGGTCAACGCCGATTACCGCGAAGAAGTGGCTCGCGACTGCCGCACCTTTATGCTCCAGTACTACAGCGCCGAAGTGGGCATCCAACTTTACCTGTATTATGCACTGCAGGCGGTTAAAAACTACGCTGCAGCGTCGTGAGGCTATCCGGCCCGACTTGAAACATCAGGTCCACAATGGATAGATGCGAGACAAACTCGCCACCGCGCTGGGGATAAACCGGATGCTGGTAACCATGCCATCGGACCTTGACGCCGATTTTTTCAAACAGGCTTTCATCCAGGTAGTCGCGAGCGGCATCTCCGGTCAGATATTCTGTCGCCCCCAGTTTTTCGCAAACCGCGATGAGACGATCGGTCTTTTGCCCCGGCACTTCCAGGTCGGAGGAAAAGGCGGCCTTCCAGGGCAGGCCCAGGCGCCCCGTCAGCCACTTCAGACCCTCCACGTCCCAATCGAGCAAACGAGTCCAATCGTTAGCATAGTAGCTCTGCAAATCCGGGTAGAGCCAGTCGAAAAAAGGGGCTTTGGAGTAGGCTTGACGCAGTGTTTCCAAGTGCTTGCGACGCCAGGGCTGAGCGTAGTCGACCTCGATGTCGCGAACCAGCGGGGCGCCCTTGGCTTTGACGGGAATGCTCAGCCAGGCGATTCCTTGAGCGGTCAGGATGCGGTTGCGATTGCGCCAGCCGTGCTTATCGAACTGCACGTCATCGTAGAGCACAAAGCGGTCGCACCACGCGTATTGGTCGAGGTGCCCCTGCCAGGGTAAGAAGCTCGGCTGCAGCACAACCACTTTCATAAAGGCTGGTTGCTTGGTGTTAAGGCAGGAATCCTGGCTCGTTGCTTGAAAATTATTCGACTTATGAGTCAACTCGACCCGGCTCTCGCCGCCATTCAACCCTTGCTGGACCAGGTTTCCTGCCGCTGGGGTTATCGCGCTTTTCAACCCGGTTTACTGCAGAACGTGGAGTTCTGCGACCAGATGCTGCAAATGCTGCACGCTCACCAGGGGATCAGTGAGGCTGTTCGTACCGATCTCTACGGCAGCTATATCGGTCCCGGACCTGGAGGACTGCAAGCTTTTTTCTGGCTGCTGCAACGCCAACATCTCGACCGGGCCCTGGTGCGCGATTATCTGTCCTGCCTGAATTGCGGTCCCGCTCGTAGCGGTTCTCTCAGCGAAGAAGAGTTTCTGCCCATGCTGCGCTGGCTCCTCGAAGATTGGCGGGGCGAAAGCGAGGGACTCGTCTTGGATTCCTTGTGCCGCCTGCTCAACAGCCACGCTGTGAGCGCGCGAGCCCGTTGCGCCGGCCTGCGCTTGGCTCTGGGCGATGAAGGTCTTCCCCCGGAGTGGCGCACGCGCGTTGCCCACTGGGCCTGCCGTAGCAACCACAACGACCCGGACCTTCCCCTGGCCAATGAAGAACTGCACCGCACCGGTCTGCTGGAATGCGTGCGCCTGGGCGAACCGCCCGACCAGGTCTTGGACCTGGCCGTTTCCCAGATGCAAGGCGAGGGCGAAGAGATCGCCGGCCAGGCAGTGCTCGAGTTGTTGCAAAAGTTCCCACGCGAAATCAGCCGCGAGCGCCAGACCGAAGTCCTCCTGCAGCTGCGTGAGAGTCATAGATCGGGCTTACGCCGGAGAGCCTTCCAGATGCTGGAACAATCGCTGGGCGACGAGTGGATCCATCTAGGACTGCGTGACCGCGACGCAGCCGTTCGCAGTTGGGCCATGCAACGAGCTCAGCAACGAAAAGCCCACATCGCCTGACCGTAGGAGGCACCAAAGCGAGAACCGAGAACACGGGGTTGCTTTGAACGAGATTGAGATTGACCTGATTACGGCCACCATGCGCCCCGGAGACACACTTTCCGGAGTGGTGCGGGTGCACGGGGCGGGCGAGCCGCTGGTCCATCTAACGCTGCAGGGCGAGGAGGTGTTGGGCGCGGGCAACCTGGCCTTCCAATACGTCGTGCCTTTCTTTGAGCTGGCCGCCACGGTGGATTGCAGTCAGGGACCGGCTTCCTTTCAGTTCGTCCTTCCCAAAGATCTGCCACCGACTTACTTCAGCCAGGATCTTCGCTGCCTTTATGTTTTGAAAGCCCGGCGCAAGGGCGCTGGCAGCGGATTGCCCTTCTTGCGGCGCGACGCCATCCAGCGCATCAACATCCCGGTTCTGGCTTTGGAAGGCGGAGCCAACAAAGAGCAACATTGGTTCGTCCTGCCGGCCGGTGGGGTGCAATTGGAAGTGCGCCTGGACAGCTGCCAGGTCGAAGCCGGTCAAAGCCTGACGGGGGAGCTCAAAATTAGCAAGGTGTCGGACGGCCCCTTGCCCGCCTCGCTGACTTTTCGCTTTGCGGCCATCGAGGAATCCACCCAGAAAGAATACAACCACCGCAAGGTGACCAGCCTGCAGACGCACGACATCGTGCCCGAGCCGGAGCTGGAATATCCCATGCAGGGCTTCTTTGACTTCCCTCTGGACTTAAGCGCCCCCGCCTCGGGAGAATGGAACACCTTCAAGGTACACTATGGATTTCGCGTGGGACTGACCTTGAGCAATGGAGAGCAAGTGCGTCAGTCGCTACCCATCGAAGTTTGCCGTTATCCGGCCGAAGTCTTCGGAGAAGTCTGACAGACGTTTAAACTCCTATAGTCCTCGGGTATCTCATGGCCCTCGACATGCGACGAATCGCATGGATCCTTGGAGGACGTTATGACGATCACTCAAACGCAATTGAAACCACTGGGCGACCGCCTGGTGGTAAAAGCCGACGACAAGGAAGAAAAGACCGCCAGCGGCATCTTTCTTCCCGACACGGCACAGGAAAAGCCCCTGCGCGGCACCGTGCTGGCGGCAGGCCCTGGCCGTGGCCTCGACAACGGCACCGTTCAGCCCCTGGAAGTCAAAGCCGGCGACAAAATCTTGTTCGGCAAGTACTCGGGCACGGAAATCAAGCTCGATGGTGAGAGCTATCTCATCCTCAAAGAGAGCGAAGTTCTCGGCGTTTACACGAAGTAAGGAAGCAAAAATATGTCTGCAAAAATGTTGAAGTATGATCAAAACGCCCGTAAGGCGTTAGAGCGCGGCACCGACCTCCTGGCCAATGCCGTCAAAGTGACTCTCGGCCCGCGTGGCCGCAACGTGGTGCTGGAGAAGAAGTTCGGCTCCCCGACCATCACTAAAGACGGCGTCACCGTCGCCAAAGAAATCGAAGTTTCCGATCCCTTCGAGAACATGGGTGCCCAGCTGGTCCGCGAAGTCGCCTCCAAGACCAACGACATCGCCGGTGACGGCACCACCACCGCCACTGTGCTGGCCCAGGCCATCATCAAGCTCGGCCTGCGCAACATCGCCGCCGGCGTCAATCCCATTTTCGTCAAGCGCGGAATGGACAAGGGCCTGGAAGTCGTTATCGCCGCTATGAAAAAGGCTGCCGTCAAGGTCGAAGGCAACGAAGCCATCGCTCAGGTCGCTTCCATCTCGGCCAACAATGACACCACCATCGGCGAAATCATCGCCGAGTCCATCTCCAAGGTGGGCAAAGACGGCGTCATCACGGTCGAAGAGTCCAAGACCATGAAGACCGAGATCGAGCACGTGGAGGGCATGCAGTTCGACAAGGGCTACATCTCGCCTTACTTCGTGACCGACTCCGAGCGGATGGAAGCCGTCCTTCAGGACCCGTTCATCCTCATCTCCGAGAAGAAGATCGGCAACCTGCAGGAGATGCTTCCCCTGCTCGAGCGCGTTCTGCAGATGCAGCGCCCGCTGTTGATCATCGCCGAGGATGTGGAAGGCGAAGCGTTGGCCACCCTGGTGGTGAACCGCCTCCGCGGCTCTCTGCACGTGTGCGCCGTCAAAGCCCCGGGCTTCGGCGACCGCCGCAAAGAAATGCTCAAGGACATTGCCGTTCTGACCGGTGGTCAAGTGGTTTCCGAAGAGCTCGGCATCAAACTGGACAAAATGTCGGTGGATATGCTGGGCCGGGCCACCAAGGTCCACATCACCAAGGAAAACACCACCATCGTCGAGGGCAAGGGCAACGAGTCCGACATCAAGGGCCGCATCGACCAGATTCGTCACCAGATCGAGAACACCGACAGTGACTACGATCGGGAGAAGCTGCAAGAGCGCCTGGCCAAGCTGGTCGGCGGCGTGGCCGTCATCCGCGTAGGCGCGGCCACCGAAACCGAGCTGAAAGAGAAGAAGCACCGCATCGAGGACGCCCTTTCGGCCACTCGCGCGGCCATCGAAGAAGGCATTGTGGCCGGCGGCGGAACCGCCCTGATCAACGCCATCTCTTCTCTGGACGGCCTCAAGGGTCTGGATCACGACGAACAGGTGGGCGTGGAAATCCTGCGCGCAGCCATGGTCGAACCGGCCCGTCAGATCGCTTTCAACGCAGGCGTTGAAGGTGGCGTAGTGATTGAGAAGGTCAAGACTCTGCCCGTGGGTCAGGGTTATGACGCGCTCAACGAAAAGTATGTCGACATGGTCAAAGCCGGCATCGTCGACCCCCTGAAAGTGACCCGTTCGGCTCTGCAGAACGCGGTCTCCATCGCCTCGATGGTCCTCACCACCGAAGTCATGGTCACCGATCGTCCCTCCAAGGACGAAGGCGGTGGACCCGGCGGCGGCGGCATGCCCGGTATGGGTGGCATGGGCGGCATGGGTGGTATGGGCGGCATGGGCGGAATGGACATGGATTTCTAATCCAAGTCCCCGACTCGTGCGCGAAAGAGCCCCGGCTTCGGCCGGGGCTTTTTTTCTTCCCGGAACTGGGTCAGGGAAGCCGGCGTTCCCGCCAGCCGGGAAGAAATTCCCGCTCAGCGGGAACAAGGGCCTTCTGGAGCCGGCCTTCCCGCCAGCCGGGAAGAAATTCCCGCTCAGCGGGAACAGGGGCCTTCTGGAGCGAGGCGTTCCCGCCAGCCGGGAAGAAATTCCCGCTCAGCGGGAACAAGGGCCCTCTGGAGCCGGCGTTCCCGCCAGCTGGGAAGAAATTCCCGCTCAGCGGAAACAAGGGCCTCGGGAGCGGGGCGTTCCCGCCAGCTAGGAAGAGATTCCCGCTCAGCGGGAACAGGGTGCTCTGGAGCGGGGCGTTCCCGCCAGCCGGGAAGAGATTCCCGCTCAGCGGGAACAGGGTGCTCTGGAGCGGGGCGTTCCCGCCAGCCGGGAAGAAATTCCCGCTCAGCGGAAACAAGGGCCTCGGGAGCGGGGCGTTCCCGCCAGCCGGGAAGAAATTCCCGCTCAGCGGAAACAAGGGCCCTCTGGAGCCGGCGTTCCCGCCAGCTGGGAAGAAATTCCCGCTCAGCGGAAACAAGGGCCTCGGGAGCGGGGCGTTCCCGCCAGCCGGAAAGAGATTCCCGCGCAGCTCCCGGCCATCCACTAGCCTCCAATATTTCCGACGAACCCGCCGGACAATGGAAGCAGCAGGCAAAGCAGAAGAAACGTGAGCATCAAAGTAAAGCAGGCCAAGATGGGCACGAACACCAGGGAGGCGGTCCAGAGCGCACCCTGCAAATAGTCTCGCTCACAGTCCAACCCACACTCATTTCTGGCGACTCCCCACAGACGGCGGCTCACTTCGCCGGGTAACTGCCTTTCCTCAGCCAGCAGCAACCAGATTTGATCGGCGTGACGCCATACTTTGCCAAAAAGCGGAAATTGATAGCTGGTGAGTAGGAAGCGACAACAAAACCGGGGACCCACCAGCCCCAAGAACCACATCGCCCACTGCACCGCCTCGCTTCGGAATGCTCGACAAATGCCTATGGCCACCTGAGTTGGAGCCGGCAATGCGAGGGACATTCCCTCGTAAAGCATCACAAATTGGGGCATGATCTGCACGACAAATCCGAACAAACACAGCACCATTAAAGCGAAACCGGAAAGGCTGGCCAGCAACATTGTCTGGCGAAAACCTTGATAGTAGGCCATCCAGGCACCCAACTGCGGAGAGCTCGACTGCGTGGGCTCAATCGCGGTAAGTCCGAATTCCTGACTCTGGTCCAGGCTAGACGGCATGTCGGTGAGCAGCAATGTCATTGGGATAGAGCCCAAGTTGAGAACCAGTCCGGCTCCTCCATAGAGCAGCGCGGAATATCCTCTGGCTCTCGCTATTGATGCCGAGACGGCGAATCCGATCAGCATGCCGAAATAGAAAATCTCTCAGGGTGTCACCGTCTATGCTTCGGCACCCGCGGAAGCTCGCCTTGTGTTCGGTTTGGAGACCCCCAGCAAGGGTAAATCACTAGTCCAATTTCCCCGATTTTCTGGAGGCACTGTGTTGAAGTTCAAAGTCACCTACGCCAGTCTGTCAGCCGACAACGAAGAGTTACACGGCGAGTTGGATAAGGCGTTTGCGAAGGTCAAGGAGACCTCCGCAATGACCTTCCCGTTCTACATTGGCGGCAAGGCGCGCACGTCCGAGAGCTTCAGCAGCAGCACCAACCCGGCCGATCACAAAACGGTCATCGGCAAGGTGTGCAATTCCACCGTGGAGGAAGTCCAGGAAGCGGTAGCAGCGGCCCGCAAGGCCTACCCGAGATGGCGGGCCACCCCCTGGCAGGAGCGCGCCAAACTGATCGAGCGAGCCGCGCAGATCATCCGCGAGCGTTCGATGGAGCTTACCGCATGGCTGGTTCTCGAGAACGGCAAAAACCGGGTGGAAGCGCTGGGGGAGATCGAGGAGACGGCCGATCTCTACGACTATTATGCCCAGCAGCTAAAAGAAAACAGCGGGTTCATCCGCGAGATGAACAAGCTTTCGCCGAATGACACCAACACCAGCGTGCTCCGTCCCTATGGCGTGTGGGCCGTGGTGGCTCCCTTCAACTTTCCCTACGCCCTGCTGGGGGCTCCGATGGCGGCGGCCCTGGTCACCGGCAATACGGTGGTGGGTAAACCCGCTTCCGACACCCCCATCTCGGGCGCGCTGATCGCCGAGATCTTCCACCAGGCCGGCTTCCCCGACGGCGTGGTCAACCTGGTGGTGGGCAGCGGTCGCACCGTCGGCCAGGCTCTCATCGATCACCCCGAAGTGGACGGCGTGACCTTCACCGGCAGCTATGACATCGGTTTCCATCATCTCTTCAAGAACTTTTCGGCCAAATATCCCAAACCGTGCATCGCCGAAATGGGCGGCAAGAACCCGGCCGTCATTTCCGAGCACGCCGACATCGAGAAGGCCGCCCAGGGCGTTTTCCGCTCCGCTTTCGGAATGGGTGGCCAGAAATGTTCGGCATGCTCGCGGGTTTTCGTCGACGAAAAGGTCGCCGACCAGTTCATCCAGCGCCTGAAAGAAGTGGCCGAAGCGGCCGTCATCGGGGACCCCTCGGACAAGAAAGTCTTCATGGGACCGGTGGGCGTCAAATCCGGTTACGAGGACTACCAACGCTTCGTCGAGCTGGCAAAAAAAGACGGCACGGTGGTGACCGGCGGCGAGGTCTGCGGAGGCGAACTGGCCGGCGGTTATTTCGTGAAGCCGACCATCGTCACCGATCTTCCCGCCAACCACGAACTGATGGTCCAGGAACTGTTTCTACCCATTGTGTGCGTCGAGAAGGTTAAGTCCCTGGACGAAGGCCTGCGCCGCGCCAATGAAACCGACCTGGGACTGACGGCCGGATTCTTCTCGGAGAGAGAACACGAAGTGGAAGAATTTCTGGACCGTATCGAAGCGGGCGTGGTCTACGTCAACCGCCCGGCTGGCGCCACCACCGGAGCCTGGCCGGGGGTCCAGCCCTTCGGAGGCTGGAAAGGCTCAGGCTCGTCCGGCAAAAACATCGGTGGCCTCTACACCCTGCAGTGCTACATGCGAGAGCAGAGTCGCACCATCACCCGCTAAAAAGGAGCGACGAGCTGGACAGGGCTAGTTCAAAGGTCCGTAGTGCTCGTCGCCCCATCCGAGTTTACCCAATAAAGGAGTCAAAGTCATGTCTCAAGTCACCGATCTCGCAACCCATCCGGTTTTGATCAAGACCAGCCTACCCGGTCCCCTGGCCCTGGCCGAAATCGAACGCCAGAAGCCCCACATGTCACCGTCCTTGATCCACTGCTATCCGCTCGTGGTCAAGCGAGCCGCCGGCTGCATGGTCGAGGACATCGACGGCAATGTTCTGCTGGATGTGCAGGCAGGCGTGGCCACCTGCTCGACCGGTCACTGCCACCCGGCCGTGGCCGCCGCCATGAAACAGCAGGTGGATACCCTCATCCATATCTGCGGCACCGACTTTTTCTACCCTGGTTACGGCCAACTCTGCGAGCGCCTGGGAAGACTGGCTCCGCATAACGAGAAAGGTTGGCAGACCTTCCTTAGCAACTCGGGCACCGAAGCGGTGGAAGCGGCCATCAAGCTGTCTCGCTACCACACCGGTCGTAGCCAGTTAATTGCCTTCCGGGGCGGCTTCCACGGCCGATCGCTGGGCTCGCTCTCCCTTACGGCCAGCAAGCCGAAATACCGCAAGGGTTTTGGACCGTTGACCCCAGGCACCCACCACGTCGACTATGGGGACTGGCAGACCATCGAGCAGCGCCTCTTCACCACCACGGTGCCGGCTCAAGAGGTAGCCGCCATTGTGGTCGAGCCGGTGCAGGGCGAGGGCGGCTACATTGTCCCGCCGGCCAGCTTCCTGCAAAACCTGCGTCGCATCTGCGACGAAAACGGCATCCTGTTGGTCTTTGACGAGGTTCAGTCAGGCATGGGCCGCACCGGCAAAATGTTCGCTTGCGAACACTTTGGCGTGCGCCCCGACATCATTCTGCTGGCCAAGGGCATCTCTTCGGGAATGCCGCTGGGAGCCATGATGGCCCGCAAAGAAATCATGACCTGGGGAGGCGGATCGCACGGTTCCACCTGTGGAGGAAACCCGGTCTGCATCGCGGCGGCTCTGGCTACTTTGGACCTGCTCGAGGGCGGTCTGCTGCAGAACGCCGCGGTGGTGGGAGATGCCTTCAAGCAGATGCTCAGCGAGACCCTGACGGGCCAACCCGGCATCCACGAAGTGCGCGGTGTGGGTTTGATGATCGGAGTGGAGTTCACCAGCCCGGAGATCGCCGACGCGGTCGCCAATCTCTGCTACGAGCGCGGCTTGCTGGTGTTGGAATGCGGCACCAAGGCCATCCGTATGTCCCCACCGCTCATCATCACCCGGGAGCAGGCTATCGCGGCCCACGGAATCTTTACTCAGGCCTGCAAAGATGTGGCCGCCAAGCACGACCTGCCCCATCCGGGAGTGCACTCCAAACTGGCATGAGCGATGTGCTGACTTCGCAACGAGAGCACGTCTTTTACACCTGGACGGCCCAAAAGAAGGCCGCTCCCCTGGAAATAACCGGGGGAAAAGGCGCACGTTTTCAAACGACCGATGGCAACTGGTGGTGGGACCTGGGTTCCACCACCTGGAATGCCAATCTGGGCCATGGTCACGAGGGAATGCAAAAAGCCATGGCGGAGGCCGGGAGACGTGGTTTGGTGGCCAGTCCCACCGCCGCCTTCCCCGACAAGGCCCGGGCCGGGGAACTGCTGGCCGAGATCAGTCCTCCGGGCCTCAACAAGAGCTTTATTTGCCTGTCCGGGGCCGAGGCCAATGAAAACGCCCTGAAGATGGCCCGCATGGTCACGGGCCGCACCAAGGTGGTGGCGCGCACGCGCAGCTACCACGGAGCCACCCTGGCCATGCTGTCCCTCTCGGGCGACCCTCGCCGGGAACTGTTCGAGCCGGGTCTACCCGGCATCGTGCGTTTTACCGATCCCTACTGTTATCGTTGTAAGTTCAACCTGCATCCCGACAACTGCCAGCGCGAATGCGCCACGGACCTGGAAACCAGTCTTCTGGAGGCGGGCCCGGAAAGCGTAGCCGCCGTTTTCGTGGAGGGGGTCACGGGAGCCAACGGGGTATTTCCCCCACCTCCCGGCTACTTTAGGAGACTCCGCGAGATCTGCGACCGCTATCGAATCATGCTGATTTGCGACGAGGTTCTAAGCGGTTTTGGACGCACCGGCAAATGGTTCGCCATCGATCACGAAGGCGTAGTGCCCGACATGATCACCTGTGCCAAGGGCCTGACGGCGGGTTACGCGCCCGGCGGGGCGGTCATCGTCAGCGACAAAATCGCCAACTATTTCGAAGACCATACCTTGTTTTGTGGGCTGACCACCTACGCCCATCCGCTGGTTTGTTCGGCCATCTGCGCGGCCATCGATTGCTACCGACAGGATGGCATCATCGACAAGGTAGGCCCCAAAGGTGAGCACCTGGGACAGTTACTTACAAGACTACAAAGCACCCGTCCATTCGTGGGAAATGTGCGGGGCATCGGATTGCTCTGGGCACTGGAAATGGTCCAACCTGACAAATCGGCGGTGCCCGCGGAGAAGATGGACGCCCTTTACGCATCGCTCAAGAAACGCAGGGTTTACACCTTCCGGCGTGACAACTTCCTCTACCTGGCCCCACCGCTGGTCATCGAGACGCAAGAACTGGACGAAGTGGTGGGACTGGTGGAGCAATCTTTGGACGAGGTATTCGCATGAAAAGCAAAGTGGTGGCTAACGCGGCTGAGGCCCTGGCCGGGCTCAAAAGTGGAATGACGGTCATGTCGGGCGGTTTTGGCCTTTGCGGCAACCCCGAGGCCTGCATTCACCATATCGCCCAGAGCGAACTCAAAGACCTGACCATCGTGAGTAACAACTGCGGCAACCAGGGACGCGGCCTGGCCGCGCTGCTGAAAAACCGTCAGGTGCGCAAGGTGATCTGCAGCTTTATCGGCGGCAATCCTGACCTTTCGGCCCAGTATCTGGCCGGCGAAGTCGAGGTGGAGCTGAATCCTCAGGGCACGTTGGCCGAACGCATTCGTGCCGCCGGGGCCGGCCTGGGCGGCTTCTTCACCCCCACCGGAGTGGGCACCAAGGTGGCCGAAGGCAAAGAAGTGCGCGAGATCAACGGACGCAAGTATCTCTTCGAAAAGCCCCTACACGCCGACTTCGCCCTGGTGCGCGCCCATATCGGCGATAAGTTCGGCAACTTGCGCTTTTATAAGACTTCGCGCAACTTCAATCCCCTGATGGCCACCGCCGCTAAGGTCACGGTCGTGGAAGTCGACAAACTGGTCGAGGTGGGCGAACTGGACGCCGATGACATCCATTTGCCCGGCCTGTTCGTGCAGCACATCTTCCAGGCCGACCACGAGAACCCCATTGAACACCGCACCACTCGGGATCAAAGGGGGGCTGCCGCCTCCCCCTTGAACCCCCCTGCTCGAGGAGAACAATAAATCATGTGGAGCAAAGCCCAGATCGCCCAACGCGCCAGCAAAGAACTGAACGACGGGGATATCGTCAATCTAGGCATCGGACTGCCTACCGACGTGGCCAACTACGTGCCTGAAGGCATTTCGGTGATGTTTCACTCCGAGAACGGCCTGCTCGGGATGGGTCCCTTCCCGACCGAAGACGAACTGGACCCCCAAATCATCAACGCCGGCAAGCAGACCGTGACCCTGGCCACAGGCGCCTCCACTTTTGACTCCTCTATGAGCTTCGCAATGATCCGAGGCGGCCACGTGGATGTGGCCATTCTGGGCGGTCTGGAGGTATCTCAGGCAGGCGACCTGGCCAACTGGATGGTGCCCGGCAAGATGGTCAAGGGCATGGGCGGAGCTATGGACCTGGCCAACGGCGCTCGCAAGACGCTGGTGCTGCAGACCCACACTTCCAAAGACGGCGATTCGAAACTGAAAGCCGAACTGGCCCTACCGGCCACGGCCCTCGGCTGCGTCAACCGCGTCATCACCGAACTCGGTGTCTTTGACTGCAATGGCGACCACTTCTTGTGCGTGGAGCTGGCCGATGGGGTGACTCGCGAAGAGGCCAGTGCAAAGACTGCCGGAGACTTGCGCTTTACCTGAGAGAACGGCTGTCGCCGGAGTTGACAAGCGAAACAGAGGAAGCGAGCTCAGTGGGTAGCGTCCTGAAGGGCCGAATCGAAGGAACCCTGCCCCCGTTCGCGGATGCGAATCAGGTTGTCAGCGCTCTCAGACATCTTGCTCACGCCCCTTTGAACAGCCACGTCGTCTGTCGACGTGGTGGCGAAGAAAGCCAGAATCTTCTCCAAGGATTCGCGATCACGACAGTCTTTCAGGCAGGTGACGATCTCTTCGGCAAAGGCGTTGGCAATCTTGGCCCGAAGCGCCGCGTAGTTCTTCAGAATCCAGTTCTGCAGACGCAAACGCCGGGGCTCCTCCAAGGCATTAAAGGCCAGCAACAGGCGCAGGTCCGACGGCGTGATGCTTTCATCGAGAAACAGCTCCAAAGCGCGATCCTGAACGGCCGGCACGGCGAAAAGTCCCAGCGTGCCTAACAATCCGCGCTATGCCGGGGCCTTCGTCTTTGGCCGCCGGCGTGGCATTCGGAGGCCGGACGAGACCTGGACCACCGTGTCGGTGCCTCAAGAGAAGTGGCCGGTCCTTCTCCCCGAGACTCACGAAGGTTACATCTCCTGGGAAGACTTTCAGGAAAACCTGCGCTGCCTTGGAGAGAACGCCAAGGGCGCAAATCAATGGCCTCATCGAGCACGAGAAGGTCCGGCGCTGCTCCAGGGGATCGTCTTGTGCGGGCGGCGTCGAAGCACTCTTCGGGAGTTCCGAATGGTTGCCCGTTCATAAGCACGCTCGGCTCATAGTGCGTCCGCCCACGGCTCCAATCGTAGCGAGCTAGTTGCCATTCAGACGCCCTACCCAGAAACCGAAGACGCA
>JALHOV010000182.1 GCA_022842865.1 Vulcanimicrobiota bacterium | reverse complement strand
CAGCATGTGGTTCGTAGGGCCCCGCGTGGAACTGCGTACTGCGACGACTGAAAACGCCAATCAGCCCTTCCCGGTGGAAGGCTTCTCCACTCTGTTTCAGGTGAGCCGCCCGGCCTTTGGCGGGACGCCGGTGGGTCGTGTGGGCGGCCAGCCGATCAAGAGCTTCGCTATCATTCCCACCTTGAATCAGTCGACTCCAGGATTGACCGAAGCCCCGTAGACTTCAGCACAGTCCGAAATCGCTCCGGTTTCGGCCGGAGCGATTTTTTTTGGGCCGGTGTATTGCCAGCCGGCGAGTTCTCTGTATAATAGTCGGGCTCAAAGAAGGGCCTCGGAGGTTGTAATGATTTGGATGGATTTAACTCGCTTCGCGCACAAGAAGGGTATGGGCTCGACCAAGAATGGTCGCGACAGCAACCCGCAAATGCTGGGCGTAAAGCGTTTCGGAGGCCAGGAAGTCCTTTCCGGCAATATCCTGGTTCGGCAGCGTGGGAATAAGTTCTGGGCCGGCGTGAACGTGGGCACGGGACGCGATTACACCCTGTTTGCTACCGCAGACGGCCAGGTCGAGTTTGAAAAGCGCGCCGGCAAAACCCTGGTTTCGGTCAAGCCCGCGCAAGCCTAGAACCGGTTTCGTCCTGCAGCCCCTTAAGGGTTGCTTTGAGGCAAACTCCAGTTTGCCTCAAGCAAACCCAACCAGGGGCTGTTTCTATTTGGAGTAACTTTTTATGAGTCACGGTCTGGTCGATCACATCACTCTCTATGTTCGCGGCGGCGACGGCGGGCACGGCTCGCGTTCCATGCGAACGGAAAAGTTCGTTCCCGCCGGAGGGCCGGATGGCGGCGACGGCGGACGGGGCGCCAGTGTCTATTTGGAAGTGGACGCCAACCTTCACACCTTGCTGGATTTCAAGCGCAAGGTCCATTGGAAGGGCACCCACGGCGGCAAGGGCGGCGCCCAGCGTGCCAACGGAGCGGACGGACGGGACCTGATTATCAAAGTGCCACCGGGGACCGTGGTGGTCGATAAGGAAACTGGCGTCTGTCTCGCTGACCTCTTCCGCGAGGGCGAGCGCGTGCTGGTGGCCCGCGGTGGCAAAGGAGGCAGGGGCAACACCCATTTCGTGACTTCCGTGCATAAAGCACCGCGCTACTGTGAACAAGGCGAGCCGGGCGAGGAGCGTTGGCTTACAATCGATCTGCAAATGATGGCTGAGGTAGGCATCGTCGGCTTTCCAAACGCTGGCAAGTCCACCCTGTTGAGCGTTATTTCTCGCGCTGAGCCCAAAGTAGGCGACTATCCCTTCACCACTCTTCAGCCTATCTTGGGGGTGGTCAATCGAGGCTATCAGGGCATCGTTTTCGCTGATCTGCCCGGACTGGTCGAAGGCGCATCCGAGGGGGTTGGTCTGGGCCACCGGTTCCTGCGCCACGTTGAGCGAACCCGAGTGCTGCTGCATTTGCTGGATCTAGCCTCGCTCGACCCCGAGGAGCCGCTAAGCACCTACGACACCTTGCGCCGTGAACTACGTCTTTATAGCCAGAATCTGGCCCTTCGGCCGGAAGTGTTGGCGGTCAATAAGTGCGAGCTGCCGGGCATTGCCCAGGAGGCCTTGGAGGCTCTACGTAAGGCCGCCAAAAAGCGTGGGTTGCCACTCTTCGAGGTCAGCTGTCACGAGCATCGTGGTATGCAACCCCTGCTGGAAGCGGTGTTCACTGAACTCGATCAGACCGAGCCCCCGGAGAGGCAACCTTCTTTCCCGTTGCCGCCGCGGACTCACCGAGAATTTCGTGTGGAATACGAGGTCGATTGCTGGCGAGTGTTTGGCGAGCAGGTGGAGCAGTTGGTCAAGGCGACCGATATGCAGGATCCGGACCAGGTCAGAAATTTGCAACGCAAGCTGCTGGGCTGGGGGGTTGAAGACGAGCTGCTCCGCCAGGGCGCCGAGGCCGGTGATACGGTGCGCATCGATCGCAACCTTTTTGATTTCGAGCCCACACCCGACTGGCTGCGCAAAGAGCGACTGCCCGATCCCGATGCGGTCATCGTACGGCCTTCGCAGAAGGACCGCCTGGTTCGTCGTGGTGCACTGCGCCAGTCGGCCAAGGAGCAGGCGCACCAATTGGGCAAGGAGGTCGGCTCGCGTGGTCGCGGCCGCAAAGGGAAGGAACGTAAGGACAAGCTGAGCTGATGCTGAAGCACTGGCTGGCTTTTTCCCTGTTGGCTGCTTCGGGCGGCGCAAAAGTGCTGCCGAACGGGCTCTTTCAGGATGGAGCGGTGCTGCAGCGCGACCAGGTGGTGCCCGTTTGGGGCACTGCAGATTCCGGGGAAAAAGTAGAAGTTCGGGTCGGAGATCAGGTGGTTAGCACCGTCGCTCGCCAGGGGCAATGGCGGGTCGATCTGGAACCGCGCCCGGCCGGCGGTCCCCACCAGATGACCATTCAAGGTCAGAATCAGCTCACGTACAACAATCTGGTCTATGGCGACGTCTATCTGTGCAGCGGCCAGTCCAACATGGAGTGGTCGGTAGAGATGTCCGCCGAGCGCGAGCAATTGTTGGCGGAGCCTATGGACCCTCAGTTGCGGCTGTTCCTGGTGGAACGGCGCACGGCCGAGCAGCCGGCCGACCAGCCGGTCCATCGGGCCGGCTGGAATTCGCCCCGGGCCCGCATGTCAGCGGTGGGCTACAGTTTCGGTCGCTATCTGCGCCGCACTCAGGGAGTGCCCATAGGCCTGATTTCCGCGAGTTGGGGTGGTACGATCGCCGAGGCCTGGACGCGCCGCGAGGCCCTGGCCAATTTGCCGGCCCTGCGCCCCTGGCTGGCCAAGAAGCCCGAACCCAACCAGCCTGACTACCCTTCGCAGCTCTACAATGGTATGATCGCTCCGCTACAGCCTTACGCTATCCGTGGCGCCATTTGGTATCAGGGGGAATCTAACGCGGAACGGGCCGAGCAGTATCAAGCTTTGCTCACGGCCATGATCGGCGACTGGCGCAAGCTCTGGGGTTGTGGCGATTTTCCGTTTCTGCTGGTGCAACTGGCTCCCTACCGGCAGCCGAGTCTTCAGCCGACGGACAGCGCCTGGGCGCGCCTGCGTGAGGCTCAGCGCCAGGTGGCGCTAACCGTTCCTAAGGCCGCCATGGTGGTGATCACCGACCTTGGTGATGAAGACATTCATCCCCCGCGCAAACAGCCGGTGGGAGAGCGTCTCGGTCTGGCTGCCCGTCATCTCGTCTACCGAGAAGAAGTGGAGTGGAGCGGTCCCCAGGTAGAGTCGGTCACCCCCAGCCAAAGCGGACTGGAAGTGCGCTTTAGCCACGTGGGCGGCGGACTGGCCTGCCAAGGACCCGAGTTGACAGACTTTGCTGTGGCTGCCAGTTACGGCCAGTTTCACTGGGCCCAGGCGGAGATCACTTCGCCCAGCACCGTCCTGGTGCGTTGCCCGGAAATTAAACAGCCGAAGCGGCTTCGCTTCGGCTGGAGTGTTTTTCCCCGGATCAACCTGGTTAACTCCCTGGAGTTACCGGCCTCACCTTTCCAGTTCCCTTAAATCTTGCTGACAACGTGCTTGGTCATCAGCGTCTCGCCGAGCTTGGACTGGCGGGCCACTCCGGCCAGTTCGCGCGGGAGCGTGAAGACGACATCTTCCTCGATCACGTCAAGGTCGGCGAATTCTACCTTGAACTGAGTTTCCAGCCAGCGCACCACGTCCTGCACCAGGATTTCCGGAGCGGACGCACCGGCGGTGATGCCGACTTTCTCCACGCCTTCAAAGAGCTCGCGCACCAGGTCACTGGAATCGTTGATCAGCTTGCTCTTGCAGCCCTTGGCGGTAGCCACCTCGACCAGGCGATTGGAGTTCGATGAGGTGCGCGAACCG
Source organism: Vulcanimicrobiota bacterium (assembly GCA_022842865.1). Lineage (GTDB taxonomy): Bacteria > Vulcanimicrobiota > Xenobia > Xenobiales > JADMJV01 > JADMJV01. The sequence continues at coordinate 10,034 of JALHOV010000182.1, read as the reverse complement.
ATCACCAGAATCAGGTCGCACTGCCGGGCCATTTCCTTGATGGCCGTCTGGCGATTGGTGGTGGCATAACAGATGTCGTCGGTCGGGGGCGCTTCGATGTGAGGAAAGCGAGTCTTCAGGGCCGAGATCACCTCGGCTGTGTCATCCACCGACAGGGTGGTCTGGGTCAGGTAGACCAGCTTATCTTCTTGGGGCAAGCTCAGGTTGGCTACGTCGCTGGCGTCTTCCACCAGAGTAATGGAGCCGGGCGCTTCTCCCATCGTACCCTCCACCTCGACGTGGTTACGATGACCGATGAGCACGATATGATAGCCGCGCTTGGCGTAGCGGATGGCTTCCAGGTGCACTTTGGTCACTAACGGACAGGTGGCGTCGATGATTTTCAGGTCGCGGCTGCGGGCCTGATCTTTGATGGCCGGTGAGACGCCGTGAGCGGAAAAGACGGTGACGGAGCCCTGGGGGATCGATTCGATCTCATCCACAAAAACGGCGCCTTTTTTGCGCAGTTCGTTGCAGACATGGTCATTGTGCACGATTTCGTGGCGCACATAGATGGGAGGACCATAAATGTCCAGGGCAATTTCCACCACGTCAATGGCGCGGTCTACGCCGGCGCAGAATCCGCGTGGCTTGGCAAGATAAACTTTCATCAGTCCTCCATCGTGTTGCTTGAGACTTATTCTTCCATGGCAAATCTTCTTTAAACACCAAGAAGCACCAGGATGTGGGGAGGGATGGCGGAAATCATCTGGATGAATCGACTCTTACTGGGCCTTCTGCTCACCTTTCCAGTGACGGCCCAACCCATTCCCAATCCTCCGTTTAACATCAATCGCAAGATCACCCTGGCGGAGGTCAACCGCGGGGGCCGAGTCGAGCTTTTTTACGATCTTTCTCAATTTCCTGGGTGCTCGTTACAGGTGACTTGCTATCGCTTCCTGGGTCCCGGCGGGTCGCCCAAGATGGCAGAGTGGACGATCCCTGGCGGCACCGGTATGAAGCGCCTGGACTTCAAGAAGATGCCGGTTTCTCAGTATCTGTTCAAAGGTCAGTTGCGCGATGCACAGGGCGAACCAGTCGCCATGGACTTCCGGCCGGTGCAATTGGAATATGGCGGCTGGAGTGGGCGGCTGCGGGTGGAAGAGGCCACTCGCAAGGCCAGCACCGACCCGAATGCTCCGCTGGGTGTGATTCCTAAGCAGACAGAAGAAAGCAAGGAGTGGGAATTTAAGGTCACGCCCGACAGCCTGGTGGTGCAACCCGGCGGCCAGGCGGATGTGGCTGCTTACCTGAACTCACGCCCCGTGGTCGAGGAATTGCAATGGTTCCTGCAGGGGCCCGGCAAGTTGGTGGTGCTCGAGAATTTCATCGCGGTCTATACCGCAGACAAACAAATCGACGGGGACCAACGCGCCACCATCACGGTGCTGTCTCCGCGCCATCCTCAAATGCGCCAGGAAATCCAGGTGTTAGTCACGCGTGAAAATGTGAAGACAACTACCGCTCCTTCGGAGTAAGCACCAACGTCGCCATCCGCTCTGGCGCCAGGCGCAAGCGGGCTGAATTGAGCACATCCTTGGCACTGACATTGTGGTAAATGCCGGCAAACCCCTGGTTGTAGCTATCGGAAAGCCGAAAGAGCTCGAGGTTTCGAAGTTGAAGCACCATTCCCGTGGAGTTCTTGCAGGCAACTTGCTGTTGCCCTTCAAGCCGCGAAATGGCCAATCTTAGTTCCTCCGGACTGACTTCTTTGGATCGGAGTGCTTCCATCTGCTCCTTCAGACGACTTTGCAACGGGGCCAAATTCTGCGCACTGCAGTCGATGCGCAAAAGCCAGGGGGCCACCCCGTTGGAGGAGAGAAAACTACAGTCCACTCGTTCCGCCAACGAATGTTTGAGGCGCAACTCCATCTGCAGCCGGCTGCGCAAAGGGTCGGCTGCCAGAGTTTGGAGCAGCAGCACAAAGGCGTAGTAGTCGGCTTCACGCCGGCTCGGGCCGTAGCCGCCCAGCAGCAGGGTGCAGCGAGCCACCTCGGCAGGGCGCGTCACGGGAGTGCTTTGAACCTGGTTCGTCGGCGCGGTTTCGACACCGGTCCAGAGTTCGCCGGCCGCCGGAACCGCGTTCAAGGCTGCGGTCAGATCGTTGCTGGTCAGGCTTCCCGTCAGAAAAAGATTCCAGCGTCCTCGTCGACGCACTTCATTTTGCAGTTCCTGCAAACGCTCGGGCGCCAGGGCCACCCGCTGCCCCTCGCGGCCTAGCGGGTGATCGGGAGGAAAGAGCAGGCGCAGCCATTCGCGGTAACCTTGCTGAAGCGGTCCCACACTCTCGTTGAGGGTCGGCTGGCAGCGGGCTGCCAGAATGGGGTCAAACTTGGCCGAGTGCCAGACCTGCAGCCATTTGCTCACCCAGGCGGAGGCTTTTTCCCGGGGCAGGTAGGCGGAAAACTGCCAGCCGTAGGGTTGGGCCTCCACACGGGTGGCCAGTTCCGATTCGAATCCAGCTTGCCAGTAAGCGGCCAGCCACTCGGCACGGCCCGCGAGAGCGGCCGCGTCACAAGAACTACCTCCCGGTAGGATGGCTCGCACGGACACAATCGGTAACTCCGCCACCGTCTGGATGAGCACAGAGCAGCCGGCAGTGGGTTCCAGGCGCACGAAAGCGGGGGGCGCCGCCGGGGCGAGGGCCGGAGGTGGGGGCGTCGGCCTGGCCTTGGCGCTGCTGCCGGCGTTCTTGATAGGGGGTGCCAGGGTCACCGGTAACCCTTCTCCGTGGCTTTGGGTCCAGCTCATGTCGGCTTTCCACTGCAGGGGGTCATAAGTTTGCAGAGCTTCGAAGGTCTTCAAGTCCTGACCCAATTCTCCGTGAGCCTGTTGAAATCCGAGCAAGTTCGAGCGATTGGCCAGATCATCCCAGTCTTCCAGCCACTCGAGCACCGCCTTTTGACGGAGCGGCAGAGTCACCAACAGGCCGCTGTCCGGGCCGGCCGCCAGTAATTTCTGGCGAGCTGCTTCCACCCCGGCCGTGCTGGAGGAACTTAGCCAGTAGGCATCCTGGGCGGGAGACAGGTCGAGTTGCACTTCCTGTTCCTGTAAACGCAGGGCCGTGCGCCATAGCCAGGCGGCCGCTTTCTGCCGAGGTTGAGCCGGCTTGGAATAGGACCAACCCAGGCGGTTGGGCAGAAACTCGGTGGAGGCGGCGGCCGCACCCGGCTGGGTCGTTTTAGCAGGCGCCATTCGGCTCAGCAGGCCCTGAACTTCGGCGGACTCGTAGCCGCCCACCAGCGATACGACCGCCTGGGATGGATTCCAGTGCTGTGTGTAGAGCGAGCGTAAGCGCGTTGGGTCGAGATTTCCCGGAGCCGCATAGGTGCTGAGCAGCCCGCTCAGGTCCTCTCCCTGGAGCCATTGTCCCGCCAGCCGTTCGAGCTGTATCTGGGTGGCCCAGCTGGCGTAGCCCCGCGGAACCACCAGCGTAAAGCTGCTCCAGCTTTGGCCGGTCTGAAAGCTGCTCAGTCCGCCGATTTCCTCCAGTCTCAGCAGCAGAGTGCCAGCCAGGTAGCGCCCGCCGCAGCGGGAGAGAATTCGATTCAAGGACTCACAGGCTTGGGGGTCGTGACCACGCCCCCAGGGCATTACCAGAGTTACGGCGGCTACCGGTCGATCGGGCAGCGCTTGCAGAACCAGCGTGCTCCCACCAGCCAGGGTGCGGCGTTCGACCGGACCGGCTGTTGTTTCCACCCGCTCTTGAGCTAACAGGGGGAATGCCCAGCAGAGCAAGAAAAGGACCAACAGCAACGGCTTCATGCGACGCTATTTGCCCAACTGTCCACAGAGAGAAACAAGGAGCCGCTAACAATTCGCCTCTGCTTTCACATACGGCGCCCGTTGCTTCAACAGAACGAAGCGAGCTGCTCCAAGTGACGGAAGACCAGCTTCCCCGCCATCTGCGCGCGCCTTTTCCCTGCATAGGCCGTCGGGGTGTGGCCGTCTCGGACCATCCCCTGGCCTCTCAGGCGGCCTGCGAAGTGCTTGCAGCCGGGGGCAGTGCGGTAGATGCCGCGATTGCCCTCTCACTTACTTTGGGTAGCGCATGCCCCTACTACACGGGGATTGGGGGCGGCGGTTTCGGATTGCTTTGGATGCCGGGTTGGAGCGAACCGCGTTGCCTGGATTTCCGAGAAGTGGCTCCGGCCGCTGCTCACGCGGGGACCTTTGAAGATCTGCCCGAGGTGGCTTCCACTCAGGGGGTCCACTCGGTAGGTGTGCCCGGCATGTTGGCGGGACTGGGCGAGCTGCACGCGCAGTTTGGTCGTTTGCCTTGGAAGGAACTGTTCGCTCCGGCTGTGGCGGCAGCCCGCTCGGGGGTGGCGGTGGATCCCAATTGGTATCGGATTTCGCTCTCCAAGGAACGAATTCTAGCCGGATTTCCCGAAGCAGCGCGCTTGTTTCTCCGAGATGGGACCAGTCCGTTTCCGGGCACGCCCATCGCCCTTCCTGAGCTGGCCAACACCTACGACTACCTGGCCGAACACGGAGCCGCCAGTTTTTACCGAGGAGAGCTGGCCTCCAGTATCCTCACTTGCTTGAAGGGCTGGATCACTGAGGAGGATCTGGCCTGCTACCGGGTGCGTTGGCGCAAGCCCTTGAGTATGGAATGGCGCGGAGGCCGAGTGCATACGGTTTCGTCTCCTTCGGCCGGAGGTCTCCAGCTGCTGCAAATTCTGGGACTGATGGAACGCCTTGGGGGTCCTGAGGCCAGCCTGGAAGATAACTCGCACTGGCTGGCTGAGGCGATGCGCATCAGTTTCCGAGAGCGTTGCCATAGCGTGGGCGATCCAGATTTTCAGAGCCCCGACCCCAACCTCTACCTGAGCAGGGACTGGTTCGAAGACTGGTCGACGCAAATGACCCCCAACTCCATCCTGCAACTGATGGGGCCGACGCTAGCCTACTCCACCGGCGGGACCGCCTCCCACGCGGTGGCCAGCGCAGATGGGGGAGTGGTGGTCATCACCGAATCCATTAATCATTGGTTCGGTTCTTTTCTCGTCCCCTCCGGCACCGGTATGTTGCTGAACAATATCATGGATGACTTTACGACCCAGCGCCACCGACCGGATGGTTTCAACCTGGCTCCCGCGCCCTGGAACCTGGTGGAAGCAGGTAAGCGCCCGGTGAGCAGCAGCACCCCGGCCGTCTGGATGGTGGAGGGGCGGCCGCGCCTGGTCATCGGTTCGGCCGGTGGCCCGCGTATTACCACCTCGGTGGCGCAGATCTTGCTCAATAGCGTCTGGCACGGCCACAATATCCAGCAGGCAGTGCAGGCACCGCGCCTTCATCATCAGTGGTTTCCTGACCATCTTGAAGTCGAGCCCCAGATTCCCGAGAGCCTGCGTCAGGCGATGCGGGTGCGGGGTCATCGCGTCCAGGAGCACGCCTGCCGGAGTCACGCATCCGCGCTGGAGTGTCATTGGGACGAAGGCTTCTTTAGCGGCGGAGCGGATTTCCGCAGCTTCGGCGCGGCCCGAGGATTGTAGCCATGTTGAGGCGTTGGTCGGTCCGATCCAAGCTGCAATTAGGCTTTGGGTCTTGTGTCCTGCTTTTGCTGTGCATGAGTGCGTTGTTCTACACTCGCACCCAGGAATTAAGCCATAGCGCCGTGCTCCTGGTTAACTCTCACGAGTCCATTCTGCATTTGAAGACTCTGGAACGCGAACTCATCCAGTTCGGGTTGGAGCCGAGGGATTTTGACCTGCAACTGGTCAACCGAGAGATGGAGCGATTGCTCAGCCTTTCTGAGAGTGAACCGCAGCAACACGAGCGTTACCTGCGTTTTCGCAGTCTCCTCAAACGGCGATTGCGACCGTCGGACCCGTCCGGAATGCCACGCCTGGGCGACGATATACAGACGCAGCTGGAGTTGCTACTGAACGAAGAACGCTCCTTATTGCAGTTGAGACAGGAAAGCCTGGCCTACGGATCCGACAATAACCGAATTGGTCTGGCGTTGGGCACTCTGGGTTGCGCATTGCTAATGGGGGCGGTGGCCGGGATGGTTCATCGCGACCTCGCCCGGTCGGTGCAGCTGTTGGTGCAAGCCAGTCGTCAGGTGGGTCAGGGGGACTATTCTTTTCGCCTGACCGTTGAGGGAAGCGATGAACTCATCTCGGTCGGGGAAGCCTTTAACACCATGGCGGCGCAGGTGCAGGGTGAACGGGAGAAGCTGTTAGAGGCTCAGTCGGAGCTGCGCGCCTCCAACCTGGGCTTGGAGCAGCGAGCCAATGAGCTGCAGCAGCGCAGTCAGGAGAGTCTGCAACTTCAGCAGCTGATGGAACTGTTACAAACGGCCTCGACCCTGGAGGAAGCCGTCAAGCTGCTGGGCCCCCGCCTGAGCCGACTCTTGCCAGGGGGTTGTGGAGCCTTGTATTTCCTCAATACGGCACGCACCATGTTGGAGCTGTCCGGGAGTTGGGGACTCGAAGAGGGGATAGAAGCCGCCTTCGCGCCCGAGGAATGCTGGGGATTACGCCGGGCGAAAGAGCACGTAGTGCCCGCTGAACAACCTGAGCTGCGTTGTTCGCATTGGGGCCCCAGTCAACCGGGCTGGTTTTCTTGCTCCCCTTTGTTGGCTCACGGCGAAATTTTGGGCGTCATTTCCCTTTACTACCCGGAGGTTCCTCATGAATCCCTGGGGCTACTCTTGCGTTCTATCACCGAGCAGCTCTCGCTGGCGTTGGCCAATCTGCGCCTGCGCGATAGTCTGAGGCAGCAATCCATCCGTGATGCTTTGACCGGCCTTTACAATCGACGCTTCTTAGAGGAGTCGCTGCAGCGCGAGGTGGCTCGCTCCCAGCGCCGGGCCCAGTCGCTGTCGGTGGTGATGCTCGACGTTGATCACTTCAAGCGCTTTAACGACAGCTACGGCCACGAAGTGGGCGACCAGGTTTTGCAAAGCGTGGGTGAGTATCTGCAGACGGCCGTGCGCGGCGAAGACGTGGTGTGCCGCTTTGGCGGCGAGGAGTTTTGTCTGCTTTGCCCCACCCTTAAGGAACCGGAGTTGTCGATCCGTCTTGAGCAATTGCGCCAGGGACTGGAGAGCCTGTCGGTCGTGCATCAAGGAGAGCGGCTGCGGATTACGGCCAGCTTCGGCGCCGCCATTTGCCCTGAGCATACCAGTGACGGCACGCAGTTGTTGCTGCTGGCCGACCAGGCTTTGTACGAGGCCAAGCGTGGCGGGCGCAATACCTACCGTGTGACTCAAGAACCGGTTAAGGCTCAGACGGGCGGGGAAAGGTTCTCCTTGTGAAAACTTCTGTCATCATCGTGGGCGGCGGAATGGCCGGCCTGACCTGCGCCGTAGAGCTCGAGCGGCGCGGAGTGGAGTATCGCTTGCTGGAAGCAGGCTCGCGCCTGGGTGGTCGGGTTGTAACCGACCAGGTCGAGGGCTTTCTGCTCGACCGCGGCTTTCAGGTTTTGCTGACCGGCTATCCCGAGGTTCGCCGGCTCTGGGCGATGGAAAACCTGCGACTGCGCCGAGTGCGCTCAGGCGCGGTCATTCGTCGCCAAGGAAGATGGTTGACGCTGCCCGACCCCCTTCGCCACCCTTCCGAACTTCTGCAGGCCTTGCGCTCACCGGTCGGCAGCTTGATGGACAAGATCCGGGTGGCCCTGCTGGCTTTGAGCAGCCTGGGCAGGAACGCTGATAACTCCTTCGTGGGCACCTCTCAGACTACGTTGCAATATCTCCAAGGGTGCGGTTTTTCGGAGGGGATGATCGAGACCTTTTGGCGACCCTTCCTGGCCGGCGTCTTTCTGGACTGGGAGCTGAGCACCGGAGCCGACATGTTCCGCTTCCTCTTGCCTCTGTTCGCCTTTGGCCGCGTTGCCGTACCAGCAGGCGGCATGCAGCAGCTTCCCATCCAGCTGGAGCGCCGTTTGACTCCAGGGCGGGTGGCGCTGGAAACGCGCGTCGAGAAACTGGAGGGAACCCGTTGCTGGGACCAGAGCGGCCAACTTTGGGAAGGCGACCAGTTGGTGCTGGCCCTGGACGGTTCCGGCGCGGATCACCTGCTGGGACGCGAAACCGAGGTTCGCTGGTCGAGTAGCTGCACCACTTACTTCGCGGCTCCGCGCTCGATAGGCGGTCAGGGTCGCCTGCACCTGAACGCGGATGGCGCCCAATCCTGCATTCAGCACTTTACCTGCATGAGTGATTTCGCTCCTGAATATGCTCCGGCCGGCCAGCATTTGATTTCCGTGTCCTCCCTATTTGGGTCTCCTTCGGAGGCGGAGCTGCGGGGACAACTGCAAGAGTGGTACGGGGCTGAGGTGGATGACTGGAGGATGCTACGTCAGGTCTCTCTGCCTCAGTCGCTTCCCCGGCTGGAGCCGGGTATTCGCCCGCGCGAACTTAAGATTGGCGCAGGGCTCTGGCGCTGTGGGGACTACACGGCTTACCCTTCGCTCAACGCGGCGGTGGCCAGCGGCCGGATAGTAGCAGAATCTCTTGGCTACGGCGAGCCGAAGTGATATTGTCAATACGTATTCTTGACAGATTTTACGAGGAGGTGATGGGCAGATGAGTCTACAGGAGATTTCAGGGCGCATCGGACAGCGCTTCGAGGAAATGGATCGGGTTCGTGACCAGAGCCTGATCAACGCCCGTAAAGTCATCAAGAACTGCAGTCTGGCCATTCGCGCGGTTCACCGCGGAGAAGCGGTGGAAGTCGAGCAGTTTATGACCGAGGCCCGCAAGTTGCTCAGCGCTGCTTGCGACCAACTGCGATCCTACCCGGACGTTTACTATAGCGGCTTTCTTCAAGATGCGGAAAAAGAGTATGCCGAGGCCCAAATCACCTATCGAATCGTCTCCGGAAAGTCCCTACCCACCCCGGAAGAGCTGGGAGTGGACTACGCGCCTTACCTGAACGGCATGGCCGAGGCGGTTGGCGAATTGCGCCGACAGGTATTGGATCTGCTCCGCCGGGGTGACCTGGAGCGAGCCGAGAACCTGCTGTCGGTGATGGATGACATCTATTATGTGCTCATCTCGATGGACTTCCCTGACGCCATCACCCGGGGGCTGCGCCGCAGCACCGACATCGCCCGTGGCTGTTTGGAGAAGACTCGCGGAGATTTGACTCACCACTCGGCCGGGCAGAACCTCGAGCGGGAGCTGTCTAGCATTCGCAACCGCCTCAGTGTGGAAGCCGACCAGCTGCTGCAAGCGGCGCTACGCTAGAGTTCCTCCGCGGCAATCCACCCCCAGCAGATAGTCGAAGCTGTAGCTGGCCGCTTGCCGGAGTTGTTCTCCGGCACGTTGGCGCAGGGCGTGGCAGCGACGCCGCAACACCTGCGCCAGGCCGCGGTCCTCGAACAGATCAAGGTTCCGTTCTAGAGAAGCCACTTCGCGAGCCACCCAATCCGCATCATAGAGGTTCATGTAGCGCTGTTTCCAGGCGATACGGACACCTCGCCGTTCGAGGTGGCGCACGACCCAGGCCTCCGGTAGTTCACGGTGAGGGCGGTGACCCAGCAGCAACTGGACCGCGTCACGAAGTTGGGCCACTTCGAAGAGGCAGCTTTGGGCCGGCGTGGTCGGAGAGGGCTGTGGTTCGAGTCCGATCAAGAACAACCAGCCGGAGCATTTGGAAAGGACTCTCTCGATCATTTCTTCTTGAAAATGAGGAGCATAGCGGTCGCAGGCCCCGAATAGATAGTCCGCCAGAACGACGTCAAAACGACGTCCCTCCAGCAGTTGTGGATCTTGCCAGAGTCCCACCAGTATTTCGTCTTGGGGCCCCATCCCGGGGCGATTCCGCAGCGCCTGAGCGCGCGGCTCTTCGGCCGTGATACCCGTGCGCGATCGGCAAGTTTGCTTGAGCAGCCAATCCCAGGAGGACGCGCCCGTGCCGGCATCGAGCACGTCGCCCCAGGGCATCGGATGTCTGCTTACGATCTGATCGAGCAGATCCAAAGACGCTAACTTATCGGAGTCGCTACCGGCGCGGGCGCGTCGGGGGCGGGCGGGGGCG
>JALHOV010000181.1 GCA_022842865.1 Vulcanimicrobiota bacterium | reverse complement strand
GGCCCAGGCTTGGGAAGACGTCGGACCGTTCTTGCGGGGTCTTTTTGCCGGCAACGGTGTCGGTTTCGACAAGGCCTATTCAGCGGTTTGCGGCGACAACGGCGGGCTCCCGGCCTTGAGCTATCGCGACCTGACCAGCTCGAAAGGCTCTTGGGACTTGCTGACCGATGTCTATACCAAGAACTTCAAGCAAGCTTCTTTTTCCGATTTCTTCTGGTCCTGGCGCTACGCCCATTATCCGCTTTACAAGCTTTTCGCGGCCGATATCCCCAAAGCGCGCGTCTACCACGCCGTCACGACCGGTTGGTGCGGTTTGCTCGGAGCGATTGCGGCGCGTCGCCATCAGCGGCCCCTGTTGCTCACCGAGCACGGTCTCTACGTGAACGAGCGGCGCATCGAGATCAGTCAGGCCGACTGGATTTTTGTGGACGCACCCAAGCAGGGCCAGTTAGAAATCGGCCTGGGCACGTTCAAAGAGCTTTGGATTAATTTGTTTACAGGCCTTGGTAAGGTCACCTACCTGGAAGCGGACTACATCTTTACCCTGTTCGAGGGCAATCGCAAGCTGCAGATAGAATATGGAGCTCCGGCTGACAGCATCCAGATTATTCCCAACGGAGTGAACGTGGAGGCGCTCTCAAGTCCGCCCAGTCGCGCTCTGCCGCGCGACAGTTCCCGTTTCCGGGTCGGATTTGTGGGCCGTCTCGTGCCCATCAAGGATATCAAGACCCTGATAAAGGCCGCTCGCATTGTGGCGCAGACCGTGCCCGACGTCGAGTTTTATCTTTGCGGGCCGGTGGATGAAGATCCAGACTACTACGCTGAGTGTACCACTCTGGTCAACGCACTCGGTCTGACCAGCGTGATTCGCTTCACCGGACCAGTGGATGTGAAGACCTACTATCCGTGCTTTGACGTGCAAGTGTTGACGTCCATCTCGGAAGGCCAGCCTTTGGTGATACTCGAGGGATACTGCAGTGGTTTGCCGTGTGTCGCATCCGACGTGGGCGCCTGCCGGGAAATGATCAATGGCCGCGGCGAGGAGGATGAAGCTCTCGGTCCGGCCGGATTGGTGACCTGGGTCGGAAATCCACGGCAGACGGCCGAGGCCATCTTGAAGCTTTACCGGGAGCCCTCGCTGCGTCAACGCATGGGACAAGCCGGTCAAGAACGCGTGCGACGTTACTACGATCAGAAGCAGTTGCTGGAGAGCTACGCCCAGATTTATAAGATGGCGGCCGCCCAATCCGGGCGTAATCGCGTAAAGGCAGGTAGGTAGCTATGGCCGGCATAGGATTTAAACTCCGCGCCTACACCCAGGAAGGTACTCTTGGCGGTATCTTCCGCGGCTACTATCACGCCGCCCTGGTGGCCGCAGGCCCCTGGATCTTGACCGTGGTCAGCCTGGTGATAGTGCAGTATTTGATGCGCGCCCAGGGCGACGAAACGCGGCTCTTCCTGGAGCTGATTATTTATGTCTACGCGTGGACGCTGATTACGACGGCACCCATTCAGTTGGTGGTGACCCGTTATCTAGCCGACCAGTTGGACGCTCAGCGACTTTCTACCCACATGCCGACCCTGGTGTCGGTGACGCTGGTCAACTCTTTGGTTCACCTGTTGATAGGCGGTGTCTTTATACTGTTTGTCAACATTAACTGGTTTATGCGTTTTTCGGCGGTGGCGCTGTTCGTCTTAGTGGCCCAGACCTGGCTGGTCATGGCCTTTATCGGCGCCCTGCGAGCTTATCATTTGGTGGCCACCTCCTTCGTTTCAGGAACCGCCGTCAACTTGATTGCCGCCTATACCCTGGGGCGCTATCTGAGCGTCAACGGCTACTTGATGGGAATGGTGGTTGGACAGTGCGCAGTTCTGGCGGTGGCCCTGGCTTCGCTAGCGCGCGAGTTCGAATTCGATATTTCCTTCAACTGGGACTGGGTGGAGTATTTCAAGAAGTGCCCTCAGTTGCCGTTGGCCGGGCTGATTTATTACGCCTCGGTGTGGATGACCCTGATGTTCTATTGGTGGGGACCGGAAGGTTACCTCGTCCAGACGGAGATTCTCTACGCTTTTCCCACCATCGACCTGGCCTCGTTTTATGCGCAAATGACCATCATACCGACTATCACCGCCTTCTACGTGCATTGCGAAACCTCGTTTTATGAGGACTACCGCGGCTTTTATAACGCGATTTTGACCAAGAAACCCTTGGAGTTCATCCAGGAGTCGCGCCAGCGCCTGAAGACGCGCCTGCGCGATTCGCTATTTGGCCTTTTCTTGATCCAGGTGGCGGTCACGCTGGGAGCGTTAACCTTTGCTCCGCAACTGCAGATCCTCTTGCAGTGGAACGACGGTGAGCGATACATGTTCCGCAACGTCTGTTTGGGAGCGGTGCCGCAAGTGATGCTGCTCTTCTGTCAGGTGATCTTGTTCTACTTTCAGCTTTACAAGGAAGCGCTTTGGTCTTCGGTGGTCACTTTCATCGGCTGTCTGGTGGGCGCTTTCATCACCCTCAAACTTGGACAGGACACCTACGGTCTGGGCCTCTTGCTGGGCGCCTCCTTGGGCTGCCTGGTGGGTTACTGGAAACTTTTCGGACAGATCGACCAGCTGGAATATCTGACCTTTAGCAAACAGCCGATGGCCGAAGGAATTCCCTTCGAGCGCGAGATGATGACCCCGGAAGGCTACCTGGGCAAAACCATTCTGCGCGATGGCAAGATGATTTAACCATGGACACAAGTAAGAGGAAGAGGCGAAAACGGTGACAACGAGACTCAACAATCTGGGCTCGATTCTAGGCAGTTTCGTGGTGATGTGCCTGTTCGGGGTAGCTCTGGCCCACAATTTCGCCTTTATCGGCTATAAGCTGCACCCGTTCCTGCTGTGCATCGCCGCCGCCGCCATCGGCTATGGCCTGATCGAAGCCCTGTTTGCCTTTGTGGTGGCGGTGGCCATTTATTTCCTGGGGCTGCTGGTCTACAACCACGACCTCATGCCGGCGGCCGACCCGCATGTCTACATCATTTTTTCTTTCGTGATCACGGCCGTCGTGCTGGGTATGGTTCAGAACAGCCGCTTTCGCCAGCTGCTCCAGACTCGCTCGGAGCTGGAAGAAGTCCGGAATGAGAGTGAACGGCTGCGCCAGCGCCTGCAAGTCGTGAATACCGCCAATCAGAAGCTCAATGAACGGATTCTGGGCGAAGTGACCACCGTTCAGTCTTTTGCCGATATTGCGCGTCGCCTCTCAGTGCTGGAAGAAAAGGATCTCTACGCTGCCTTGTGCGATCTGATGGTTGATTTTGTTCACGCTCAGGAAGCATCGGTCTACATGCTGCAGGGCGATCGTCTCACCTTGATGGCGGAGAAGGGCTGGGAAAGCGTTCCCCAGGAAGCCCGTGCCCTGATACGCGACCGCGACCTTTTATGGTCGGCGCTCGACCAGCGCAAGGTGGTCACCCCTCTGGACCTGGAGAAGGCGCCTGGCCAGACCGGGGTGGACGCGGCGCGCCGCCGTCGTCGCTTGATCTGCGCTCCCATCTTCCATCCTCAGAGCGGCGAAGCTACCGGGGTTCTGTCGGTGGACCGCTTGCCCTTCGCCCATCTTCACGGCAATACGCTGGGGATGCTGGGTGTGATCGCCAAATGGGCCGGCGACAGTCTGTTCAACGCCAGCTCTTTCCAAGAGTTGTCACGCCAGCTGGCCAGCGATGATTTGATTCCCGGTTGCATCCCGCCGATTTTGCTGCAGGATCGATACCAGCAGAAGACCGGACAAGGGCTGGTCGTTTGCCAACTGCAGGGCCTGAAGGGCCTGGAATACGCCGACCAGGTCTGGTTTCGCAAAACTCTCAGCGCCGTACTCCAGCCTTTGACGAGCAGTGGCGCCACGATCGGCCGTTCGGGCGAGGAAGCCTATGCTCTTTTGTTATCCGAATCGAACAAGTCGGCCGAGACCGCCGAACACGTGGTGAATTCTTTGCGGACGAAGGTTCAAGGCCACCCACAAGCGGGTCGGCTGAGCATTTTCGTGGGCTCGGCCGCTTCCGCTGATAGCTATGAGAGCGCCTGGCAGCAGGCGCTCAAAAGCGCGCAGCGCTGCTAGGGGGAACGATGTTCAAGAGTCTTATCGACGGTATCAAATCTTTCATCGGCATCAATCAGCCGTCTGGGGACGAGGTGCGTGACCGCGCGCGTGTCCTGTGCCGCTATCCGGTAGACTGCTCGACCGGACCCGGAGAAGTGCCCTTCCGAGCTCAGGTGGTCGACGTCAGCCGCAGCGGTATGCGCCTGGAAGGCGTGGGCAGCTTAAGCAAAGGCGACAAGCTCTATATAGCCTACGTGACATACCCGGGAGCCGATCCGCTACCCAACAACGCCCCGGTCGAAGTGGAAGTGATGTGGGCGCGCAAGCGCCCACACGATGGGGAGCGTCTGGCCGGAGTGCGCTACGCCTCTCCCGAGCAGGTGGCGCGCAGCTGGGTAGGCCATGTATTGGAAGAGGTGGGACTGAGCGCCGAGCGCACGGGATCACAGCGACGCAAACACATTCGCCTGGCGACCGCTCTGCGAGCCGAATTGCGCGACAACCAGACCGGACAGCACATTGCCGAAGGTAAGGTGGCCAACCTGTCGGTGGGCGGAACTTTGGTGCAGACCGAGCAACAGGTAGAAGAAGGCTCACAGGTGCTCGTGCTGGTCTCACCCTATAACAATTTCCCCATTTTCTCGGTCCCGGCTAAAGTCATGTCGGTGCGCTTCGACCCGGATGAAGGCCAGACTTTCGTCTCCCTGCAGTTCAACAATGTGAACGCTCGCCAGCTGAAGACTCTCAAGCGCTTCATGTTCAACCTCCTGAAAGGCCGCTCCATCGGCTAGGGTTTGTTGCCAGGAACCTGACACGGTTTCGCAGAAAAAGAACAAGTGGCGCACTCGATTCACACAGGGCACTCGGTTCCTTACCTCACTCAGGTAAGGACGTTTACTCCCGCGCCGATCCCGCAGCCGGTCCAGAACCCACCGCTCGCCCAGGAATCGGTTTCGCTGAGCGCTCAGCCGCTTCCTCAGTTAGAAGTGGTGGTCGAGAAAAAGGCGCCGGAGTCCAAGCCGGAAGTGACCCGGCAACGGCCTGCTGGCGTCCCCGTTCCGACCACCCTGCTCATGGAAGCGCCGGTCTCGGAATCCAGCGAGGCGCCCGTGCAGAGTGCGCTGGCCCAAAGCCTGGTGCAGCACTTTGAAACCGGTTTGCAGCAAAACCCCAAAGCCCAGGCAGCCCTGGAAAAATGGCCGCCCGAGCAGCGCGCGAAGCTGAAGGATCTGATTTCCGACAACAGTCTGGAACTGAGCTTTCTGCATCAGGGCCCGCATACGACCACCAAGGCCATCGGTCTGCTGCCCGAACTCATCGCTTCGGGCCGCTTGTTGAACCAGGATAAGACCGGCAAAACGACCCTTGACCACCTGCGCGAAATCCAGGAACAGCCGCTGGAAGGCAACTTTAGTCGAGGGGTGGTTGTTTCGGAGCTATTGGCCAACCTCCACAATCCCGGCGAAATCAATCAACGCAATCGCGGCACCTGTACCGTCACGACCATCGAATATTTTCACGCCTCGCAGCAGCCGTCGGATTACACGCGGTTGGTCAAGGAGTTAGTGCATTCCGAGGGCAAGGCTCACTTTCAGACGGGTGAAGTTTGCTGGACCAACCCTACCGGTTTGGGAGAAGACCACAGTGGGCGCAGCAGCGTCGACCGCATTTACCAAAGCTCGATGATGCAAGCCGCCTACAAAGGCATTGCTCTATACAACAATCATAACGACACTTTTTGGACGCGTGGATGGACGCGTCAGTTCCGTGATTCCGGGCTTTTTAGCCACCAGTCCGGCTATGTGATGGAGCAGGTCCTTGGCAAGCCCACCAAGGTCATGGAATACGAAGGCAATCGTAAGCGCTTTGAGGCCGATATGATCCGGGCTCTCCATTTGGGTCAGACGGTATTCGTGGCTATGGCCTGGCATCCCGACCCCGAAGACCGCGACTCCAATCACGCTCTGGCCGTCGAGAAGATCGAAAACGGCAAGGTCTATCTGCGGAATCCTTGGGGTGATAGCGAAAAGGCCGGTGACAATGGTCCCCCGCGCGAACTCGTGGACGACAAAGGGCGAGTAGTGGTCTCCCAGGATGACTTTTTCGCCCACCTTAAGGGCGCGATTCGACCTGAGCGAAACTTTTTTAACGTGTGGGCCAATCGGGTCCGTTATCAACTTCAGGGTGAGTCGGGGATTCTTAAAGGCGGATCTTAGCGGCCGGCTGGCTCTCGTGGTTGCCCCCGTCAAAACTCGTCACCAGGATCTCCAGCGGCCCGTCCACGGCAACCTCCAGGTTGGTTTCCTCGATGCGAGTATAGGGCAATGCCAGCGGTGCACCCGGGCGGCTCAGGTAGACTCGGTAACCGGCCAGGTCGGGCGCCTTCACTTTTTCCCAGGTGACCGTAATGTAGGCGCCGTGACGGCGGGCTTCCACCCGCGTGGGAACGGGCGGCGGTGTGACATCGTGGGTGCGCGCCGGCCGGGCTCGGTCCGGAGCGCCGCCGGGTCGGCTTAAGGCCACCCAGTAGAGCCGATCCAATTTTAATCCCTGAACCCGCAGGGGTGATGCCCCCTGAACGGCGGTCGCACGAATCCCCTCGGGTGAATCTCCCAACCAGACCTGTGCTTCTTCTCCTCCTTCCCAATTTAGCCTGAGCGCGTGATCCAGCTCCAGTAAAGTCCAGGCGACCGTCCAATCGTCGTCGCGGGGCGCCAGTTGCAAGCTCTGGCCGGGGGAAGTGTTGCCCTGAACATCCACCTGGCGCACCTGGATCTGCCGGGCAGCGCCGACTGCCCAGGGACCTCGCGAGCCAGGCAGCAAGTCGCAGCCGACACACGCCTCGCAATCGGCCGACGCCTGCACCCGCCCATCCGGCAGGCGCTCCAAGTGAACCTGGACGGGCGCCAGGGGGGTGGATGTGCTTTGCGGCCAGGGCTGCAGTCGGTCCAGGAAAGGATGGCTCCAGAACGCGGGCTGGTGACCTCGGCGTAAGGCCAGCAAGCTGCCGCGATCGGGCTGCTGAGGGTCAAGATAGTCCAGGTAGAGAGCGGTCACCCCCTGCAAAACGGACCGCGA
The DNA here is from genome assembly GCA_022842865.1 of Vulcanimicrobiota bacterium. GTDB lineage: Bacteria > Vulcanimicrobiota > Xenobia > Xenobiales > JADMJV01 > JADMJV01. Next base: position 6,767 of record JALHOV010000181.1, on the reverse strand, counting down.
AAGCCGGTCGTTGTCGAGGCGGTCGGGCGCGATCACGGCACGCCCCCAGGACCAGTTCCAGTGGGTGAACCAGCTTTCCAGGACCACCGCGTCCACGAGCTGATGCATCTGCTGCGGGTGCTTTCGCCACAGATCCACGCCTCGGTTCGTCACCCAGCGCAGTTTGGGGTGCCTGGTATGTAAGTGGCCCAGCAGTTTGAACATCTCCTCCTGCAAGTCAGGAGCGACATCCACCGTATCCAGGAAGAACCCGTCCACCCCGCGCGCGGCTAACTTTTGCAGCCGGGCTTCGAGTGTGGTCCGCCACTCCGGGTCCATTGGGTGAACGTAATAGCTGCCCCAGGCGCCGTTGCGGTCCGGTATTCCGTCCGCTCCCGGCACCTCCTGAGGTAATCCGTCGTCGCCCATAGCCAAGAAGCCATTGTGCAGCCGCAGTTTCTTGCGGTCCAGATAGCGCGAAGCGAGAGGCGCAGGGCCGGGACTCGGGTCCTCATCCTCTCCCACAGAGACGTAAGCCAGCACCAGGCAATCGTCGGTGTTGCCCGGCAAGCCGTCGGCGCCGCTGCGCAGCCGGCTGACCAGGTCGGCATTGAAGCGGTCCATCTTTTTCCCCGGATGGGCAATGATCAGGTCGTATTGATGGGCCTGGGAAATCTTGGCGTTGTCCCAGTTGCCGTAGTAAACGGCGAATGAGCGGGGAGGCCAGGGAGCGGCCTGGCCGGGCGGATGGCCACCCGGCCTGGGCAGCAGCAGGGCCACTCCCCAGAGCGCCAGGCCTGCCGCCCAGACGCTAGTTTTTCTCCACCACATCGACGACTCGTTTCTCCAGCCGGGCCTGTTCCGCGGCGAAGCACAGAGCGTGCCCGCGCAGCGCTTCTTCCGGGAGCGTCCATTGCAGCGCGCGAGCCCGGTCCTGCAGGCAGTGATGGAAAAAATTCATGAGACCATCATCGCCACCGCTGTGGCCGTGACCGGGAACGTGCGAGAAATCCCAGAGGATCTCTCCGTCGGGCTGCAGTCTGCCATCCTGATCCGGCAGCGGCGCGGCCAGGTCGCCAAAGGGACGTAGCCGGATTTTGCGGCCATCGCCGCTCAGTTGGGCGTGGCTGCCCAATAGTTCGGTCTCGCGCAGGCGCTCGTGGGCAAAGGCGGTCATGGTAAAGGTGGCGCTTAAGCCACCCGTAAATTCGACCGCCACCACCTGGTGGTCGACGACGTCATTGTCGCAGTTGTAAACGCAACGCCCATAAGGTCCCTCGGCCAGAGCCTGAAGCACTCCCGCCTCACTGGTGTCGGAAGTGATGGTGTCGAGCGGCCAGCCCAGTAGACCCTGCTTTTGCAATCCCAAATAGAAGCGGTGGGCCGAGTAGGGGCAACCCTGGTCGCGATAACGGCAGTCCTGGCAACGCGGACTGGCTCCGGCCGGCTGATGCTCCTGCGAAAAATGACTTAGTCCTCCGAAGCTGGCTACCCGCAGAGGATCTCGCCCCACCAGGTGACACAGCATATCGAGGTCGTGACAGGACTTGGCTAGAATCATAGGGGCCGAGTCGGCGCTCTTGCGCCAGTTTCCCCGCACAAAAGAATGGGCCTGATGCCAGAACAGCACCGGTTCAAAATGGCGCACCGTAACCAGTTGGCCTAAGATGCCCGAATCAACCACCCGCTTCAACTGCTGGAAGTAGGGGGTGTAGCGTAGGACGTGAGCCACCACCATCAGTTTCTCATATCTGCGGCTCGCTTGTTGCAGTTGCCGGCACTCTTCCAGCGTAGGAGCCATGGGCTTTTCTAGCAACAAATCATAGCCGAGTTGCATGAAGGCCAGCGCGGGCTCAAGGTGGTCGCGATCCTGAGTAGCCAGGATGACGGCTGGAGCCACCGGGCGCTGGCCGATCAACTCTCGCCAGTCGCTCCAGCAGCGGTCGGCCGGCAGTTGATGGCGCCGCGCGGTTTCCTCCCGATAATAGGGGCGCGGTTCGACGACGCCCACCAGTCGGAATTGCTCCGGATGGCGTGCTATGTAGTCTGCATAGACGGTAAGACCGCGACTACCGGCTCCGACGATGAGAATGTCCTGCACGCGTGGTCGTTTCTTGCAAGGGGTCGCAAAGGCCTTGCAGAAAGGGCTTACCCTATGGTCGCGCGGCAAGCCTCGAAACGATTGGCGGAACTTTTTTCGCTGGTGAAGGCCGTCCTGTTGGGACGCCCCAATCTCAGCCTGGACAATCGCCGTCAGGCGGCGCGCCTGCGCCTGCGTGTGCCTATTTTGTGCAAAATGGGCGAAGAAGAAGTGGACGGAGAGTTGCTCGACATCTCCTCCACCGGCATGCGAATCTTGCTCAAAGCTTTTGTAGAACCAGATGAAACCATCCGCGTGTCGGCCCCCGACCAGTCCGGGCTGGTGGGAAGGCAGCGTCTGATTTGCCGGGCTGCCTGGGTGCGGCCGCGGCGCCCTGAATACGAAGTTGGCTTGGAATACAACGATAGCGATGAGAACTTGGCCCACTCCTGGATTCAACTGGCCATCCGCCACCTCGACCCGGAACAGGTCAAACGACGCTCGCGGCGCATTCCGGCCAACCTCTTTGTGCAGGTCTGGGATTCGCACAATATCTCCCTCGGACGCGGGATTTGCGTCAACATCAGCACCGGTGGCTGCCTGCTGCAAATGGAGCGCCATCTCGCGCGCGAGGAAGTGGTCAAACTGGGACTGGGACCCAGCGACTTGGAAGCCAGCATCTTCCTCTCCGGACGAGTCTTGAACCACATTCCCAGTTCCGACTTTGGTCAGTTCCTTCATCACGTGCAGTTTTTTCCGGGAGAAAATCGCAATCATTCGCGGCTGCGCAGCCTGATGTTGACACTTCTGCAGGAACTGGAGCAGGAAGCACTCGTCTCGGAGGATCCGGAAGTTGACCTGGCCGACCAGGAAGAGGAGTCCCTTTTTGCGCGTCTGAGTCGTGTGAACCCGCCGGCTCCGCCTCCCAAGCCACCCGAGCCGGAGCCCGAGCCTCACCACACTCCGGGACCGGCCCAACTGCACTTCAAGCCAGGCACTCCACTACCGCTGGGAGCTCCCGTAGAATTTGGCGTCGCCCGCAGGGGTCCGTCAGCTCCGGAACCGACGGACCCAGAGCCGATGCTCGGAGATCGGATCGGCCGTCAGGGACCGTTGAGTACTCGTAGTTACGAACTTCGCTCGACTTCGCTTTGGGCAGCGCGTACTTTACCGGTCTCGTCACCCCGAAGCAGTCAACCCCAGGACACTCGACGCTTTTCTGAACCGGATTCCAAAGACGAGGAGACCCAACCGCTAGACAGAGACTACCTTAGTTAGTGATATACTGACTGAGCGTGTTTGATTTCCAATCTCTGCCTCGTCGGGCTAACTTGCCCGGGTCTGGAATGCGTAGCAGTGAAGCCGGCGCCGCTAGCCTGCGGGGAGAGTCCGCCGGGAACGCCAACCTGTCCTCCGGAAATCACGCCCAATTGACGTCTCTGCGCCAGCTTCGCGTGGTCTGGTCGACTCTGTTGGAAGGGCCCCAGCCTCAGGCAAGCAGCCGGGAGCTTCCCCCCAAATCGACTCCTGAGCAACAGCAGAACCTTAACAAGGGTGGCGACTCCCGGGCCCGCGCTAGCGGAAGTGCTAACGCCAGCTTCTCCCGGGTAGACGTGAGGCTGTTTTCCGGGCGCCTCAGCCTGGGCGCCTCTCCTTCCAGTCAGCGCCGCACCGAGGCGCAAGTGCGCACTCAATGCAACGAGGGTAAGACCAGCACTCTGAACGGCTCGGAACAGAAGGTGCAGTTGCGCAGCACCCCCGATTCGCGCCTGGCGAATGGCCGCGTCGTCACCGCCCAGTCTCCGATCCATTCGCCCATTCTCGACCAGGCCACCGGTGAGAACCATAGTTTTCCTGCCGGCAGTAAACTGGCCGAGTTCGCTCTGGCTCACGCCGGCCACAGCCTCGAATCCTTGCTCAAGAAAGCCTATAAACTCGAGTCGCAAGCGCAACTGGGCCGCGATCAGGCGATGCTTTTCTTGAGTCTGGTCCTCAAGCTCGGAGGGGAATTCACGGCCGCCCATTCTGCCCGCGTGCTCGACCTGGCCATGGACCTGGCCGACGAAATCGGCCTGGATGAAGAGACCCGGCGCGAGGTGGAACAGGGTGTGGCCTTCAAAGACCTGGGTGAGATGGGACTTTTGTTGGACGGGGCGCCACCGGAAAAGTTGGAGCAGATGGGGGAGTGGCTCGGGGGCCAGGATCTTCATCAGGCCGGGTTGCTCCACGATATCGGGAAGACGCGAATTCCCAACGAGATTCTCTACAAACCGGGCAAACTGAGCGAGGAAGAATACGAGATCATGAAGCTGCATCCCGTGCTGGGAGAGCAGATGATCCGACCGATCGAGTCCCTGCGCCACCTCTGTCCGGTGATTCGCGGTCATCATGAACGTTGGGACGGCAAGGGCTACCCCGACGGCCTGGCCGGCCCACAAATTCCTCTGGGCGCCCGCATCATCGCTGTGGCCGACGTCTTCGACGCGCTGGCCGCCGAGCGCCCTTATAAGGCTTCCTTGCCGGTGGAGAAGGTGCGCGCCATCTTGATGGAGGGGCGGGGCACCTATTTCGACCCCGACCTGGCCGACGCATTCGGGCGCGTTCTGGAACGCCGCTTCCCCGAACTCGGCAATCCCTTCGCCTGACCAGGGGAAGGGAACCCTTTCCCAGGCACAAAGCACCCCTTTGAACAGCGAGCAGGGGGGTCCAAAGGGGAGGCTGCAAGCCCCCCTTTTGAATCAGGTATGAGGTGCAGCTTGAGTAAAGAACCTGGTATTTCTTATGATGTGGCCATTGTCGGCGGTGGCCCTGGCGGTTACGTGGCCGCCATCCGTGCGGCCCAGTTGGGCTTGAAGACGTTGCTGGTAGAGAAGGACCCTGCCCTGGGCGGCACTTGCCTACATCGCGGCTGCATTCCCACCAAAACCTGGCTGCACGACTCGGATTTCTTTCACAAGGTGCTGCACAGCGAAAAATTCGCCGTGAAACTTTCCGCTCCGCCGCAAATCGACATGGATCTGCTGCTCAAGCGGAAGAACGACGTCATCAAGCGTATGGCCATGGGTTTAGACGGGCTGATGAAGAAAAATCGTATCGAAGTGTTGCGAGGCTGGGGCCGCCTCAGCGGTGGCGGAAAGCTGCTGGTCGATGACCAGCCGGTGGAGGCCAAAAACGTGATTCTGGCCACGGGGTCGGCTCCTGCGTTGTTGCCTGGACTCACAGTGGACCGGCGCCGCGTCTTCACCAGCGACGAAATCCTCGAGTTGGATTCCGTGCCCAAGAGCATTATGATCTTAGGCGCTGGCGCGGTGGGCATGGAATTCGCTTCCATCTACCACCGGCTGGGCAGCCAGGTGCAGGTGGTTGAGTTGCTCGATCGAGCCCTCCCCATGGAGGACGCGGAGATCTCTACGGAAATCGCAAAGATCTACCACAAGCAAGGCATTGAGGTGCATACCTCCACTCGCATGCAGAAGGTGGAAGTGGGGGAGAGCGGCGTGCGCATGCAGGTCCAGGGACCGGAAGGCGAGCGTTGGCTGGAGGCCGAGATTCTGCTCTCGGCGGCCGGGCGCAAGCCACTGCTGGAAGGTGTTGGTGTGGAGGAAGCGGGTCTGGCCAAATCTGGACGCTTCCTCCAGGTCGACGGTTTCATGCAAACCAGCCTTTCCCATGTGTATGCCATCGGCGACATCGTGCCCACCGCGCAGTTGGCCCACGTCGCTTCGGCCGAGGGCATCGTGGCCGTGGAGCACATCGCCGGCCACCAGACCCATCCACTTGACTATGACAAGATTCCCAGCGCCACATACTGCCACCCCGAAGTTGCCAGTGTGGGTTTGAGCGAGGCCAGGGCTCAGGAGCGCGGCTATGAAGTCAAGGTGGGCCGGTTCCCCTGGGCTGCGCTGGGCAAAGCTCAGATTATTGGCGAAACCGATGGGTTCGTCAAAGTCGTGGCCGAGGCGAAGTACGGCGAGCTGTTGGGTGTCCACATCATCGGCCCCCACGCCACCGACCTGATTCATGAAGCCTGCGTGGCGCTCAATTGTGAAGCGACGGTCGAGGAGCTGTTTCGCACCGTGCACGCTCATCCCACGTTGGCCGAAGGAGTGATGGAGGCAGCCCACGGAGTGTTCTCTAACCCCATTCACTTCGCGCCGGCGCCGCCGCGCAAGAAGGCCGGCGTATGACCGGAGAACAACTCCTCCAAGCTTATTACTTCTTGAAGCTCAATCGAGCTTTGGAAGAGCAGCTCCTCAAATTTTACATGCAAAACAAAGTGGTGGGGGGTCTTTATCGGAGCCTGGGCCAGGAGGCCATTTCGGTGGGAACGGCCATGGCCTTGGAACCGCAGGATTGGATCGCCCCGCTGATCCGTAACGTTGGCGCCTTCCTGGTACGCGGCTATCAGCCTCGCGACCTCTTCACCCAGTACATGGCCAAAGCTTCCTCGCCTACCGCAGGGCGGGATTGCAACACGCACTTTGGCGACATCGAAAGAGGCGTCGTGGCCCCCATCTCTATGCTGGGCGCCATGATTCCGGTGATGGTGGGAGTGGGCTGGGGCAGCCGCCTGCAGGGCGTGGACCGGGTGGCCCTGACTTACATCGGTGACGGGGGCACCAGCACCGGTGACTTCCACGAAGGGCTCAATCTGGCTTCGGTATGGAAAGCCCCCATGGTTTTGGTGGCCGAGCACAACCAGTTCGCC
>JALHOV010000180.1 GCA_022842865.1 Vulcanimicrobiota bacterium | reverse complement strand
TCTCCATCATCTTTGAGCCCACCTTTAAACTCTCGATGCCTACGGTGGTTAAGATTCCAGAGGGCTTGGACTATGTTGATTTTCCCGTGAAAATCATCGACAATCGCTTCCAGAATACTGACAAAGTGGGCACCACCGTCACCGCTGTTATTCACGGGCAGATCTGGGAGGGCAACGGACCGGTGGTCAGCCAGGATCGTGCCCGCTATTATTTCAAGTAAGGCCGGGTGAAATCTGGCTTCCGTGCTGCTGTAAATTGACGTCGCGCAGGGAGCGGGCGAACATCTGACAGGGAATGTGCAAGCGGGTGGCCCAGGGGGTTTGCTCGGCATGACTCAGGTGCACCAGGTCGCGTCCCAGCTGCCAGCCTCGTTGCACCAGGGCGGTGGCCATAGCCAGCGTGGCTTCATAATGATCTCTCGGCCCACCGCTGTCCAGATAAAAAGCCACGGAACGAGGCGGTTCTGAGTAGACGCGCTCGAGCAGGTTGTCCCGCTGGGTGAACGGACTGGACATGCAAATGGCGGCCACAAAGACGTCCGGGTTCTGCCAGGCAGCTGAAAAAGCGGCCACTCCGCCCTGAGAAATCCCCATCACGGCGGTGTCGGCTTTTCCTGGGTGGGTCCGCAAGGATCGATCGATCAGCGGCTTCAGTTCTCCCACCAGATTCGCATCCGAGGTCGCGCTCACCACCAGGAAGCTGTCGACCGCGTTCATTTGCGCCAGCAGTTCCAACGTGCCACTGCTGGGAAAGAAAAGCTGCGGATCGTCCAGCAGGTAAATGACTCGAAAGCGGGCCAGATGGTTTTCGTGATAGCCGGGCGGCAGGTAGACCAGGGTGCTCCCGATGGGCTGGAAAGGGCTGGCCTTTGTGTCCGGGAAAAAGTAGGGATGATCGACCCGCAGGTCGGGCTCGAACATCAGCACCAAAGTATTGGCACCACTCGCCCAGTGCAATTCCTTTCGCACACGAAGGCAGGGTTTGACGTAAAGGAATGGCTGGTCGGCTTCCACGGTAAAGGTGAAGAGGGAACCCCCTTCGTCCACGCGGTCGGCTTCCAGGTCGCGGTTCCAGTCATTCTGGGAGCGCAGCAGCAAAGTTCCGGCGGTCAGCGGGTAGCGCACTCGCACCGTGCGGCGATATTTCATGGAAGCGGGTTCTCCCCGTCTGGCGGCGATTCCCGCAAGAAGCTGGGCACAACAAGCGGCACCAACCAGGGCACCAGGATAGTCACCAGGACACACCAGTAGACGATGGGGATCAGACTCAAGGCCTCGGAATGGCCCAGTTCGCTCAACTGCTGGGTCAGGTGGACGGTGATGCCCAGCGTCAGCACTCCTCGCGGCGAGACCAGCTGGAGCAGGCGATTCTGGCTGCGACTCAGACCGGCTTTGCGCGCGCCCAGATAGGCCAGTAAAGGGCGCACCAGCAGCACCAGGGAGAAGGCGAAGGCCAGCCGGGGCAGGGGCTCTTGGGCCAGCAAGGAGAGGGGGAGAAAGAGTCCCAGAGCCACTCCCGCCACGCCCACCAGCAGAGTCTGCAGGTGGCTTCCCAGGTCGCCCACTCCCTCCGCGTCGCCATCGGCCATTCGATAGCCCATGAGCCCGCTGGCCACCAGCCCTGCGCCGTTGAAAAGGGCTTGGGCCAGACCAAAGTTTAGCAAAGCGAGCGCCAGGCACAGGCACGGCTGCAACTCCGGTGGGGCCCATCCTCGGCGCAAGATGAAAAGCAGCATCCAGGCGCTCAGCCAGCCCATGAGCGTTCCCACCCCCAACACCTTCACCGTCAGCACCAGGGTGGTCACCAGGCCGGGGTGTTCCCCGTTGACCTTGATAATTAAGAACATCAAGACTGACCAGGCGCAGCCGATGCAGCTGACGACGTAGCTTTCCCAGCAAAGTACGTCGGCCATGTCTTCTTTGCCCCGCAGCCGCTCCACGAAAGGACGCACCGTGTAGGGACTTTGAATCATCAAGAGGGCTCCCAGCAGCAAGGCCAGCGTGGTCGGAAGCCCCAGGAACAAACGAGCCAGCCCGGCCATCAACAACCAGCCTACCTTGGGTCCGATGGCCACCAGGTGGGATACCAGATGGCGATGGGCCAGCGGGCGTGCTCCCAGGCTGCGCCCTCCCTCAAAAAAGACCAGAGCGATGGCCACCCCGACCAGAGGACTGAAGCCTTGCCAGGAAAGGGCAGGGAGAAACGGGCTCAAGGCTGCCCCGCTCAGGAAAAGCAGCGGCACCGCAGGCAGGTTCAGCAGCCAGCCCAGCCAGAACGAGCCGACCCCCGCGAACAAGACCAGACCGATCATCAAAACCACAGGCACAGTCGAGCTTTAGTCTCTGTTTTCCGCGGCGAATCCTGCATTGGAAAGTTCGCCTCATTTACAACCCATTGCGAATTCTGTAAACTCTCCCAATGCGTACTAAACTTCGTCTATTTTCCATCCTTTTGCTGATTTTCTGCAGCGGTCTCGGCCTCGGCCTTGGAGTGGCCGCTAGCGATACCTATCAGGTGTTCATTAATGGCAATCCCTCCAAAATTCAGGTGGAACAAGACAAGGAAACCTTGCTCGTTCCCATCACCCTGCCGGCCGCCGCCGAGAACGAAGAGTTTACCGTGGGCCTGCATCGCGACGACAAGGCCCACAAAGTGGAGGTCAAAATCAGCAGTCCTAAGGTCAAGCTGCGCGGAGCCGTGGACTGCTACTACTGCAGCGGCAATGGCATGTGCGCCAACGACTATCCGCCGGGCAGCGGCCGCAACTATTCCAACATCACCGATGGAAGCTGTAACGGCACGGGCCGCTGCTACCACTGCACCGGCACCGGCAAACTGTAGTCTTTCGCGCTCTGATCCTGGTCGGTCTGCTCAGTTGCACCTGTGCAGCCGACTCCGTCTGGGACTGGATCCTACAAGGCCGCCCCGGTCTGGCTCGCCAGCGCGTCAAGCCGCTTTCCCTGCTGCAGTCCGCCGAGTTGGCTCAGGCCGAAGGCGAGGTGGGGGAGGCCTGGCGCTTGTTGCGCCAGCTCGAGACGACCTACCAGCCGGGCCACCAGCCGCCTGAGTTTTTTTGGCTGCGCGCCCAACTGCTGCGCGACAGCCAGTGGGGTCTGGCTCAGCAAAATCTGCGTGGCGTGGTGGCCGCCTCCAGCCCTCCCCAGTTGCGTCTGCTCGGCCTGATCACGTTAGCCCAGGGGCTGGATCGCCAGGGGCAGACAGAGCGAGCCGATGAATCCTGGATCGAGGCCGCCCACCTGGCCAGCGAAATGCGCCCTCAGCGAGGCGCCTGGGTGATTCATGTGGCCCTGGCTCAGGCCGATCGGCAGATCCAGAAAGACCGGCACGATCAGGCTCTGATGACGCTGGTCAACGCCCGCGCCCTGGCCCTCTCTGAGAATCTGCCGGCCTTGCTGACTCTGGTTCAACTCAAAGTGGCCGAGACCGAAGGGGAACTGGCCGATTGGCAAGCCTTTGCCGACAACTGTCAGGCTGCGCTGCAGACGGCCACCCGGCTTTCCGAACCGTGGCTGATCGAGAAAGTCTGCACCTTCTGGGTGGACCAGCAGTTGCAACGGAGCACCGATATCGTCGCGGCCCGACGCTGTCTGGCCGCCTTGCAGAAGGCTGAGAAGAACTTGCAAGGTCCGGCCCGACTGCATCTGCTTTCTCAGTTGGCCCGCTTGCAAGCGCTGGGCTTAAATCAGAAGGCAGCCGGCCTGGCCACCCTGGATCGCGCCGTGGAACTCTGTCCGCCCAGCAAACTGGAAGTGCGCCTGCTGGCCGAGCGGTTTCAGCTCACGCCCGCCTCTGACCAGGAGGGACGCCGGCGTCAACTTCTCCATATCCAGGAGGACCTGGCCCGCCTGGGACCGCTGCCGCCCGAGGATCTGGTCGCCCAGAAGCTGCCTCCTTTCGGCCTCTGGGCAGCCTTGGCCGAAACTTACCTGCCGCAGCAGCCGCAGCAGGCCGACGAACTCTTCGAGAAGGCCCTGGCGCTCAGCCCGGATCGCACCGCCAGGCTGCGCGTACTCTGCTTTCAAATGAGTCGAAGCGCTCAGGTGGGCGCTATGCCAGCCGCCCGCCGTAGCCTTCAGCAGCTACTGGACCTGATGCGCTCGGCCCCTTTGGATGCGCCGGCGCTGGCGGTTTTACGCGACCTCATGGTGGAATTGGATGGCGGCTCGCGCCATCTCGGACGACTTTTTCTGACCGACGACGTGCATCCCCCGGCCGAGTCCCCGGTGGTGCTCTTTTTGCAGCAGCTGCTGGCCGATGCTGACCTGCAGCTGCGCCTGGACCGTGGCGTTTACGACCAGATTCGCCAGGCCAAAAGTCCTCAGGAGTCTTCTCGGGCCTATCTGGCCCGTACCCGCCTGCTGCTGGCTCAGGGCCGAAGCGCCGAAGCGATGCTGGCGGCCGAGAAAATGGCCGAGTTCGCTCACAAAGGCGAACTCCCCCAGCAGGAAGCCCAGGCTTTGCGGATACTGGCCGAGTTGCGCTGGTCTTTGGGCCTGTATGACCGGGCCATCGAGACCTGCCGTCAGGCCGAGCTTCTCTACGGGGCCAGCGCCAGCGCCCAGGACCAGCAGCAAGCCCAAGACTGCCGGCGCCTGCGGGCCTACTTTTTGCTGCGCAGCAAACGGGCCGCCGAGGGCCTGGCGCTGTGCCCGGACGACGGCAATCCCTGGTCGACCTTTCTGCGCGGACGCTGCCACGCGGAACTGGGTCAGCGCGACCAGGCGCAGGCAGCCTTTGCTGGCTGCGCCTTCAAAGATGAACTGAGCGAAGCGGGACGGCTGGTTTTTCAAGCCCGCAATTCGGACCAGCCCGACCCTCTCTATCAGGCCGCCTACCAGATCGCCCGAGGCAAGGACAGCCTGATTGTGCGGGAAGTTTGCCTGGACTGGGCCGCCAGTCTGCGGCGCCGCGGGCGCGAAGCCGAGGCCTTACAGCTGGAGGAGGAGACGCGCACCCGGCTCAGCCGCCTTTTCTTGGAATACCCCGCCGAAGTGCGTGAGCGCCTGATGGATCAGCCTCTCACTCAACTGCTGTTTCCTTCCCGTCGCGACCAACCGCTGCAAGAAACGCGTCAGAGTCGACGAACTTTTCTGGCCCGCCTCAATGAAGTGCGCCAGCGTTACCCGCGCCTGGATAATGAAATGGGCGTCTCGCCCTCCGACCTGGTGGCTTTGCAGGAGACCGTGCCGGCCGACCGGGTGCTGGTTCAGTATTTTGCGGGCGAAGCCGACCTTTACGTGATGCGCGTCGACAGTAAAGGCTGCCAGTTGATCCAAATGGCCGTGGAAAAGGAAGTGTTGCGCAGCTGGATTCAGGAAGTGCGCCGATCCTTGAGCCAGCGCTTACCTTTGCCACAGGTGGCCGCTCGCCGGCTTTATCTCAGTCTGGTGGCTCCTCTGGGTGCCGATTTGCAAGGAAAACAAATTCAAGTCATTCCCGGTGGACTCTTCTGGTATTTGCCCTGGGACGTGCTCCAGGACCCGCAAGGACACTACCTGGTAGAAAATCTGGAGTGGAGTTGCGTTTCCCCGTCCGAATTGCTGCGCTCTCGGTTTTCCAATCCGCCTTCCGGGGCTGCCGGAGGCCAGTTGGTGGCCATGGGTGGCAGTAACCCGGATTTACCGGCTACCGCCGAGGAGGCCCGAATGGTTGCGGGTCTCTTTCCGCGCTCTCAAGCTTTGGTGGGCGAGCAAGCGCGCTGCGACGAGTTGGTCCGCTGGGCGCCTCAGGCAGACATCCTTCATCTGGCCACCCACAGCGGACTCAGTCCCAGCCTCAATCAGACCTACATCGAGCTGAGCGACGGTCCTTTCACGCTGGAGCAGGTCTACGGCCTGCGCTTGCGTCCTGGTTGTCGGGTGGTGCTCAGTTCTTGTGAAAGCGCCCTGGGTCAGAGCGACCCCGGTCGAGAGGTCTCGAGTCTGGCCACCGCCTTCCTGGTGGGAGGAGCGTCCTCGGTGGTGGCCACCCTGTGGCGCGTCGAAGACGACACTTCTAAGGCCTTCTTCCAGCGCTTCTATCCGCGACTTTTACAGCTCGGATCGACCTCCAAGGCGCTCCGCCAGGCCCGCCTCGACAGCCTGGCCGACCCGGCTTCCAGCGCCCCCTGGGGTTGGGGCGCCTATCAGCTCATCGGCCAACCCTAGCCTGGAACGTGCAGCTGCAAGTTGATGATAGCCTGGTCGAAGCTGCTGGCGTTGGCTGAATTGAAAGCCAGGATACGGACCTGAGTGGAAAGGTCTCGGGGGCCCTGGCCGGGGGATGCCGCTCGCGCTTGCAAGGTGACTACTCCGGTCGACTTCACGGGCACGCGAAGTGGAAAAGGGTCAGCCTCCAGCACGATCGGGGAGTCGTTGGCCACCGCCAACTGCACATCAATGTTGAAGTCTACGAAGCTTTGGATGGAAATCGCCTGCGATTGGCCAGCCGTCATCCGCACGGTGAAGTTGGCGGTCAAACGTAGCTGGTTGGGTGTGACCAGGGCCAGATAGTTGGTGGACGTGTCCTCTCTCAGGTCGTCGATAAAGATGGTAGCGAATTCGAAGGTGGCAGGCAGAAAAGAAGGCTGCACCACTCCTCCCTGATAGTCGCTGGGAGACTGGGGCGGCACCGTTCGCACCAGGTAAGTGACTTCGCTGGGATCGCCTACTTTAGTGGCGGCACTGAGCAAAGTCACGATGGTGGAAAGGGTCACCCCACCACTCCTTATTTCCAGGACGGCATTGGGAAATACGTTGCCGAAAGCGGGAAAGTCGTTGGCCACAAACTCGGCCGTGGACTTGGTGCGGAAAAAGCGTTGCGGTCGATCGGCGAAAACGATGGTCGGCCCCACCTGTTTCAGAATCAGCACGAAGGTGTTGGCCTGACCGGGCACGGCCTGAATGCTTCCGCCCGCGACCGCCGTCTGCACAAAGAGCAGAGAAGGACTGGCCGATTGCGCTAAAGAGGGAATCGGCAGACTTTGGGCCCCCGCGGAGCGTACCAGCCCCAGTGGTTCCGATGCTGGGCCGGAGGCCGCTTGCGTGGAAGAATCGTTGGACCCGCAACCGGTGACCACGATGGCCAGACCGGCGGCTCCCAAGAGATCACGACGAGAGATAGGGTTTGGCATGCGTGCAGATTCTGCCCAAGAAGATTTTTTCCTGGTTGAAGTGCCTGGCCCACTAAGCCAGGAGCCGATCCGCTCCAGCCGAAACCGCCCACGATGAAACGTCGCCTTTTGGCCCTGCTGGCCTTGACCTCGCTGCCAACCTGGGGAGCCACGCCGGCAGCCAACCACGTGCCAAAGATCGGCCAGAGCGCCGCCCTGGTCACCCTGACGGCCGTACTGGCTCCTTTGCTGGCTGAGGCACTGCGGCGCTATCGGGTGCCCATTGTGGTGCTGGAGATTCTCCTGGGGATGGCCGTCGGGCCGCACGGCCTGGGCTGGGTTCGAGATTCTGAAGTGATGGGTGCCTTCAGTCTGTTTGGCCTGTGCTTTCTGTTCTTTATGGCCGGTCTGGAGATCGACTTCTTTCGCATCCGTGGCCGCCCGATGGGGTTGGCTCTGCGAGGTTGGGTGATTTCCTTGCTGGTTTCGTTTCTTCTTTGCGCCTTGCTGCATCAAACCGGGATGGTGAACGCCGTGATGTTGGTTGCGGTGGCCCTGAGCACCACCGCCATCGGCACCTTGATTCCCATCCTCAAGGACTCGGGGCAGCTGGAAACCGAGTTTGGGACGCTGCTGTTGGGCGTGGGAGCGGCCGGCGAGTTTGGCCCCATCGCGCTCATCTCCCTTGTGGCTGCCGGCGACTCGGATGGCCCCGGTCAGGCGGCGGTGCTGCTCGGATTTGCGTCCTGGCTGGCGTTGGCCGCCTATCTCGCCTATCGGGTCCGCCCTCCCCGTTTCATCGACTTACTGGGACGCAAGATGCACACCACCTCGCAGTTACCCGTGCGGCTTTGCGTGTTTCTGATGAGCATGCTGGTGTTCGTGGCCGGCCTCTGGGGCATCGATGTCATCCTGGGGGCGTTTGGCGCCGGAGCCATGGTCGGCCTGGCCATGCGCGAGGCCCATAGCAAGGATCTGGTTCACAAGCTCGACAGTCTCAGCTTTGGATTTCTCATCCCCGTTTTCTTCATCACCACCGGGGTCCGTTTTGATCTGCCCGCCCTGGCCGCCCCCTCCACCTTGTTGCGCGTGCTGCTTTTCCTGGTGGCGCTGCTGATCGTGCGCGGTTTACCCGCCTTGCTGCTCTACACCCGGCTCGGATGGAAAGACCGCGGCGCCCTGGCCTTCTACTCCGCCACCGGCCTCCCACTGATCGTCGCCATTGCCGAAATCGGCGAGAAGACCGGCCGCATGCAGCCCGAAAACTGCGTCGCCCTGGTCGGCGCCGGCATGCTTTCGGTGCTGCTCTTCCCCATGCTGGGCTCCCTCCTGCTCACTCCTCCTCCCGAAGCCTGAACCACCAGGGCTAACGTATGGGGCGGCGGCCCCACGGTAGGAGACGATCAATCGCTGGGTTTCGGCCGGGACCGCCTGCTCTGGACTCAGCTTTCCGGCGGAGGCTCCTTGGGTTCCGCGGGAGGGGGCGTTTCCACCACGGGCGTCTCCACCACCGTTTCGACCACCACTGGCTCGACCACGACCGGAGCCGGCGGCTCGACCTGGGCTACGACCGGCTCGACCGGAGCGACTACCGCTTCGGGCGCGGGGCGGCGCAGCTTGTAGCCCTTGAAGCTGAGACGGTAGGCCCAGCCCTGCACGAAGGTGTAGAGCCAGGGGATGAAGAGGATGCCCAGACACGAGGCGGCCATCATGCCGCCGAACACAGCCGTGCCCAGCGAGATGCGGCTCACCGCGCCGGCACCGGACGATCTCATCAGCGGCACCACGCCCAGAATGAAGGCGAACGAGGTCATCAGAATCGGACGGAAACGCAATTGAGCGCCGGTGACGGCGGCATCGTAGAGATAGACGCCCTTGTCGTGCTCCATCTTGGCGAACTCCACGATCAAGATGGCGTTCTTGGCGGCCAGACCGACCAGCATCACCAGACCGATTTGCACGTAGACATTGTTGTCCATGTGAATCACCGAGGTGGCGCCCAGTGCGCCCATAATCCCGATGGGAATGCCCAGCAAAATCGAAATGGGCACCATCCAGCTCTCATACTGAGCCGAAAGGAACAAGAAGACCATGACCAGGCCCAGCACCAGAATCTGCACCTGGCCGCCGGCCGAAGCCTTCTCCTGGAAAGCCGTCCCCGTCCACTCGTAGGAGTAGCCGTCGGGAAGCGATTTGGCCACCTTCTCAAAGGACTTCATCAAGTCGCCGCTGCTGATGCCGGGGCGGTTGATGCCATTGATTTCGGCCGTCTGGTAAAGGTTGTAGCGCGTAATGGTATCCGGCCCGAAGGTGTATTTCCAGGTGCTTAACGTAGAGATGGGGATCATATTCTGACTGGAAGAGCGCACATAGAGCGAGCCCACGTTCTCCGGACGAGCCCGGTTGTTGGCCTCGGCTTCCACGTAGACGCGCCAGGTGCGGCCAAACTTGTTGAACTGGTTGACGAAGTAGCCGCCCAGGTTGACCTGCAGCGCCTGAAAGACATCGCTCAGGTTGATGCCCAAGATCATGATCTTGTTGCGGTCCATGGTCAGCTTCAACTGAGCCACGTTGGCCGTGTAGCCGGTAAAGGCCAGCGCCACCACTTCTTTCTCGGCCATCACGCCGCCCAGATAGCTCTTGGTGACCTCGGCCAGCTCTTGAGGCGTATGCCCCGAGCGGTCTTCCAACTCCATGGTCACACCGCCCGTCGTTCCCAAACCGGGAATGGCCGGTGGATTAAAACACTGGATGGCGGCGTCGGGAATCTGGCTGAACTCCTTTTGCAAACGCGGGATGACCTTAAAGGCGGACTGTTCCTTGGGCCGATCGCCCCAGGGCTTGAAGACCACGAAAAAGGTTCCGTAATTGGAATTGTAGGTTCCGCTGGCGATACTGTAGCCGCCCAGGGTAATCACCGTTTGCACCCCGGCCGTCTTCATGAGCACGTCTTCCACGCGGCGCATCACCGCGTCGGTGCGCTCCAGCGAGGCGGCGTCGGGGAGGGCCACCTGCACCATGAAATAGCCGTTGTCCTCGGGGGGCAAAAAGCCGGTAGGCAGCTTGGAGTTAATCTGGGCCGTGAGGAAGTAGATGCCCCCCAACAGCACGATCATGATCACACTGAAGCGCAGCGTCTTCCTGATAATCCAGGTATAACCGGCGGTGGCTTTCTCGAAAACGGCGTTAAAGGCTTTCAGGAAGAGCCCGATGGGCCCTCGCATCGGCTTGTGAGGTCGCAGCAACTGGCCGCACAGGGCGGGAGTCAGCGTCAGCGCAACCAGGGCCGATAGGCATACCGAGAAGGCCAGCGTCATGGCGAACTGGCGGTAGAGCTGTCCGGTGATTCCGCCCATAAAGGCGACCGGCACGAACACCGAGCAGAGAACCAGGGCGATGGCGATCACCGGACCGGAAACTTCTTCCATCGCTTTTTCGGTGGCCGGGATCGGATCGAGCCCGTGGGCGATATGATGTTCCACCGCTTCCACCACCACAATGGCGTCGTCGACCACGATGCCGATGGCCAGCACCAGTCCAAAAAGCGTCAGGGTGTTGATGGAGAAACCCATGGCCGAGAAGGCGCCGAAGCAGCCGACCAGACTGACCGGTACGGCCAGCATGGGAATCAGGGTGGCGCGGAAATTGCCCAAGAAGACAAAGACCACGATCAATACCAGCACAATCGCTTCAAAAAGGGTGTGCACCACTTCCTCAATCGAGGATTTCACGAAGTCGGTGGTGTCCAGACTGATTTCGTAATCGACGCCGGTGGGGAAGGTCTTCTTCATATCGGCCATGGCGGCCCGCAGCTCTTTGGCCAGCTCGATGGCGTTGGCGCCCGGCTGCTGATAGATGCCCACGGGAATGGCCGATTGGCCGTTGCGGCGGCCAAAGGAGTTGTAGGCGGCGGCGCCCAGTTCGACCCGGGCCACGTCGCGCATGCGCAGAATGGACCCGTCCGGATTGGTGCGGATGACCACGTCCTTGAACTGGTCCACGTTGTCCAGGCGGCCTTCGACCTGCACCTGATATTGGAACTCGGTGCCTTTGGGGGCGGGCGGCTGACCCACCGCGCCGGCCGCGGCCTGAATGTTCTGCGCCTTGATCGAGTTGATGATGTCGCCCGAGGTCACTCCCAATTTGGCCAGTTTATCCGGGGAAACCCAGGCTCGCATGGCGTAATCGCGCTGGCCCACCAGAATGGCGGCCGAGCCCACTCCCTTGATACGCGCCAGGCGATCGAGCATGTTGATGACCACATAATTGCTCAAGAACAGGTCGTCTTTGCTGGCGTCCGGGGAAAAGACCGAGATGAAAAGCAGAATTTGCGAACTTTTCTTTTGCACGGTGACGCCCGATTGCACCACCTCGGGGGGCAGCAGAGCGTTGGCCTGGTTGACGCGGTTTTGCACGTCTACCTTGGCCAGATCGGGATTGGTGCCGACGGCAAAAGTGACCGTCAACACCATACGACCGTCGTTGGTGCTGCGCGACTGCATGTAAAGCATGTTTTCGGCGCCATTGACCTGTTGCTCAATGGGCGCGGCCACCGTGTCGGCCACCACCTGGGCGCTAGCGCCGGTGTAGGTGGCCGTGACCGTGATGGTGGGCGGCGTGATGTCAGGAAATTGGGAAATAGGCAGTGAACCCATGCTGATGAAGCCCACCAGCAAAATAACCAGCGAGATAACCATGGCCAGAACCGGCCGGTGAATAAAAAGCTTGGCCATTACTTGATGACCGCGGGCGTTTCGGGTTGGTCGGTGGGTTCACAAAGCTGGCCGGGTCGGACCTTTTGCAGACCCTCAACAATCACCATTTCGCCCCCTTTCAGGCCTTCCGAGACGATGAAAGACTCGCCAAAGGTGCCGCTGGTGGTAATGGTGCGGCTTTCCACCTTACGGTCCGGCCCCACGATGTAGACGGCCTGCAGGGACTGCATTTCCGTGACCGCGATTTGCGGAACCAGCACTTCCGTCTTGCTGCCGCCGGCGGCCACACGAATTCGTGCGAATTGGCCGGGCACCAGCCGACCTTCACTGTTGGGAAAGCGGGTGCGCACCAGCAGGGTGCCGGTTTTGGAATCCAGACCGCGCTCGGTCATCATAAAAGCGCCTTTACGGTTGTATTCGGTGCCATCAGCCAGTAGCAGCGTAAAGGGAACTCGCCCCGTCGGGGTCGTGCGCCCGGACTGAAAGCCGGACAACAACTTGCTGAGAGCCAGAAACTCCGATTCGGAGATGCCAAATTCTACATACATTGGATCGCTCTGCGAGATCACGACCATCGGGTTGGGGTCAGCCGGTCCCACAATGTTCCCGGGGTCGGCCTGCAACTGGCCGATCACGCCGCTGACCGGGGCGAAGACGGTGCAATAACCCAGCTTAATCTGGGCGCTTTGCACCTGGGCGCGCGCGCCTTCCAAATTCGCCTTGGCCACCGCGATGGCGGAAGAATCACTGATCCGGGTGTTTTGCAAGATGGCCAGCTGCGCGTCGAGTTGGGCCTTGGCCACATTGCGATTGGTGACCGTCTGGTCATAGGTCTGTTGCGGAATGATCTGCTGTTGGGCCAGTGGCTTGTAACGGTCGACGTCTAACTGGGTCTGGGCCAGTTTGGCTCGAGCCTGGGCTACGTCGGCCAGCACTCGTTTGACGTCCACCTGATTTTGAGCCTGGCTCAGGTCGGCCTGGGCCTTGTAGACGCCGGCCTCGGCCTGACGAAGTTCGGCGATGAAGGGGGCCGGATCGATTTGAAACAGCTGCTGACCCTGATAGACGCGAGCGCCCTCGCGGAAAGTGAAATCCAGCAGGGTTCCGCTGATGCGCGCTTTGACGTCTACCGTCTGAGAAGCGCGAGTCTGGGCGGAGTATTCTTTGGCGACCGAGATGTCTTTACGCTCGACAGTGTCCACCACAACCTTAGGCACAGCCCCGGCCGGCCCGGCCGGGGTGGCGCTGGAGGCGGGTGCCGGACTGCCCGGTGCGGGCGTGGCGCTGCCACCCTGTCCCGGTTCTTTTCCTCCCGGCGTGCAGCCTAGTAACATCCCCAGCAGAAGTGGAGTAACCCAGTTTGTTCTTGACACTATTTTCCCGCTTCCTTCGCCAGGCTCAGGTGGCGATCGAAGAAATCCATACCCAGACTCTGCTCCACCTCGGCAAAGGCTAAATCTCGGCTATAGGTGGCGACCACCAGATTGACGCGCGCGTTGTTCAGGCTGCGCAATGCCTCTTGTGTTTCCAGAGAGGTTCCCAGCCCGTTGACATAGCGCTGGCGGGCCATATCGTAATAGACCATGGCGGTCACCACGCGTTGCTCGGCTGTCTTTAAATCGTAGTAGGTCTGCAAATATTTGCGCCAACTGTTCTCGACGTCCACGTTCACCTGCAGGCGCAACTGTTCGCCCTGGTCTTGAATGGTGCGGATTTGCGACTCAGCTTCGGCCGTTTTCCCCGCCGCCAATCCGCCGTCGACCAGGTTCCAGGAGACGTTGAAACTCAGCATGACCGTATCTTGCATCGCCAGCGCGCTGCCCGGATTGGTGTAGTAGCCGAGATTCATGCCCACCTGCGGATTGCTCTCGCTACGGGCGGCATCCAGCAGAGCCTCGGCCACATCCAGCTCGCGAGCCAGCGCGATCAACTCGGGGCGGTGCACCAGCGCCATTTCTTGCAGTCCCTTGATGGTCACGTCCTCGTCGACCACGATGGGGGCCGGGGGCACCAACAGCACGGGATCGTCTGGGTCCATCACCAGCAAAGCGCGCAGAGTGGCCCGGGTGGTTTCGATGTCGGTGTTGGTCTGGGCCAGCCGTTGCGTGTCCAGCACGAGCTGCAGGTCGGCCTGCACC
>JALHOV010000179.1 GCA_022842865.1 Vulcanimicrobiota bacterium | reverse complement strand
CAAAGACATGAAGGAGATGTTTCTAACGCGTTTTTTGTCTAGCTCGGCTTCGATATTTTCGATCTGGCCGGTGTGTCCGGCCAGGACCACTTGAAAGCCCTCCACCTGACCGATTTGCGCCAGCTGCTGGGCGTAAACGCCGCTGGTTTCGCTGAGACTGTCGGTGAACATGGTGACGGTGGTGGGATTGAGCGAGTTGTCCTTGGGGGTGGCTCGTAAACCAGTGGAGGTGCGGTCCTGCAGACGCTGTTCACGCTCCTGGGTCGATTTGGCCACCACTTTATCGAGCTTCTTCTCGGTGACTTTGTAGTTCTGACTGGGATAAGCGCGTGCTTTCAGGTTCTCGAAAAGATCGCGGAAGTCCACGGCGGCGACCTGGTTGTCGCCGGTCAGCATATAGGTGCGCAGTGGATACTGGCTGGACGGGCGGAAGGCGTGCTCCGGGTCGTTGGCCAGGTGGCCACGCACGCTGCCGGCCTGACCGGGAAGCTGAAAGAGCATGCGGTCCTGCGGTTCGGAGGCGGCCTGCTCGGCAGCACCGGTGCGAGGCCTGGAGGCGATGGCTGGGGGTCGTGGGGAGGCGCCGATAATCACAAACTCAAACTATTCTGAAAAGGTTACAGAAAAATGACCAGGTTATTGCCTTACCGACAGACAGGCGCGTACGCAAGGGGGCAGAATCTCATCAGGTGCGCCAAGAGGTGGGAGAATTTCTGAGCGGGCCCAGTCCCGAAACTTATCAGGTTTTGCGCCAGTTGGTGCTGAGCAGCCCAAACTATCGGCCCGATCTGGATACGGTGGACCAGCTCTGGCGGGCTCTGGATGGCGGGCACCTGGAAGAAGCGCAGCAAATCTCGACCCGCCTGGTTCCCACCTACTTGCTGAATCCGCGCGCCCACCTGGGGCTGGCTTACTTGCACGGCCAGAAGGGAGACGAGCGTGGCGAGCAGTTCGAGTTCTACTTCTGTCAGCAAGTGCGCAAGTTTCTTTTGGAAAGCGGGGACGGCTCGCGCCAGCGGCCCTTTCAGGTGACCAGCGTGGACGAGGTCCATTACCTGGCCGGCGTTTTGGAGGCCAGGGTGAAGCAGGTGACCTGTGAATGGTTGGGTGGCCGCCTTCATGACGTTCTGCTAACCGACAAGGGCGAGCTCTATTTCGAGACCGGCGTAGCCCTGGCGGCTTACGCGTGACCCCAAGCTACTTGCTGGCCTTCCGAATCTTGCCGCGTCTTTTGCATTCTGATTTGGCGCGCACTCGTCAAGCCTTACTTCAGGAAGAGCTCCTGCGCAAGCTGTGGGTGCACGCCGGACTGCACCTGGGAGTGCGAGAGCTGCCGCCCCCCCCTCGTCTGGAGACTTTTGGGGAAGTGCTCCTGATCACCATGCCCGCGCCGACTGAACCGCCCGAGCCTTACTTCCTGGCCGTGATCGGGGATGAGCCTGAGGTCTACACTCTGGAGATGGGCAACGACCTGCTCGACGACCTGCCCTGCACTTTCTTTTGCGGAGTCACCCTGGACGGCCACCACAACTACGGGAAGGGTTGCGTTCCCGAAGCGGGAGCGTTTCTGGCCGCTCTGGCCGGTATTCGTTAAAAAGAAAAGAGAAAGGAAATCGGAAGCGCAATAGGCAAAAAGTAGAAGGAGGCGCTTCCCAGGCCTTTCTCAGAGACTATCCTAACACAATTCCGAGAGAATTTTCTCCATGCGGTCGACCGCGTAGGTCTGCCCGCTCAAGCCGAAGCTGATTTCCGCCTCTGGCTGGCTTTCCACCCGCTGCGCGCCACGCGCCTGCTGATGCAGAACGGCCAGGTCATAGAGGTTGGGCAGCATTTCACCCAGCTTCACCATCTCGGCGCTGAGGACGGACAAATCGCTGACCGCTCTTTCGGCGGTGTTGTGAGAGCGGGAGCCGGTGACGTAAAGGTCGATGAAGACGATTTCCGAGCGCACCAGGTCGACCAGAATGGGCACGCAGTAACCGGAGGTGCCGGTCAGGTCAAATTTATTTTGCACCGTTTTCAGGTCAAACGTTTCATAGCGGGCATCCACCCGGTCGCGGATCATCCAGCCGCTGTGGCAGTCCATGTGACCGAAAGGCTCCCCGCTGTAGCGGTTGATCTGTGGAGCCAGGTACCGGCAGTCTGTTTGGTTGGCCACGGCCGCCAGTTCCACGTCGATAAACTCGGCGGCGCCCAGAGGCGCATCCTGCAGGTCGCCAGAATGCACGATGCCTTCCGAGGCCAGTCGGGTGTAGCTGACATGGCCCGTATATTTCAGGTTCTGATCGAACTTGACCAGGGAAAGATCCAGATCGGTCCGGTGTTTCTGCTGTTTCCAGTAGACGAACAGACGCAGAACCTTGCCGGTGTCTAGCGGCAGACGGGTGCCTCGGCCCAGCAGCAGCATACCGGGCGAGGCTTTGCGCAATTGAAAGGGCACCGTGTAGTTCTTAAGAATAGGATCAATCCAGCATTTCTTGCCTGCCCACGAGGTTTTGGCGGTCACCTGGGCACGGGCCTCCGCCGCCAGCACGTCGGCCAAGCGCTCCAGTATGCTTCCGTGCAGGATATAGGGCCGCGGCAGCACCCGTAGTTTGCCGTTTTTGTTGAAGATGCATCGGTAGTTGGAACGCCACTGGTTGCGGAAGGTGCTTTCAAGCTGGATCAAGATCTTGAGGGGCACCTGGGCGGCGCACTCCGATAGCTTGTGGAAAATGGCTTCTTCCTGGCCGGGATTGGCCTTGAGCAGTTGCTGCAGGCGGCGGGCCAGCAGGGTGGGCCGTTGGGCCAGACGATCCAAAATTTGTAGAGAGGTGCCGGCCTGGAACGCCATTTCGATGTTGGAGTTGAAGCTGCGGATGGTGCCGTTACGCAGGGCCTGAAAGGCAGCGGCTGTGCGCGGGTAATTCTTGGACTCGGCCGCCGGGTGCAGCCCGCGCCCTACCGCCAGCCACAGCCCGCGGTAACGGCGCAGGTCCTCTTCCAGGCTGCTGGCCCCTTCCAAGGCCTCCAGCATGACCCGGCGCTGGGCGCGCTTCAGTCGGGGATAGGTGATCTTTCCCGCCAAAGAGACATCGCCCTCGGTCAGGGCCGCGAACAAGCGTAGGAAATCGGTGGGGGTGTCGCACAGACGCGAGACCATCAGGTAGTTTCCGCATTGCCAGTAGTATTTGCTGAGATAGGTCCTGGTTTCGCGAAAGACCACCTGGTCAGGGTCGATCGTTTCCGCAGAAAAATGGCCGAGCAGCCACTCCAGATCGGTTCGCAGGCTCTCCTGGATCGAGGACCGGGCGTAAAGATTGCCGCGCAGATAATCCAGAGCGCGCTCTTCGATTTCGGCGAAGTCCGCGAAGCGCAGGGACACCCACTCCACGTGGGCATCTTGTTTTCGACCCGACTGCTCTTCTCGAGCCGCGGCGAACCGCTGCGGGTCTTGCATTTGCGCGATCGGGTCGGCGCCAAATTCCTTCAGGTCAAAGAGCCAGTCGGGCACCACCAAACCGTTCTCCAGCCGCGTTCCCTGGGGATAGGTGAGGCAATCGCGCACCAAATACCCGATCAGGCGGTCGACGAAGTAGGCGCGGTCCTCGGGAACCTTGTCCGGAAATCCCGAGAAGAGCGGCACATAGTCGACCTTGCCGCCGCGCATTTCTTTGAGCACCTCCACCGTCTCGGCAAAATCGTAGAGCACCGAGTCGTTGTAGCCGTCCGGATTTTCCACCCGGTAGCCCATGCCGGCCAACTGGGCCAGGAAAGTCAACTTGCTCTGCAGGTCCACCCCCGAGGGCGCGGTGGAGAGCATGCGCAGGCGGCGCAGGGCGATGGCAGAAAGCATGCCCTGTGGTTCGAACCGCCCCGGAAGGCTACCTCTTGGACGTAGGACCCGATGTGCTTTCAGCCAAGCCCTCGTCATGCATTTTGAACTGGTTGACCCGCTGGATCATCGGGAGTTGTTGGAGGGCTGTCTGGAGGTGGCTCGGGAGCGGATGGGGACGTGTCATCGGAACCGGGTGATCAAGACCCTGAAGCTACACAAGAAGCGGCTGCTGGTGTTGGCTCGGGACTCAGGCGGAGTGGCCGGCTTCAAGCTGGGTTTTTGCGAGCGCCCCGGGATTTTCAACAGCTGGTTGGGCGCGGTGGCGCTGGCTCAGGAGGGCAACGGGATCGGGCGCCGCCTGATGGAGTTGCAGCACGAGCATCTGGCCGAGCAGGGCTACCATATGGTGCGCACGGGCACGCGCAATCAGTTCAAGCGCATGCTGATCTTGAATCTGCTCAACGGCTTTGAGCTGGTCGGGATACGGCAAAAGAAGAGCGGCCCCCACCTTCAGTTAGAGAAGCGGCTTACTCCGGTCGTGAGGTCACCAGAAAATAACCAGGAGTCGCCTTGATTCCGTCGCTGACCACGGCCGCCAGCACCTTTTGCAAGGCCGCCTGGCAGGGCGGGGTGGTCCACAGTTTGGTCAGGGTCAGGTGCAGGGCCGAGGCCTTGCCGCCCGGCCAGACGGCGGCCAGGTCGTTCATGGTCAAAGGCTGACCGGCCACCGGGCAGCCCGGGAAGAGCAGCCGGGAGCCGGGGTCCAGGGTGACTTCCCCGCCCTCGTCGTAGGCCATAATGTTGCTGCTCTGCTGGCCCTGGCGCGGCGCCAGGTAAACCGGGTGGGGGTTGTGCACCCGATGATACTTGATGCGCCGGTAGCGGTCGAAGCACTGAATGACCACCAGCCGGGTCAGGGGCACGCGTTCTTGGGCCAGGCGACCGGCCACACGCGGATTCTCGTTGTCGCCGTGTTGGGGCCGGTCCAGCACCTCGAGCACCGCCTCGCGCAGCAGGTCGCTTTGTTCCGGGCTCCAGGGCAAGCCGTCATTACTGGCCCAAACCAGCACGTGGCGCTCATCGTGCAGGGGCAGCAACTCGAGAAAGTCGTCGGGACCGCTCCAGCCAGCCAGTTCGAAGATGGGTGTGGCCAGGCTTTGCAGCGGAAACGCGGTGGCCGGTGCGCTCAGCTGGTTGGGCCTGGCCTGCACCGCCACCACATGCAGCGAATTGCTCGGGTCTTCCTCATAGGCGGCCGGGGAGCGCTTCTCCCAGAAGGCGTTCTTGGCCAGCGTGACCAGGCGTAGAGGGTCTTCCCCTAGCAGCTCCCGTAGCTCCTGGACCAGCACCGAGGTGCCGCTGGCGTAAGGACCGTCGCCCCGGCCCGCGTAGCCGGCCGAGACGATCACCAGCGCGTCCATAGCGGCCAGTTGGCAGGGCTTCTGGTTGGAAAAGTGATCGCGCTCCTCGGCCAGCATCTTCCGTTCCAAAGGCCCCTGATAACCGGCCAGATCGGTCACGCTGGCCTGCTCGTTGGAAAGCCAGTAAATGGCGTCGCGGCAGCCGGCCGAATAGACGGTCACGCGCGAACGCTCCTCGTCAAACAGGCAGATGGCGCATTCCAACTTGTGGCCGAAACCCTGGGGCTGCTCGCACAACCATTCCAGCGCCTGATGAGCGGCCAGCCCGGGATCGCGATAGGCCTTCAGGTTTTCGATCAAAGGTTGCAGCGGCAACACTCCCGGCTGGCTGCGCCCCTCGCCGTCGCAGCGGCGCAAATAGACCAGCGCGCTGTGCTTCTCGCTCAGCGATTCAAAGTGCAGCAGGTCCAATTCGGTTTCGCAGACCCGTTGGTGCAGCCAGGACATCTCAAAACGGGCGCTGCGATTCTGACTGAGGCGCGAGGAAAAATCACTGCGTTGCGGTTGGCTCTCGCTGATGAACTCGGGTTCGGCCTGCAACTGGGCATCGCAGTAGGCGCAGTGCACTCGCCGCGAACCCGGTGGGTCCAGTCGGGCGCCGCAGCAGGGACAGTAAAAAGCGCGCAGGGCAATCACCCGCAGGCCTTCTCCCGCTGGCTGCGAATCCCGCCCGCATGACGAATAAGCTTCAAGAATTGTACGAAACGCATATCCTGATGGGCATGCGCAAACAGCGTCACCTGGCCGAAGTCATCGGTCAGCACACCTGGCACTACGACAAGGCCGCGGGCACCATGGCCTTCGCGCCGGGGCCGACCTATCAGGTGCAGGTTTTGGGCACCGAAGCGGCTGATTCCGATACCTGGCTGTGGGCCTGGGCCAATACCGCCTCGGAGATTCCCCCGGAGCAGCTGCAGGCGGCCGAGCAACTTCGAGCTCTGGGCCAGGAGCTGGGCATCGAGGAGTTCACCACCCCCGAGCTGCCGCGCGCGAAATTACCGGCTCATACGCTGGGTCCGGTGGCCCTTGGTTTGTTGGGATTGCCCGGCTATTACCGAGGGGCTCTGGAGAAGACCAATCTGCTGGTGGCTATCGCCGACCCCAAGTTTGCCGCTCCCCTTGCACTCAAGGGAACCGAACTGCTTGCTACGCTGGGCGACGCCGTGTCCGGCTGCGAGATTCCCAACCACCGTCTGGCGGTGGAAAAGTTTGTCGAGCAACTCGGCTGGAACCGGCATTGGCAGGGGGACGTGCTCGAGGTTGTGGCCAGCGACGGGGTCCGGGTGATCTGTCAGTTCGACCACCTTCATCGCCTGGCCAAAATGTCTTCGCGAGTGCCGGCAAGCACATAGGCCTTCGCGGCATCAGGGGTCGCACGGAAAGGTCTTTCGGAAAGCTTCGAGCGCGTGTGTGCACTCGTCTTCGATGTCATGCATCCACCCACTCCACGGCTCCTCCTGGCCGCTCTTGGCGGCTTTCTCAATGGCGCCGCAAAGAGTGGCCAGGCGGCGCGCACCAAAGTTGGCTGCTGAGCCTCGCAAAGTATGGGCGATCAAACCCACGGCGGCGGTGTCACCCCTGGCTGCGGCGGTGGCGAACCTGGCGCGCAGTTCCTGATACTCGGAGTCGAGGAGGAGCAGTAGCTCCTGAACGGCCGCGCTGCCCCCGAAGGATTGAATCTCGTGGACGTTGCCCATGGATTCGGGATCTAGCACCGGAAGCTGGCGCCACTCGTCGCGCCAGCTGGTCACGCCTGGGTGTAGACTTTCAGGCAGTTTCGCCCGGCGTGCTTGGCGGTGTAGAGGGCCTGGTCAGCCGCCACCAGCATGTCGTTCCAGCTCTGCATCCAGGGTTCACGCTGAGCCACGCCCAGACTGGCGGTGATGTGATGAACGTCCTGGCCGCAGGTGAGGGACTTCTCGGACATTGCTTTCAGAATGCGTTGACCAAAGTCCGCGCAGCCGTTGGCATCGGTGTCCGGGCAAATCACCAGGAACTCTTCTCCTCCGAATCGGCACGGGTAGTCGGACCCCCGGGCGGTGACTCGCAAGATCTCGGCAGCGTGGCGGATGACTTCATCCCCGGTGTCGTGTCCATAAGTGTCGTTGTAACGTTTGAAGTGATCCAGGTCGACCATCATGCAGCTGAGCGGGCGCCCCGTGCGATGGGCGCTCGACCAGTGACTACCCAGTTCTTGCAGCGCGAAGCGGCGATTGGGCAGACCGGTCAGGGTGTCGCTGAAGGCCATGATTTCCAGTCGGCGATTGAAGCCCTCAAGTTCTTCGTTGCGCCGCTGCAAATCTTGCTTGAGGTTGATCAGCTCCTGCAGCATCTGGCGTTTTTCCAGGCTGGCTCGCAGGCGCGCTCCCAGCAAGGTGGGCTCATAGGGCTTCATCAAGTAGTCTTCGGCGCCCAAACTGATGCAGCGCACGGCCGCGTTCAGGTCGTCGAGCGAGGAGACCACGATCACGGGAATGTGGCGCGTGTGCTCGCGCCCCTTCATAAACTCCAGCACGCCAAAACCATCGACGTCGGGCATGCGAATGTCCAAAAGAACCAGATCGATTGGCTGGATCTGAACTATGTCGATGGCTTGCTGCCCACCACTGGCTTCGACCACGTCGCAGCCCCGGGCACGCACCAGCTGGGCTAACATAAAGCGGTTCGCCCTACTATCATCGACTATCAGGACGCGCTCGGCCACGGCCCGCGTTTCGGCTTCAGAAATTCCGTCCCTGCCATCAGGAGAGCCTCCGGGGCAGGAGAATCCAGACTGTATATATAAACAGTATCTACAATGAAGAAAGCTCGATTGTTCTTGAATGGTGGCAGTCAGGCGGTTCGCCTGCCGGCAGAATTTCGCTTCGAAGGAGACAGCGTCTTCGTGCGCAGAGACGCGCGCACGGGGGACGTGATCTTATCTCAACGTCCCCCGCTGGACTGGGGACAGTTTATGCTCTTGCGCGACGGTCCGGGTTCGGACAGCGAGGAACTGATGCTTCATCGCGAGGAAGAAGTGGAATACCGCGATCCGTTTGCTGGCTGGCAGGAGTGAAGCCGACTTATTTGCTGGATACGAACATCGTCAGTTGTTTGCTCCGCAGTCCGTCGCCAGCCGACCTCCGGCTCTCCCAGATCGATCGGGACCGTTGGTGTATTTCGGCGGTCACGCGGGGTGAACTCCGCTTCGGCCTGGCCCTCAAACCGGAGGCGACGCGTTTGCGCCAGAAGGTCGAGGCTTTTCTGGAGGCCTCCCAAACGGCTCCCTGGGATCAGGAGGCGGCGGATTGTTTCGGGCGTGTGCGGGCCCAGCTTCATCAGAAAGGTCAGTCCATAGGGTTCGCGGATGAGATGATCGCTGCTCACGCTCTGGCCCTCGGCTGCACCCTGGTCACCGACAACCTCCGACATTTCCAGCGCGTGGCCGGACTGCGGCTAGAAAACTGGCTCAGTCCCTCTTGAAAAGCTGATCCAGGGCTTGTTCCGGGCTGATCCGAGCGGTTTCCACTCCGGCTCTGAGAGCTTGCCACTCGGCCGAGCGGCCGGCTTCGGCGAAAAACCGGGTCAGCAAGCGTTCTTCCAGGCCTCGCTCCAGCCAGTAGACGCCTTGCTGCACACGCATCTCCAGCACCTGGGCGGAAAAGTGGCGCTGCAGCGCCTCCCAGAGGGCTGCGGGCGGTTCCAGGGCGGTGCCGGTCAGCACCGGCACCTGCCAGTCGGGCGTGCGGCTACCCAGCAGACGCAGCGCCAGGGAGAGCTGGTTGGCTGCCTGACGGGCGGCCGGCACACGCTCACCGTCGGCTTTGTTGACCCAGATGACGTCGGCCGTCTCCATCAGGCCCCGTTTCATGCCCTGCAAATCGTCGCCGGCTCCGGGCAAAGCCACCAGCAGCACGGTATCGACCAGATGGGAGACGGCCACCTCGGATTGGCCCACTCCTACCGTCTCGACCAAAATCAGGTCATAGCCCGCGCCTTCCAGCAGTAAAATGGCCTCGCGCGTGCGCCGCGCCACTCCGCCCAGGGCTCCGGCCGCCGGCGTAGGGCGGACGAAGGCTCGCTCGTCTCGAGACAGCTCCTCCATGCGGGTTTTGTCACCCAGGATGCTGCCGCCGGTGCGTTGGCTGCTGGGATCGATGGCCAGCACCCCCACCCGCCGACCTTGTTCCAGAGCTAGCAGGCCCAGGCTCTCGATCAAGGTGCTTTTGCCCGCGCCCGGAGGTCCGGTCACGCCTACCCGTTGGGTTTGGCGGGCCGGTAGCTCTCGCAAAAGCGCGCGGGCCTGAGCCTGGTGGTCGGGGCGCGAACTTTCGATGAGCGTCAGGGCGCGGGCCAGCGCGCCGCGGTCGCCCGCCACTACCTGCTCGGGGCTCATTTGCGCAGCAGCGAAAGCAGCTCGAGGGCCGACTCGGGGATGACGGTGCCGGGACCGTAGACGGCCGCGCAACCGGCCTGGCGCAGTTTGGGAAAATCAGCCGGCGGAATGACGCCGCCGACCACCACCAGAATCTCCGGACGATTCAAGCGCTTGAGTTCTTCGATCAACTGTGGCACAAGGGTCTTGTGTCCGCCGGCCAGGGTGGAAATGCCGACGATGTGCACGTCGTTGTCCAGGGCCTGACGGGCCACTTCCTCGGGCACCGAAAAGAGCGGGCCCATGTCGACGTCAAATCCCAGGTCGGCAAAGGCGGCTGCGATCACCTTGGCGCCGCGGTCGTGACCGTCCTGGCCCATCTTGGCCACCAGAATGCGCGGTCGGCGGCCGTGCTCTTGCTCGAAGGCGGCCGTTTCGCGCAGGCACTGCTGCACGCTCTCCATCTTGTGCGCCTCCCTCAGGTAAACGCCGCTGACGGCGGCCGGAACGGCTTTGTGACGTCCAAAAACCTTCTCCAAAGCGGTGGACATCTCGCCTACGGTGGCGCCCTTCTGGGCGGCGGCCACGGCCAGCTCCAGCGTATTGCCGCTATCGGCGGCGCCGTTTTGCAGGGCCTCCAGGGCGGCTTCTACGGCTTCGGTGTCCCGCTCGGCCCGCAGCTTTTGCAGGCGTTGGATTTGCGACTCGCGCACACTCTCGTTGTCGACCTCGAGCACGTCCAGTGGGGCCTCGTTGGTCAGCCGGTAGCGATTCAATCCGACGATGACGTCATCGCCCGCGTCGATCTGGGCCTGGCGGCGGGCAGCCGCTTCTTCGATGCGTCGCTGCGGCAGGCCGGCCGAAATGGCCGCGGCCATGCCTCCCAGCTCTTCGCTTTCCTGAATCCAGCCCCAGGCCTGGGCAGCCATCTCCGCCGTCCGCTTCTCGAGATAGACGGATCCGCCGAAAGGATCGACGCTGCGCGTGACATCCGTCTCGTCCTGCAAAAAAAGCTGGGTATTGCGGGCGATGCGGGCGGAGAACTCGCTGGGCAGCGCAATGGCTTCGTCCAGGGCGTTGGTGTGCAGCGACTGGGTGTGGCCCAGAATCGCGGCCAGCGCTTCGATGCAGGTGCGCCCCACGTTGTTGAAGGGATCCTGAGCGGTCAGCGACCAGCCCGAGGTCTGGCAATGGGTGCGCAGGCACAAAGATCGGGTGTCTTGAGGTTTCAGGGTCTTGACCAGCTTGGCCCAGAGCATGCGGGCGGCGCGTAACTTGGCCACCTCGGCCCAAAAGTCCATGCCGATGCAGAAGAAGAAGCTGCAGCGCGGGGCGAATTTGTCCACCGCCAGGCCGGCTCGTTGGCCGGAACGCAAATACTCCAGGCCGTCAGCCAGGGTGTAGGCCAGTTCCAGGTCCGGGGTGGCCCCGGCTTCTTGCATGTGGTAACCGGAGATGGAGATGGAGTTGAATTTCGGCATGTGGGCCGAGGTGTAGGCGAAAATATCCGAGATCAATCGCATGGATGGGGCTGGCGGGTAAATGTAGGTGTTGCGCACCATGAACTCTTTGAGGATGTCGTTCTGGATGGTGCCGGTCAGCTGAGCCGGCTTCACTCCCTGTTCCTGGGCGGCCACGATGTAGAGGGCCAGGATGGGAATGACGGCCCCGTTCATGGTCATCGACACCGACATCTGGTCCAGTGGAATGCGGTCAAACAGGATGCGCATGTCCAGAATGCTGTCGATGGCTACGCCGGCTTTGCCCACGTCGCCGGCCACCCTGGGGTGGTCGCTGTCATAGCCGCGATGGGTGGCCAGATCGAAGGCGATGGACAGACCTTTTTGGCCCATGGCCAGGTTGCGCCGGTAGAACGCGTTGGAGTCTTCGGCCGTGGAGAAGCCGGCGTATTGGCGGATGGTCCAGGGTCTTTGCAGATACATGGTGGCGTAGGGACCGCGTAAGAACGGCGGCAGCCCGGAGCGGAAGCCGACCTGCTCGAAATCGGCCCGGGCACTGGCCACGCGCGCCAGATCGGCCTGGCTAAAATCAATGTGTTTCACGGCATCAAATCCAATAGCTGCTCAAGACAATAGACTCGGTTGCAGCCGGAATGAACGGCTACTCCCTGGTAATTGTGCGGAGGTTTGCCCACCAGGGCGGGGGGTTTCATGCTGACTTTGTAGTCCGGTCCGCCCTCGACCGCATCCTCGCAGCACAGCAGCCACACCGACGGCGCCAGGAAACCATCGGGCGTCTCCATGGTGTGAAACTGTCCTTCCATGCCGGCCATCCCCAACCAGGTGCGCACATAATTCTGGCGAGCTTTCAATTCTGGGGTCAGCTTGCCGAGCACCAGCACGTCCAGTTTTTTGCCCTGTCCACGGCGGAAGGCTTCCTCGAAAGCTTCGCTCCAGCGCAGCTTTTCTAAGGGAGGGAGCAGTCCGGTGTGGTGCAGGGCCTTGTCCTCTTCCAGCAGTTTGACGGCTTGCTCATAAGCCACCGGGGTGCCGCTGGCATAACTCAATTGAGGGGGACCGCTGGCGAAGTCCGTGTTGGCCACGTAGCGGTTGACTCCCACCAGGCCCTGCTGATCTCGGCGCAGCTGGTCTTCGTAGCGCAGTCGTTGATCGCGAGCCAGCGCCCAGAGATCCTTTTGGCGGGACAATCCACCGGCCGCTTCCAGACGCCGGGTTTCTTTCCAGGCGGCCTCGGCCAACTGCTGGGTCAGATCCTCAATCAGTCCGCTGCCGGCCAGCGGGTCGCTGGCGCTGCCCAGCTTGGATTCGTCGCGCAGAAGGTGGAGCACGTTCTCGGCCCAGCGGCTGGCGTCCGGGCTGGCATCACAAGGCAACAGTTCGATGCTGGCGGCCCCTCCCAGCAGTCCGGCGGCGGCCGCTACTGTGGAGCGCAGCAAGTTGTTGTGAGCGTCCTGGTGGGTGAGAAAGCGGGCGTCCTGCACCAGGTGGATGCGGGCCGGCCAGTCCAGCGAAAAGCCCTGGCAAACCGTGTCCCATAATTGTCGGGCCGCCCGCATTCTGGCGATCTCCAACAGCAGGCGAGGCCCGGCGCACAATTTGAGGGCGATGGGCCCGGCAGGGGCGTTCTCCAGACCCCTGAGGATCTCGATCAGACCCGCGAAGCTCCAGCCCAGCTCGTGAACCCCGTCCGCTCCTTGCTGCACCCAGGTCTGGCTGGTGAAGCGGATTTCCAGGTCGGCTCGGGCCTGGGAAAAGCACGCAAAATCGGGTTGCTGGAGAAACTGCCAGAGGTCGATTTCGACCGCCTGGACCTCGGGGAATCGGTTGGCCAGAGCGATCAAGGTCGGCAGCCCGAGCGGACCGCGCAGCACCGCTTGGGGCTCGATCTGAGAGGGTCTCTGGTCGGGTTGAAGTTCGCAGATGCGCAGGTCTTGAGCGGGCGTTCCGCTGGCCGACGTGGTCTGGGCAGCTTCGCAACAGGCTGCGTAACTCAGCCCCTCCCAACTGCGGCTGGCCAATTGGGAGGGGGATTTGCCGCCGGCCTCCTTGGCCACCAGAGCCGTCCATTCGTCCAGGCCGGGGACGGAAAACTCACTCCACATGCTCACCGGGTTGGGTCAACTCCATCAAAACTCCCTGGGTAGACTTTGGATGCAGAAAGGCGATCTGCATTCCGCCCGCGCCCAGGCGCGGGGATTCGTCGATCAAGCGCACCCCGTGATCGCGCACGCGCCTCAGTTCTGAGGTCACGTCATCGGTGCGAAAGGCCAGGTGATGCAAGCCGGGACCACGCTGGGTCAAGAACTTGGAAATGGGAGAGTCTTCGCTGCTGGGCTGGAGCAACTCCAGGCGCATTCCCCCTAGATCGAAGCAGGCCACCCGGACCTTCTGGTCGGTGACCTCTTCAAAATAGAGAAAGGGCAGCCCCAGCACATCGCGATAAAAAGGAACCGCCTCATCCAAGCTGGGGACGGCTATGGCGACGTGATCGAGTTGCCGAATCAATGATGTTCGGCGTGACTATCCGTCTTGACCCACTGGGGTAGAGCCAGTGAGGCGACAATCGGAAGGCCACAGGCCATAAGCCAGATCATGACCCATTTGAAGACGATCCAGGAGTTAGCGACCGGGCCGTAGCCCGCAACATGATGTTCCATAGTACCGGAAGCCTTTTATGCCCGCCCACCGCCTCCTTCTTGGTCGACGAACTTGAGCCGAGGAACTCGGCTGGAAATCCGTAAGGCTAGAAGATGCCCCAAAATAAAACCGATACTTTCTATGATTTGACCCCCGAGTGTATCCACCGCGCCTTTGAATCCGCCGGCCTGGAACTGGAACCCACCATCACTTTCCTCAACAGCCTGGAGAACCGCGTGGTGCGTGTTCAAGATGTGG
>JALHOV010000178.1 GCA_022842865.1 Vulcanimicrobiota bacterium | reverse complement strand
GGGCCACCTCCTTGCCCTGACGAAAACCCAACAACGTAGGGATGCTCTGAATCCGTAGCGCCCGGGCCGCGTCCTGATGGGCTTCGCTGTCTAGCTTCAAATAGAGGGCCTGCTGGGGATGCTGATCGGCGTACTCTTGAAAGGTCGGACCGAAACGTAAGCACGGTCCACACCAGGGCGCCCAGACATCTACGACCACCGGAATCGGGGAAGAACGTACGATCGCATCCAGGCTTTTCCGATCGACAGAATAAACAGGCAGAACCTCCAAGGACTTTTTACACTTTCCGCAGAGCGGTCCAAAAGCGAGGCGCTCTTCGGCAACTTTGTTCAGGGCGTGACAAGATTTACAAGGCAAATAGCGTTCCATGACCGTAAGATTGTTTCCTGAACGCAAAGTTCCTCACGGTATTACCATACTAGTCAATCAGGACTAAAGCATCTCTTGGTCAGGCTTGCTTCCAAATATTCTTAGGGAATGAAGAAGAATAGCGGTTTGGTTCCCTCACCCTGGCTTCAGCTGTTTCTGGCGATGCTGGCGCTGCTCCCCTGGTGCGTGCTGGTCACCAATGCCATCTCGGTTAAGAACACCCCGCAGCAACCACCGATCTCTTATCAGAACAACCATCCTCTGGCTTACGGCCTTCACTACCAGGCCCCCTGATGGCTACTTCCGTTTGTAAGAACGGATGCGTGCCAACTTGTTTTCCAGCCACTCCACTTCGGTTTGCAGCTCCTTCTCATTGGCCGGACGGGCGATAAAGATCATCTCTGAGCCCATCTCACCGATTGGCTGACGCTCGTAGCCCCCGAATAACTCGTGCACTCGGAAGTTCGAGCGATGCAGCAAGTGATGCATCTCCCAACGGAAAAACCATCGCTGGGTGATCTTGACCATGCGCCGTTCTACCACTGCTCCCTCAGGATCCACTCGATCATAAAAGCGCTCCTCGTGCAAGGTCTGGGTAGACGGCTTGTAGTGAGATGCAGAACTCAGGTAGACCTTGTGGCCGTTGCGAGGATCCACGTAGTCCCCGCCATGCTGACGGTAGAGCGGGACATTGGACTCGCTCCGCTGTGAGAGAGTCACCAGGTCCATGTCGTAAAGATTGATAATTAGGCGCCCATTCGGGGTCAGATGGCGATGAATGGCTTCCAGACAGCTGAGCTGATCCTCTTCCTGAGCCAGGTGCATGAACTCACGGAACGGCATGTAAATCAGGCCAAACTCCTGATCGAGCTCAAAATCTCGCATATCGCCCTGAACCAGCTTCACCGTTTCGGCAACTTGAGAGGGGAGCCGGGCCAGCTTTTCGCGAGCTCGATCCAGCATCGGTTCACACAATTCC
Organism: Vulcanimicrobiota bacterium; assembly: GCA_022842865.1. Classification (GTDB taxonomy): domain Bacteria; phylum Vulcanimicrobiota; class Xenobia; order Xenobiales; family JADMJV01; genus JADMJV01. Next base: position 12,671 of record JALHOV010000178.1, on the reverse strand, counting down.
AGGCCCCAAACGGGACAACCCGCCTCGGCCAGGGCCATCAAAATACGTCCGGTGCCACAGCCCAGCTCAAGTGCGGGAGCCGCGCAGCGCCGGGCCCAACGCACGTAGAACTGAATGTCCTCGGTGTAGTCCCGATACTCATCATCATAGATGTGCGCGTAGGGCTGGTAATTCATGGCCGGCCAGTTCTGTCCGACAGGGGGAAAACCCCCCGCCCCCAAAGAGCACAGGATGGAAAGTCTACTTCGAGAAATTCCCGAAGCGGTCTTGCACCGGCCCCATCAGCCTTTGAGCACGGGCGAGGCGCAAGAACAGCTCGACAATGTGGAAGCCCTGATTGCTCAGGTGGTGGCCACCGATAACCAGCAAGGCGAGAGTTCGGAACAGTTCGACCTGGACCCTCGACCCGGTCACATTCTATTGCGCCACCAGGGCTCCGAGAATGTAGAAGAAGCTGAGGCTCAGTTCAAAAATGGACTGTTGGAATGCAAATTTCGCCGATTCTCGCCAGATGGCGGCCTGATTCGAGTGGAGACCGTCAAAGCCCAGGCGGGCCCTGACCAGGTGGAGTTGCTACGTCAAATTTGGAAGGTGGATGGGCCCGAGCGCATCAGCTACTACCACCTGGACCGACGCAACTTGGAGCAATCTTACCGTCAGAGCAACGAAGATTGAGTCGGCCGGCGCATTTCATACTGGCGGGCGACTTCGTGCCAGCCGAGCGCCAAGAGCTGGCGGTGAAGCGGGCTGTCACACGGTTCGTTTGAGAGGCGCAGCCGGGTCTGCAAGGCGAGCGCCCCCCAGACGGCACCCTCCCCTACAAAGTAGATCTGGTTGCCGCGGTGGGCCAACTTCCGCTCGTCCCACACCAGGTTACTAAGGCGCTCCAGGGAGGCCGGTTGGCGTTGCCAGCAGGGCGGACCAGCCGGGCCCAGGGGTTGCTCGGCGTCTCCGGGCGGGCCTTCGAGCACCACCAGCTGGCGAGTGATCTCGAAGCCGCCCCGCTGGTAGGTAGCCCGGGCTTTGACGTTGGGAACCAGGACCTCAAGCTGAACCGGTATCTCATCCAGGTTCAGCAAAGTTTCGCGCAGCACCGGCCCGCTGAAGCGATTGCCGCGGTAGGCGGGGGCAACTCCGAAGCCGCCAATCCATCCGGTTCCATGGCGCAAAGCCAGCAGAGACAGGGCGGCCACATCGCCGCGAGCGTCCAACCAGACCGGAGAGCGCGCGGCGTCGACGCAATGCGCGTGGAGGTGCTCGGCCACCCACTCCTGGGAGACCTGGAAAGGCTGATGATAGCCTCGATAGACGAGGTTGAGGGCGTCTGTCTGTCGACGAAGGTCCAGATCGGCAAAAGTTACTTGGCGCACGACTCTGCGTTCCCGTTGTTTTAGACTCTAAAACAAACTGCCCAAATCTGGCGAAAGCGAAGTGAAAAGACTGCATCCATGTAAAAACTTGCCCACTCCTTTTCACCGGACTTTACCCCGGGTCTGCTTGAATGGATCTATCAGGGTCATTCAGAGGAGAACGATATATGGCGATGGCAGGCATTTACGGCTACACCGGACTCGGCGGGGGCTTCGGTGGCTTCGGAATGGGCGCTCCCACGATGGGGGGATTCGGTGGCTTCGGCCAGACCAGCGCCTTCACGCCAACCCAGGCCAATGCCCAGAACTCTCCGATGCAGATGTATCAAATGACCCAGATCTTGCAGATGCTCCTCGGCGCCCTGCAGCAGTTATCCCAAGGCTACGCACAAATGATGGGCCAGGGCGGGGCTGTCAACCGCGTCGGCCAGGCGGGTAATGCGGGCAACGCGGGCAACGCGGGCAACGCGGGCAACGCCGGCAAAGCGGGCAATGCGGGCAACGCCGGCAACGCCGGCAACGCGGGCAACGCGGGCAACGCGGGTGGCGCGGGTGGCGCATACGGCGCCGGTGGCGTGGGCGGCGTAGGCGGCGCTTATGGTGCGGGTGGTGCTGGTGGGGTGGGCGGCGCAGGTAATCCTGGTGGTGGCGCTGGAACACAGGCCCCGGGGGTCAGCGACCCGGGCTTCAGGGCCTGGGCGGCCGCTCCCGGCAGCGTAGGAAGCGCCGAAAGAACGCGTATTAGTGAACTGGATGACCGCCAACGCGCCATCCTGCACGTTTGGGGCATCCAGGCCGGCTCCTCGGGTAAAAACGACGGCGGAGTGATTTTCAACATCCTCAACAACCCCCAGGATTTCAAGCCCGAAGAAGTCAAGTTTGCTCGCGAAGCCTACAACTATGACATGCAACACTACGGCGGCGTCACGGGCAAGGGCATCGACCAGGCCTTCTTCGGACTCTACCAAGATATGACTGGCGAGGATATTTCCCAGCGTTACAACAACCGCCCGCTGACCTTCGCGCAGGGTCCGGTCGACATGAACAATCGACTGAACGGACAAAATGGACTGGGCGAATTCGACAATGCTGTCATCCGCCTGTGGGGTCACGATCGCCTGGACAACGGTCAAAATGACGGTTCCATCGTGCAGTTCAGCCTGCAAAACGAAAAGTCCATGGACGCAGATATCGTGGGCAAGCAGCGCGGCAACGTCGAAGCCCTGCTGGCCGCCGACGAAGCCGACGGCGGCCGGGACGGCAGCGCCCTGGCCCGAGCCTTTACCGACTCGATGGACCGCATCTATCTGGGCGGCCCCGGCGCAAACGTAGACAAGACGCTGGCCGAGTCCGGCATCAACCGCACCACCGTCGGCTCCGTGCTCGACCGCATCAAAGAAACCCCCTTCCCCGGCATCCCTCCCGGCATCGACATCACCAATACCGCCAACATCGGCAAGTGCCCCTTCTTCAAAGGCGGAATGGGTCAGGTTAAGATCAACAACTAAAACCCGCCAGTCAGCAAAGGGCGCCGTCGCCACGGCGCCCTTTTTCTTTTTCGTTAAGCCTCTTGAGGACCCCAGGCGAGCGGCCGCCCTGCTCAACCCCTGGAGAATTGTAGTCGAGGGCCTGCTCTGAGGCCCTCAGTGGATCTGTAGTGCAGTTAAGCTCAGTGCACTGACGATTCGGGAGGCGCTGCTCGGCAGCCTCGGAAGGCGCTGGCCAGGCTTCTTCCCCGGCCCCCTCCCCAGGGGGCAAATGCCCCTTCCCGGAGGGGCAACTTGGCTAATAGGTCTCCACCTCCCCGAATTCGAAGCACGCCCTGATGAAAGCCCAGGCGTCCATAGAATTTCCCGTCTACGTGTTGACGGCGCTGCTCGAGAACGGGCTGCACTGGGCGGAGGGGTTGTATTTCCCTGAAGTGGCCCGGATGGGACGGGGGTCTTCGACCGACGCTCTGCTGGGCAGTTTGAAGAAGCGTCTGGAGAGGATGGAACCTCTACAGGTGACGCAACACCAGCGTCCGGCCCGAGTCAAGCTCAAGCGCTTTCAGGTGAGTGTGCAACCGCCCAAGAAGAACTCCGGTTCCTGGAAAGAGCCTTACCAACTCGAGGTGGACGCGGTCATCTATCGACTCTCCCTGGGCGGCAAACAACTGTGGGCCGCTCATCTACCGCAATTCCAACTGGAACTTACCGTCGAAAAACCCGGGGAGTTACAAGAGGCGGTGTCCCGCGAAGTGCGGGCCATGCTGGTGCGTAACAAACTGGTCAGCAAGCCCGGCGACCTGATCCTGATGCAGCGCTGGCAGAGCCTCAGCGGCCGCTTCACGCGTATCTCCGTCAAAGGCATCGATCCGGCCAAGGACCGAGACGAAGAGAAACAGCTTACGCGCCTGACCAGCCCCTTGTCCCAGGAAGGACCGCCTCGGGCTGTGCTTATGGAGGCGGAGTTGGCTCAACTGGCCGACCTTCTGGCTGACCACAACGTTTTGCTGGTAGGCCCCTCCGGCTGCGGCAAATCCGCTCTGGTCCAGGAACTGGCCCGCCGTCGCCAGGAGTTTCAGTTGGGCGCCACCTCGTTCTTTGAAACCAGCGGCGCCCGCCTGATGCTGGGCGAGGTTTCTTTCGGTGGCTGGCAGCAGCGCTGCCAGAAGCTCATCGAGGAACTGGCCAAGATCAAGGGCGTCCTGCACCTGGGAAGCCTCCAGGAGTTGCTCGAGAGCGCGCGCCACAGCACCAATCCTTACGGACTGGCGGGATTCCTTCGCCCCTACCTGAGTGGAAAGAAGCTGCAAGGCATGGCCGAGGCCACCCCCGAGCAACTGGCGGTAGTCGAACGCGAATACCCGCAATTACTGGAATCCTTCACCGTCATGCGCCTGGAGCCGGCTACCGCCGAACGCTCCCTGGCCATTCTCGGGCGCCTCTACCCCCAGCAAGCTCCCCAGTGCTTGCAAGCCGTTGCCGAACTGCACGAGCGCTTCACTTCCTCCTCGGCTGCTCCCGGCTGGCCGGTGCGCTTTATGCTCGGATTGTTACGCCAACACCAACGGCCCGAGCGGGCCGAGGTCATGCAACACTTCTCGCGCCAGAGCGGCCTGCCGCTGCTCTTCCTGGAAGACAGCCAACCCTTTGTGCGCTCGGAAGTGCGCGAGTGGTTCGCCCGGCGCCTGCATGGACAGGACCAGGCGGTAGAACGCTCCGTGGACCGCCTGGCAGCCTTCAAGCACGGCTTGACTCGGGCCAATCGCCCGGTGGCCAGTTTCCTGCTGATCGGACCCACCGGGGTGGGCAAAACGGAACTGGCCCGCTGCCTGGCCGAGTTCGTATTCCAGGATCGCGACCGCCTGACGCGCCTGGACATGAGCGAATACTCCACCGCCTGGGCGGTCAAGCGCTTGATCGGCGGCGAAAGCGGCCTGCTCGTCTGCAAAGTGCGCGAGCGTCCTTTTCAGGTATTGCTTTTCGACGAGGTCGAAAAAGCCCACCCCGACTTCTTTGACCTGCTGCTCCAGGTGCTGGGCGACGCCCGCCTCAGCGATGACCGGGGTGAAGTGGCTGATTTCAGCAACTGCCTGATTCTGATGACCTCCAACCTGGGCGCCGAAAGTTTCCACAAAGGCGGCCTGGGCCTGCGCGAGCAAGAAAACGCGGGCCAGTTCATGCAGGCCGTGCGCGCCGCCTTCCGACCGGAACTACTCAATCGGATCGATGAGATCATTCCCTTTCAGGCGCTCTCACGGGAGAGCGTGCTGCGCATCTGCCAATGGGAGTTGCAACGACTGGGACTTCGCCAGGGCTTGCGCGGCCGTTCCCTGGAACTGAAAATCGGTGACGGGGTGGATGAATTGCTGGCCGAGAAGGGTTACCACCGCCTCTACGGAGCGCGTCCGCTCAAACGCGCGCTCGATCGGCTGCTACTGGCTCCCCTGAGCCAACAGCTCAATGCCCACCCGGCCCAGGTGGCCCTAAAAATCCAGATTGACGTCAGCCAATCTGGCGGCCTGCTGGTGCGCGCCTACCCCCAGAGCACGGTGGAAAAAGCCAACGCACAGCAAGAACAGCAGCGGGAATGCAATCAGGCCGTCTCGCAATTGCGCCGCCGCTATCGCCGCCTGGAAAAAGGCCCGGTGGTCACCGAATTACGCAACGAGAAAGTGCGCCACGAGCATAAATTCAAGACCGCCTGGCCGCACGCTCCTTTTCTGGAGCACCTGGATGAACTGGGCCCGCGCGTCCACGACCTGGAAGAAGTCGCTCTGGGCGCCCTGTCCGACCCGCATCTTTTCGACGTACTGCCGCAGCGGGTGGGCGCCCTGAGCGCAGAAGTCGAGGCGGCCCTGCGTCAGGCCTATTGCCTGGTGCAACCCCAGCCCCATCAGGTGGTGCTGGCGCTCTATAGCGAGAGTAGTTCCAGCCTGGACTATCTCAGCAAGCTTTATCTGGAAACGCTGCAAGCTCGAGGTTACTCGCTGAAACTCGAAGCCCTCAGCCTGCGCAAAGGCTCTCTCCCCAGTCTCAAAGGAGTGCTGCCCGAGCGCTTGAGCCAGCAACACGAACATCGACCGTTCACCCTGACCGAAACCGGCTGGACCTGGCATCCGCAGCTGGATCGTCATTTGATCGAGCCAAACGCCCTGGGACGACATAAAGCTCTCGGCTACCTCTTGGAAGTCAGTGGAAAATTCTGCGCCCCCTGGCTGCGCGGCGAAGGCGGCCTGCAAAAGCTGCAGCACAAGGGACGAGAAGACTCGGTGCTGGTGGAAGTTTCCTCAGACCCGCGCTTGAGCGGGGACGGCAACAATCCTTATGTGCCGCCAGCCTATCAGCCCCCTGCGGAGGTGCATCGCAAAGGCACCCTGCAGCACCCCGTCAACGTGCGCAGCTGGAATCTGGATGAGGGCGTCTGTCACGACCCCTTGGGAGGCAAGCTTTATCTGCATCCGGAAATCCTGGACAAGTTTCTGGAGAAGCGCCTGCTGCGGCGAGCGGCCGAGGCGGCCTTGTTGCCATGAAAGTCTGCGTTCCCCTTTATGTGCAAGGAGACGGTTCCCACTACCAAAGCTTCCCACTTTTTTGGCCGGAACTCTTTCATGTGCGCGCGCCCCTGCTCAAAAAAGTCATGCACTTATCCCAGCACAACTTGCGTCAGCATCTGGAGGGAAGTCGCAAAGAAGCCCGCCTCGAGCAGTTTGCGCGCATGACTTTTTGCCCGGATCTTCGCGAACATTTTCTCCAGCTTAAGTTCGAGCATGAGAAGCGCACCGCCCAGGTTCGGCTGCTCTTTGTGACCTTTCAAGCGTTGGGACAGAGGGTTGCCTACACTCCCAGTCTCGCCCACCTTTGGTTCCCCGTGCAAGAGACACCCTCACTGGAGGAACAGGCGGCCGAAGCCGTGCGTTATCACCTGCGCCAGCTCAAGCGCGAAGGCTCGACCCTGGAACCGGAAAGCCTCAGCCTGGCTCAGCGTGGTTGGATTCACTTTGCCGCGCTGGAAATCGATCCCCCGGGAATATCCGAACCTCCCGCACCCAAAAGTCTTTTTGCCCTGCTGGGTGGGGCGCCTACGCGCTCGGGCGCTGAAGAACTGGCTCAGTGCGGACGCAATCTGGAACGGCGCATGGAAGAGAACCCGGAAGTTTTTCTAGGGCGCAGCCGCGAACTGGGAGAAATCGCCCAGTGGCGAGCCTCGTCACCGCGCGGGGCACTGCTGCTGGTAGGCTCGCGTCTGGTGGGCAAAAGCGCCCTGATCCGCGCCCACGTGAGTCAGCGCCTCGAACAAGAAGGCAACAAGAAAAAGCAGAAACGAGCCGGCACCTATTTGCTTTCCCCGGGTCGACTGATCTCGGGCATGTCCTACGTGGGCCAATGGGAAAACCGCTTTCTCAGCATTCTCAAACACTGCCGGGCTCGCGACCACGTGCTCGTTTTCGACGATCTGCTCGGCCTGCTCACGGCCGGCGTCAGCAGTGATTCTTCTCTCAACGCAGCCCAACTGCTCAAGTCTTTTCTGGACCGCTCCGAGATTCGCGTCATGGGAGAAATCACGCCCGAAGCCTATCAAATCTTGCGTCAGCGCGACCGGGCCCTGGCCGACCATTTTCAGGTGCTCTTTCTGGATGCGCCCGACTCCACTCTGAATCGCAACATTGCCCTGGCCTCGGGCCGCGCCGCCGAAGAAAGCCAGGAATGCGTCTTCTCGTTAGAAGCCATCCACCAGGCCCTGCAGATCGGCGACCGCTATCTGAGCGACGCCAGCCACCCCGGCAAAGTGGCCCGACTGCTGCAGCAAGTGGCCGCCCATTTTCGCAAGCAGACGGTGGGCGGTCAGGAACTGCTTCACTGGTTCGCCGAGCACTCGGGAATGTCGCTGCAGTTGCTGGACGACCGCACCACCTTGGAGGCCGCCAGCGTGGCCGACAAGATCGGTGAGCAATTAGTCGGCCAGAAGGAAGCGGTTCAGTGCTGCGCAGAGCTGGTGGCGCTCACCAAAGCCCGTCTACAGTCCCCCAGCCGACCGCTGGGCAGCCTGCTTTTCATTGGGCCCACCGGGGTAGGCAAAACCGAATGCGCCAAGGCTCTGGCCAACGCGCTTTTCTCCAGTCAAGAACGCCTCATTCGCATTGACATGAACGAGTATTTAGGGGAAGACTCGGTGGCCCGCTTGATCGGCACCTTTCACCGCCCCGAAGGCTTGCTCACCGAGGCGGTCCGCAGCCAGCCCTTCTCCGTGCTGCTGCTTGACGAGATCGAAAAGGCGCATCCTGACGTGCTTTTGCTGCTTTTGCAGCTGCTCGGAGACGGCCGCCTGACCGACGCGCGTGGCCGAACCGTCGATTTCACACAGATCATCGTGATTATGACCTCCAACCTGGGTGCCGAGCAAACCCGGTCCAGTCTGGGCATCCGCAGCCGAGCTCCGCAAGAAGAGCTGACCTACCGCCGGGCGGCCGAGGACTTCTTTCCACCGGAATTGTTCAATCGTATCGATCGGATCGTGCCTTTTCACCGCCTCGACCGGCCCACCGTGGCCCGCATCGCAGAACGTCTCTGGCAGAAATTGCTCGACCGCGAGGGTCTGCGCCGCCGCCAGTGCTTGCTGGAAGTGGATCCCCAGGCTCGGGAACTGGTCATCGACGCGGGGTTTCACCCCCAGCTGGGGGCGCGCGCGCTCAAACGAACGGTCGAAGAGAAGATCGTGGGGCCGGTGGCCCGCCGCCTGGCCGCTCTACCGCCGGACGGCCTGACCCTGATTCGCGTGGACGAAAACCTACAAGTCCGAGTCGAACCGATGGCCTCGGGTCAAGTCCTGGACTTTGAATTAGGCCAGCCGGTTCTGCGTGAGCTCAGCCTGAGAATGGAAGAGCTGGAAAAGCGTTTGCGTCAGGAACTGGCACCCGAACAATCTTCTCACACCCAGGAAAGCCTGCGCGACAGCGACTTGCTCTACTTTGAGTTGCTCGAAGAACTGCGCGCACTGCGCTCCCGCTTACGGCCGGCGCCCGGTCCACGAGCCAAGGGCAAAGTGGCCGCTCCCCCACCGCTACGGCAGCTAGCCCCGGAGCAAGTGAAACAGTTGCTGACCAGTCTGGAACTGCAGCAACAATTAGGAGAATGGTTGCAAGAGGGAGGCGAGGTGGAATGGGCCCAGATTCACTTGCGCCTGCGCTGGCTGGAGCAGCGCCTGGCCCAACCCGCCTCGCAACGAAGATCTCTCGTTCTGTCGGGTCACAGCGGCAGCCAGCGCCTTCTCCTCAAGGGCTACCAGGAAGCCTTTCAGGGCGGCGATTTCGACTGCCGCCTGGAGGGGAACAAAGTGGAAATCGAAGGCCCCCTGGCCGACCGGGTGGCTGAAGGGGAATGCGGTCTGCATCTCTTCGTGGAAACGGGTTCCCTGCACTGCGTGTGGGTCCAACAAGAGGCCTTTCAGGCTCGCCTGGTCCGCATTTACCTCGGCCAGCGCGCCTGTTTAGACGTGGCCAGCCGATTGTTGTGCCGCAAAGGCTGGGCCCTGGGGACGTTGGTCTTGACGCGATGAAAGTGTTTCGTTATCACGCCGGTTTCTTTCCCACCAGCTACGGAGTGGTGGCTGTATTGCTGGACGATCCCACCTACACCGCTCAGGGCCCGACCGCCCAGGAAGCAGAACGAGTGCTGGTCGACCTGCTGCAGAAAGACCTCAAGGAAAATCCCTGGATGTCCCCCAGCGACTGCGAAGACTTTCAATGCCTGGTCGTGCCCGTCGACTTGCGTCCGGAATACCGGATCGGAAATCAGCTTCTGCCTCAAGATTACTCCTGGGAGTTTCGCTTTCCGTGCGCCGTGGGGGAGGTTAGCGGCGGTCTACGCATGTGTGTGGTGCCCGGCCTGGCCCTGCAATTCTACTTCGAAGGCGAACGCAGCCTGCGCGAACTGGTGGGCCACTGTGCAGGCCAAACTAAAAGGCCTCAGCCCCGACCAGTTGCTGCGCTTTGTGCCCAATGAAAGTCTCGAGATCCGACGCATTCGCGTGAAAAAACCTGCGGCTGCCAACAGCGGTCAAGAGAAGCGTTGGGTCAACCTGGAGGCGGTCGCCGAGTTGGCCCATCAGGCCAGGGACAAAGGCTACGGCCGCGAGGACAGCCTGAAGCAACTGGTCAAGAACCTGCAGGCCGGACTTTCGGTGGCCGTGATCGGACCCGCCAGCGTGGGCAAAACTACCTTGATCAACGAGGCAGCCCGGCGCACCAAAAACATCTGGCGCACCTCTGCCTCCCGCTTGATCGCCGGCATGGGTTACCTGGGGATGTGGGAGGAACGCTGCGAGAAAGTGGTGGCCGAACTGGGACAGGCCAGCGGAATCCTGGCCGTGGAGAGTCTGGCCGAACTGATTCGCCAGGGCGGTCAAGACCCGGGCGGCAGTCTGGCCGCCTTCCTGGCTCCCTATCTGGTGGATGGCCAGTTGCAGATGGTGGTAGAAGCCACCACCTCAGAATGGCAAGCCTGTCGCCGACTGCTTCCGGGATTCGCGGACCTGTTCCGGGTGCTCCCCTTGGAGGCCATGAACGACGCGGAAGCCACCGAAGTATTGGCCTGGGTGCGCAGCGGGTTGCGCATCGGATTGGACCTGGACGAGACGCTGCTCAGTCTATTCCGGCGCTTTTCCCCCTACGAAGCTCTACCCGGTGGAGCCGTGCGTTTTCTGCGACACGTGGGACGCGGCCCCAAGGCCGCCGGCTTGACGCGCGCTCGCCTGGTCGAGGCCTTCTCCAAGCAAAGCAGCATTCCCGAGGAGTTTTTGCTGGACGAAATCGGCCTCGATCCGGACGAGCTATTGGCTCAGTTGTCGGCCCGCGTCATCGGCCAGCCCGAGGCGCAACAGGCAGCCTTGCGCATCATTACCGCCTTCAAAGCCGGTCTTCAAGACCCGGCTCGCCCGCTGGGCGTGCTGCTACTGTGCGGCCCGACCGGGGTGGGCAAAACGGAACTGGCCAAGACGCTGGCGGAAATTCTCTTCGCCGACGAAAAGCGGCTGATTCGCCTGGACATGAGCGAGTACGCCGGAGCCGGTGCTGCCGACCGCCTGCTGGGAAGTCTCTACGACAAGACCCCCGCCCCGTGGTTGCGAGAATTGCGCCTGAAGCCATTCTCGGTGGTGCTCTTCGATGAAGTGGAAAAAGCCCATCCCGAGGTCTTCGACGTGCTCATGCGCGCCTTTGACGAAGGCCAGCTCTGCGACCCTTGGGGTCGAGTCACCAGCTTGCGCACCTCGGTGCTTCTGCTCACCAGCAACCTGGGCGCCGAGCAGCAAAACGCCCTGGGCCTGCGCCAACTGGAAGGAGGCGGCTACTCGCAGGCGGTTCTGCGCTTCTTCCGGCCCGAGCTGGTCAACCGTCTCGACGCGGTGGTCCCATTCCAACCACTGAGCAGCGAGGTAGTGCGCGCGGTGGCCCGCCGCGAGATCGCACAGCTGGCCAAACGCCCCGGACTGAAACGGCGTGGGCTGCGCATTGAAGCCAGCGACCGCTGCCTGGACTATTTGGCCCGCCTGGGCTACGACGTCCGCCTCGGCGCTCGCCCGTTGCAACGACTGATCGAGCGTCGCCTCATTCCCGAGTTGACCCAACTACTCGGCCAGGAGGGCTTTCCCAGCAGGGTCCTTGTCGATGTGGACGGTGAGCGCTTCGTGCTTAGTACGGAACGGGCGTAGGTTCGGGAGCGGGTTCGCCGGGCAGCGGGGCAGCGTAGTCGGGATCGAGAGGCGCCTCCGCCGGGCTGGGCACCAGTGCGACCGGCAAAGCGGCGGCGTTGTCGTAGACCGGAGCGGTGGGCGGCTGGCTCACCACGGGAGCGGCCGTGTCGACAGGGCGCAGGTAAACGGCCACAATGTTGGTGAGCATGCGGCGCGGCCGAGCCACGAAGTAGCCCTTATAATAGAGCGCGGTCGAGCTGCCGCCGTCCAGGTTGAGCGCGTCTTTTGCGCCCAGGCTCTTCATCATCCAGGCCAGACGCTGCAGGCGCACCGGCTTGCGCACGCTAACCAGCACCAACTTATTGTATTTGGTGATGCCGATGGCGCTACGCGGAGCCATTCCGAAGAGACCAGGATCGCGGAAGCCTTCACGCCAGGGGGTCAGCGTGTAGTTGCCCCCGCGCAGCAGCGTAGGCCCGCTCGACATACCAAAAGCCCAGTCGCTGAGTTTCATCAGCGACCTTCCGGGGGTTCCGGCCGTGCTGACCAGCTGGGCCCGGTTCTGGCTGTCGATGCGTAGCGAATGGCCGACCCGCCCTTCGCTCAGCAGCTTGCCTCCGGACATCAGGTTGCAAATGATGGTGGCCGTAGCCGGGTCGAAGAAAGTGCCATTGATGGCCGCCACCGGCTGGCTCTCGCGAATAAAGCGGCGGAACGATTTGTAGTGTCCATTGCTGCTTTGAGGCACCAGGGAGATACGTCGGCAATTCAAGTCCACCGTCACCACATAGGCACGCACGCCGTTGATGACAACACGCTTGTAACTGACGGGGCTGTTCTTCGGCTGGGGCGCGGCCAGGCTCGGCAACGAGCTAAGTACGAGGAAGAAAGTCAACAGGGGCAAAAACCAGCGAAACCTCAGCACAAAAAGCAACCTTCCCGATTTGAGGATCAAGGGTGGACTGCGTCGCCCCCTTGGACCCCCCTCATTTGAATATTATTCAAATACTAAGTTATCACGACCCCAATACGTTTGTAAAGACAGTACACCAAACACTTGTTTCCTGACAGCTTTGGTCACTACGACAAAAGCTGTCACCACAGCTCCAGTCCAGGTATTCATATCAT
>JALHOV010000177.1:7392-14120 GCA_022842865.1 Vulcanimicrobiota bacterium | reverse complement strand
GTTTGGCCTGGAGCGGTCTGTCGCAGCTGGAGCGACTCGACGATTTTGTGGAAAAGCGCCGCCGCAACTTCGAGTTCCTGCGCGACGCCCTGCGCACTCGCGGTGGAGAGGAGTTCTTCGAGTTCCCCGAGTGCTTACCCAACGCGGAACCGTCCTGGTTCGGCTTTCTGCTTACCCTCAAAGGAGAACGCGTCTCCCGCCCCTGGCTGCTGGAGCAGCTGGGACAGCGCAAAATCGGGACCCGCCTGCTGTTCGGAGGCAACCTGACCAAGCAACCCGCCTATTTGAACCTTCCCAGGCGGGTGGTGGGTGAGCTGACCAACACCAATGTCATTATGAACCGCTCTTTCTACGTGGGCGTCTGGCCCGGTCTGAGCGAGGAAATGCTGGACTATATGGCCGAACAGCTGGTCGCCCTGTGTCGCGCCTCCGCAGCGAAGTAACCGAATTCGTCCTGAGCGCCGCGAGTTTGTGGCCGGCGCTGGCCAACCGACGTATCTTCCTTACGGGAGCTTCGGGATTTTTCGGCTGCTGGCTCTTGGAGACGCTGCTCTTTGCCTCGGACCACTACCGACTGAACGTTGAAGTGGTCGCTCTGACTCGAGACCCCGAGCGGTTTCTGGCCAAAGCGCCGCACCTGGCCGGGCATCCCCAGGTCAAGCTCTGGCCCGGAGACATGCAGGATTTCCCCTTTCCCCACGGCTCTTTTTCTCACATCGTGCACGGGGCCGCCGAAGTCAACAGCGCCAAAGGCCTGCTGGCAGGTGGCCGGCGCGTGCTCGAGATGGACGCCGAGCGCTTGCTCTTGATCAGCTCGGGAGCAGTATATGGACCCGCCGATGGCTTGATCGGCGAAGTCCACCCTCTGAATCCAACCAGCGACTACGGGCGGGCCAAACGACAACTGGAAGAAGCCTGCCAACCAAGAGCCGTCATCGCCCGTTGCTTTGCCTTCCTGGGTCCTTATCTCTCCCTGAGTTCGGGACTGGCGGCCGCCGACTTCCTGCGCGACGCTCTGGCTGGCCAAGCCTTAACGCTTCAAGGCAACGGCAAAACACGGCGCTCCTACCTGTATGCCGGGGACCTGGCCATCTGGCTATGGACCCTGCTGCTGCGCGGCACTCCCGGAGAGGCCTACAACGTCGGATCGATGCAGATCACCTCGGTGCTGGAACTGGCCGAACAAATCGCCGGCGCGCTTCCCGTGCGCGTGCTCGGAGCACAGGCGGGCAGTGACTACCTGCCCGACACCCGCCGCGCTCAAAAGGAGCTGGGACTGTGCCAAACGGTCGATCTGAAGGAGGCGGTGAGCCGCACCATGAGGTGGTTTAAGTCGACTCCATAGCCGTCGGAGCAAACAACGGCTCCATGTCCGTCATCGGACGCCCGAAGGCAATCTTGGGATAGGCATTGGCGTAGGTATCGACCATCACTTGCAAAAGAGCGGGAGCGCTCGGATCCTCCCAGAGTTTTTGCAGCGCCGCCGCGACCTGGTCACTCTGGCTCACGGTCTGAGCCGCAATCCCGTAGGCGCCGGCCAGCTTCTCAAAATCGGGGGCCGAGTAGCCCCAGAGTGTGGACTGGTAGCGGCCCTCGAAGTAACTCTCCTGGAACTGACGGACCATTCCGTGGCACTGGTTGTTGATGATGATCATTTTGAGCGGCAACCGATTCCGCACCACCGTTTGTAACTCCTGAATATTCGCCTGAAAAGCGCCGTCGCCGGCGATCACCACCACCGGCTGGCCCGGCCGGCACAAAGCGGCTCCGATGGCGGCCGGCAGCGCAAAGCCCATCGACCCCATTCCTCCCGAAGTCAGAAACCGTTGCCCGGGCTGCAGCTGGAGCGACTGGGCCGCCCACATCTGATGCTGCCCCACGTCCACGACATAGGCCGCCGCCTGAGCGCCACTCTGAGAGAGCTCGCGCATAAAAACGTTGGGGTTGATGCCCTGAATGTCCTTCAGTTCGGCCGTATCCGGCCACTCCTGTTGCAGCGTTTTCAAGCGGCCGCGCCAAGCGGCGTAAGCACCCTGGGGCAACCGGCCGGCAGCGGCCCGGAAAAAGTCTGGCAGCTCGCTCACCAATCCCTGACAGCCACTCAGCCGATTGTTAATCTCTCCGGCCTCGCAGTCCACATGGAAAATCTCCCGGTTGGATTTGAAGGCATCCGTATCGTTGCCGGTCTGGCGGATATCCAGGCGACTGCCCAGCACGATCAACAGATCGGCTTCGCCCAGCGCCAGGTTGCCCCAGCGATTGCCATAACTCCCGATAAAGCCGATACGTAACGGGTGGCCAAAAGGAATGGTATCCAGGCCCATCAAGGAGGTGACCACCGGCACCGCGGTTTCTTCGGCGAAGCGGACCAGCTGCTCGGAGGTCTGCGAGGCACCCACGCCCCCACCCGCCAGAATCAGCGGCTGCCGCGCCCGGCCCAAAGCCTCCGTCAACTTCTCCAGAAAAGGCCCGCTGTCGGGCGGCGTGGTAACGCGCGCGGGCAGCGGCGGCACCGCTTCGATCTGAACGCGCTGCAAGTCCATGGGAATGTCCACCAGCACCGGACCCGGGCGGCCTTCCACGGCCACTCGAAAGGCTTCATTGAGGATGGCCGGCAGATCTTCCGCCCTCTTCACGCGCCAGGCTTTCTTGGTAATCGGCTCGGCCATGGCCACGATGTCGGTTTCCTGAAAACCCAGCTGGCGAATGGCCCGCTCGCCCTTTTGCTCGTGCAGATTCACCTGACCGGTGATAAATACGCCCGGCGAAGAATCGAAGTGACAGCTGCCGATGCCGGTCAACAAATTGGTCGCCCCCGGTCCCGAAGTGGCCATAGCCACCCCCGGAACCCCCGTCATGCGGCCGGCGGCGTCGGCTGCAAAGGCAGCCGCTTGCTCGTGGTGCACGCTGATCACTGGCACCGTCCCCTGGCGGTTCAGCGAGTCCAGGATGTGCGTGATCATCCCGCCCGACATCTCGAAAACGCAGGGCACGCGGTGCTGTTGCAGGGCCCAGGCTATATAATCGGAGGCTTTCATGCGGGCCGCGTTCGCCTGTGGGTGGCTTAGTCCTGGCGGCAGCGGAAAGGGGCAGGCTTCGCAGCAACGAGAGCGGCGAGCCAAAAAGATTCACTATAAGAAACCGGCCACCTCGACAAGATACACAGTAAGCCCAATTGACATAGTCTAATCATACCAGTCCAAGTATAAACATACCATGGACACAGGCACTACTCCTGCTGGATAACTACCGTATGGGAACGTATGCGCGTCGCAACGACCTGGTAAGCCAATCGGTTGAATCCGAGGTGCTCGTCTATGATCCAAGCAACGCTCACTGCCACCTCCTGGCCAAACAAGCCGCGGCCCTGTGGGAAGCGCTGAGCGAAACCCACGAAGTGGAAGGCCTGGTAGACAAGCTGGCTCTCGAATGGCCGGAAACCACAGCGGCGACGATTGAGTCTCTGCTGGCCGAATTTCAAGCCAAGGGACTGCTGGCCCCCGGCTGTCCCAAACCCAGGCGGCGCAAGCTACTCCAGGCAATGGGCTCAGGTCTCTTGCTCTCCGCGATAGCCCCGGCTGCGGCGGCAGCCGTCAGTTCCAATATCAATATCATCAATGCCCGCTACGGCGCCAACATTGCAACCCGATTCCTGTGCGGCAACCCGGGGGTTAGCTTGGGCGGCGGAAACTTTGCTAACGTAACCACCATCATCCAGGGGCTGATCACAGGCAACACGCTCAGTATTCCGGTCAACAACAGCGGGGTGCTCGGTTCAGGACCTCTTCCGGCCCTGAGGCAGGAACTAATCGTCGGCTACAACTGCACTGGCGGTGGGTTCCAGCAAACGAGAACCTGCGATGGCGGAGTGCTTGTAATCAACTGCCCCTGACGGCACTCGCGCGAAAGGACAAGCCTCCAACCGCTCGTAGACACGGGCCATGAAGATCCTGATCACTGGTGGTGCCGGCTACATTGGGTCCCATACCGCCAAGCACCTGGCCCGTTTCGGCCACCAGATCGTGGTGTTGGATAATCTCAGCCGGGGTCACCCCTGGGCTGTAAAGTGGGGGCCGCTGGAACCAGTCGACTTGCTGGATCTTCCGGCTGTCCAGGGCGCCGTACAGCGCCATCGCCCCGACGCCGTTGTGCATTTCGCCGCTTACGCGCTGGTCGGGGAATCCGTGCAAGATCCCGGGCTCTACTACCGCAACAACTTCGTAGGAAGTCTCAATCTAATCCAGGCGATGGTCGAAGCGGACTGCGCAAAACTCGTCTTCAGTTCGACCTGCGCCACCTACGGAAATCCTCAGCGCCCCCTGCTGGACGAGAGTCATCCCCAGTCGCCCACCAATCCTTACGGCCACAGCAAGCTCATGGTCGAGCAGGTGCTAGCAGATTTCGACCGCAGCCAAGGATTAAAATCCTGTGCCCTGCGTTATTTCAACGCTTGCGGGGCCGATCCGGAAGGCGAGTTGGGCGAAGTCCACGACCCCGAGACCCACCTGATCCCGTGCATTTTCAACGCCCTGATTCACGATCAACCCCTCAAGATTTTCGGCGACCAATATCCTACCCCCGATGGGACCTGCATCCGAGATTACATCAACATCCTTGACCTGGCCTCGGCCCATCGACTGGCCCTGGAAGCCTTGGAAGCTCGGAAACCTCTGCGTCCCGCTTACAATCTCGGAACCGGCCGCGGCCACAGCGTCCGCGAGGTGGTGGCCATTGTGGAGAAAGTCACGGGCCGCAAGGTGCCGGTGGAAATTTGCCAACCCAGACCCGGAGACCCCCCATCTCTGGTAGCCAGCGCTCAGCTGGCTCGTCAAGATCTTGGCTGGCAGCCCGAATGGACCGATCTGGAAGCCAGCATACGGGTTGCTTGGGACTGGCATAAACGCTGGTTCTGACCCAAAACGCCGCTATGAGGGTAAAATACCTGAAGACGGCAAAGGGTCATGCCTGATCGATTGGGAGGATAACGCTGGTGCTTGGATTGTTCGGTCCCGAAGTGGTCCAGTTTTTCGAGATGACTGGTCCGTTGCTGACCTTTTACACTGGCAAAGTCAAAAAACCCGACAGCGAGCACAAAGTTCGCATTGCTCTGGTCGGCTACAAAGCCAAACACGTGGACATTCCCGTTCGAATCATCAGTTGCGAATCTTGGGGCAAGGGCCATCACTGCGTCGGCGCGGTCGACATGTCGGCGGAACATCTCAGGCAACTGGAAGACCTGTTCTACAACTACACCACCCGCCCCGATCTGGGGGAGACGGCCCGACGCAGCCCTCGTTTGCCCATCGGCTTGAAGACCATCAGCCGCGAACTGCCCGGTTATAATTGCGTCACCGTCGACATCTCGCGCCACGGACTACGCCTCACCTGCCACGGCGCGGTCGAACTGGGCACCAAAGTCATCCTCACCCTGGACACCGACCTGTCGGCCTTGCCCAGCCTGAACCTGAGCGGCCGGGTGGTCAGCTGCACCGAAAGCAGAGAGGGCAAAACCAAGAACAAGGTCTACCACATCGGAGTGGACTTCCCGGGCATGCCTCCCGCCCAATCCGAAACCCTGGACTACTTCAACCGGATCCTGGTGGGCCGAGCCAAAGGCGACATCATGCAACGCCAGATCGCCGACGGCGAAATGACCGCCGGGCCGACCCACGGCTCGGGATCCCTCAGCCTGGGCGCCCCTCCCCCACCTCCGCCCGTTCAGGGGTGAACTGGCCTGTGCGAAAGAAATTGGCCTTCTGGCTGGTCGTGGCCGCGCCCGCTTTCCCATTGACGGTCACCGAAACGTCGAACAACGGGTGCTGGAAATGGTCAACGACGAACGCTCCAGGCGTCAAGTCCAACCGCTTGGATCCGATACGGCCCTAACTCTGGCTGCCCGTGGCCACAGCAAGAACATGGCAAAGTTTGACTTTTTCGACCACATCAGCCCCGTCTCCGGTGAAGCTGAGCTGCAGGACCGCATTGCCAGGGCCGGTGGCAAGTTGGGCGTCAACGAAGAGAACATCTACTAGTGTCGAGGCCTGGCTCCCGCAAAGGTTCCCGGCTCGGTGATAAAGGAATGGACCGGCAAAGCCACTTCGTGGGGATCGGGTGCTACCAGCAAAACCAGCAGTTTTGGGTCACTGCCAATTTCAGCGATCGGTAGCCGCGCCTCCCAACCTGTGCGAAGGGCAAGCCTTAACCGCTCAGACCCGCCAGCTGAGTCCGTATCGAATGGCAGGGGGTTAGCCCGCAGGCGCTGGCAATCATTCTCAAGGAGGGGTTGAGCTAGTGCTCCAGCTCGCTCGCCGCCAATGTGGACCAATCTCGAACAGATAGGCTATAGTGATGGCGTGAAACACCCGGGAATCCTCAATGACATCCTGTTCAAAATCGTGTTCGGCACCGTTTCGGGAGAGCCGATCATGAGAGCTCTGGTGAATGCCCTTTTAGACTTACGCGGCCCGGACGAGATTGTCGAACTTGCGCTTCTTAGCCCTATTTCCGAGAAAGAGTACGTCGAAGACAAGGGCCCAATCTTCGATCTGAAGGCTCGCGACAGTAAAGGCCGCCAGTATAACGTCGAGGTTCAGCTCCGCCCAGGGGTAGGTGACTACTTGAGGCGTTCCATTTATTATGTCTCTAAGTTTTACAGCGACCAGATTCAGCGCGGAGACTCCTACCAGAACCTGCTCAAGACTGTTTCCATCAGCCTCGTCGATTTCAAC
>JALHOV010000177.1:0-7382 GCA_022842865.1 Vulcanimicrobiota bacterium | reverse complement strand
CAACCTGTTGCCAGAAACGGAGGAGGTCCACAGCACCTTTCTCTTTCGCGAGAAAACCACCGGCAAGGTTCTAAGTGATGTGCTCGAGTTGCATTATGTCGAGCTAAGAAAGTTCAAACCCTCCAAGCCCCAGGAGTTACGCACACGGTTTGAACGTTGGCTCTATTTTCTCAAGTTCGCAGACCTTTATGGCCCGGAGGACGCCATTCTACCCGAAAATCTTCTACAGGAGGAGGGCATCGCTATGGCTTTGGAATCTATGCGGCGGGCTTACGCCAAAGAGCCGATTAGAGAACTGATTGAGGCGAGAGAGAAGGCTGAGCGAGATGAACTCAACCGCCTCTACACAGCCAAACTCGAGGGCAAACTCGAGGGCAAACTCGAGGGCAAACTCGAGGGAAAACTCGAGGGCAAACTCGAGGGCAAAATCGAGGGCAAAATCGAGGGCAAACTCGAGGTGGTTCGCGGCCTGCTCGCGATCGGAGTGGACCGGGACACGATCCTGAAGGCAGCTGGCCTGTCAGCCGCCGAACTGGATTCCCTGTGCTTATAGCAGCCCACTCTGCGGTCACAGCAAATTGATGGTGGAGCAGGCCCTGGCCGACTTCTCCATCAGCCACGAGCTGGACTCCTGTGCTCTGCGCTACTTTAACGCCTGCGGCGCCAACCCGGAAGGAGAGTTGGGCGAAGTTCACGACCCCGGGCCTCACCAGGAAGCCGGTGACGGAATCGTTCTCACCGATTTCCACCGCCCCAAAGCGGCCTTCCGGCAGCACGCTGGTCAGTGTCACCACGCCGCGGCTGGCCTCTTGAAAGGCCTTGAGAGAAGCGATGTCCACATCCGCCACGCCATCTCCACAGGTCAGAAAAAACGGCTGCTCGCCCACGTGCTTGCGGGCCCGGCCCACACGGCCTACGGTCTTGGTGTCGACTCCGGTATCGATCAGCGTCACCTTCCAGGGCTCGCTGGAATTGGCCCGACCGCCGCTGGCGTAGACCCTGGCTCGAGCGATGACTGGACAGCTCCAGATCCGTGTCGCTATAGTATGCAAAGATGGCACGAGAGAGCTTTATTCTGAGACCAAGGGCCGTCCTCTCCGCCGATACTCACTTGGAAGCGGAGCAAGTGCTGGTGGGCCTTTGGCGCCGCCAGCGGCCGGAGCAGAAAGTTGCGACCTGGCTTGCCTTGCAGCAGTCCTGCTGGAGCGGGCTATATCAAAGCACGGAAGGCGATCGTCGTTCCTTCTGGAGACGTTGGTATGGCCTCACATCGCAGTTTAACCAAGAATCTATCCTACGGAAGGGGCCATTGCTATTTATGGATCCTCTGCAGGTTGCCGAGCGGGTTAGCCAGGTCTTGGCCCGACTGGGGCGACGCTGTCTGGTAGTGGGCTCTGTGGCCAGTTCCTTTTACGGCGAAGTGCGCCAGACTCAAGATATCGACCTTTTGGTGGAGCTGCAGCTCGCGGATGTGGCCACCCTGCTGGCGGAGCTGGCGGATGATTTCTACCTCAGTGAAAGCGCAGCTCGCGAAGCCATCTTGCGAAAGTCGAGCTTTCACTTGATCCATTTCGATTCTTCTACAAAAGTAGATCTCTTTGTCACGAAAAACCGCGCTTTTGAGCGAAGCCGCTTTGAACGAAGCCGTTCCATCCGAGACGGCCTGCAGGTGGCCAGCCCAGAGGACATCCTTTTGGCGAAACTGGAGTGGTATCAATCCAGCCAGGGCACCTTAGAAAAGCAGTGGAGGGACATCTTGGGAATTCTTGCGGTCCAAACCGTCGACCTGGAGTACTTGCGAACATGGGCAGAGAGCCTGGCACTGGGGCCCTTGCTGGAGAAGGCTCTGGTGGAGGTTGAACCCCTCCGCTGACCCCAAGCTCGTCCTCAGCTCGACCTGCGCCACCTAGGGGAACCCGCAACGCCCCCCTGCTCTGCGCTACTTTACAACAAGCCCTAACGATTCAGGCAGTCTAGAAATAGCCCACGCACCCTGGCGTAGGGCTCGACGTAACTGGCAAAGATGCCGCGCGCCTGGCCGTTCAGGCCCCCGCCCCGCTCCAACCATCGGCGCACCTTGGTCCGATGAGCGGCGCTTCCCATCTTGCAGGGGTGGGAGTGCAAGCGCTTCTCTTCCTCGCTAAAGCACTCTTCTCGCAGCAGAAAGTCTACTCGCGTCACCTCCACCCCGCGGTCCGCCAGCTGGTCTGCGGCGGCCTGACCGATAACGTGGCCTCCCGCGTCGTAATCCACGTAGGCGATCACGCGGATGGTCTTCAACACCTTGAGTAAACGCTCGGCCACATACTCGCTGCGCAGCACCGAGGGTTGCCCGCCCAGGTGGTAATGGCTGACCCCAAATTCTTTCACCAGCTTCTTGGCGTATTCCAGACAATCGTCTTTCTCGGTGACCAGCACGACCTCTGGCCGCAGCTTGCCGACCGTAAAGTTTTCCGGCTGGAGATCCTTGAAGCCGAACTCATGAAAATCAAAGAACCGCCAGGTTTGCACAAAGTACAGCATGATGTGGAAGGTCCGCCGGAAAAGCCGCTCGGACGGGCTCTGCTTCCCGCGCTTCGGCTCGAGAGACACTTCCCTGAGAATTTCTGACGGTTCCAGAAACCCGGCTCGGTAGAGCACGGGGCTCAAGACGCAATACCAAAAGTCACGATAGGTGTCACCCCAACGCTTGAAAATGCCGGCCTGGCGATCGCGAAAGCGTTGCCAGATCAGATGCCCGATCAGCTGGTCGGGCGTTTTGAAGTGACTGCGCAGAAATTCCTTGGAGGCCTTGAAGAGGTCAATGGGCCAGTCACGCAATTGGTAGACTTCGAAGCGTCCGTTCATCGAGGGTTCGAGCCGTGCCGTGCTGGTCAGGCCCAGGCGCTCGCGCACCGGTGTCCGAGGAGTGGTCTTGAACTCGCGGCCGTTGTCCAGACAATAAAAGCACCGATCCCTATCAACATGACGAACCGAAGCCAGGCGTCTTCGATTGATATATTTCCCCGCCTTGAACAAAACCAGGTCCGGGACAAGATGTGCGGCATCCTGAAGCTTGATGTTGGGCCAGAGAATCTCGCCCTCATCGGTGGACCAGATAACGTCCTGTTTATACTCTACTTTGTGCAGCGCACAGACCTGATCGGCTCGCAATCCCAGGCCCGCAACCACCGGCGACTCCGGTTCTGGCGGCGAGTCGGGAATGGGCCCGCCAGGCAGGAGGAAATCCGCCGGGTCCCTCCAGCGGCCGTCTT
Organism: Vulcanimicrobiota bacterium; assembly: GCA_022842865.1. Classification (GTDB taxonomy): domain Bacteria; phylum Vulcanimicrobiota; class Xenobia; order Xenobiales; family JADMJV01; genus JADMJV01. The sequence continues at coordinate 4,128 of JALHOV010000177.1, read as the reverse complement.
GCTCCACCAGGAACCGGGAATTCACGAACCCGCCGGCATGGGGCACATACGGCCCGCTGGGAGGCGGAGTGGGACGATGAGCCACTCTTCCATCGCTACGAACGCCTCGCCACCAATTGCGAAATTCAGGCATAATCGAAGCGATCTCATGAGGTCGCCAAAATTCGATGTCCTCAGGACCTTGAAAGGCGATCATAGAAGCTCCCTGACCCTGGCCAGCACTCTCTCCAGCGGTTCGAAGTGGTTCGCATAAAACCGCCACGGCCGGCCCCCGATGCCGCCGCCCCGGGCCAGCCACTTTTGCACTTTCGGCGACTCCGGATTCTCACAAGGACGAGTCAGCAGCTCAATTTCTTCGGCGCTCAATTGTTCGCCGGTGATCACAAAGACTGGAGGTTTGCGCACCTTCAGGCCAAAGCGAGCCAACTGCTGGATCAGAGCGTCGATGATCATCCAACCATCCGGGTCCAAGTCGACAAAGGCGACGATTTCGACCTCCCCAATTCCAGCTTCCAGCCAGCGTCTGGCCAGCCATTCGCTGGCGATGAGCTTCGGGGTCCCCCCCGTATCGACGTAGCTGATGCCCAAATTCCGGTGAACCGCCAGACCGTAGTCCGAAATGCTCTCTTTCTCGGCCACCAGCAAAACCTCAGGGCGCTTTCTACCGAGACGCCGGGCGCCGACCTTGACCTCCTTGAAGCCGAGTTCTTCATACGTAAGGAATTTTCGCTCGCCTACCATTTCTTCCAGAATCCGGTAGTAAAGCTGGCAAATGGCATCGTCCGGTGAGCGGGAAAGCTCATGGATCTCGATCCAGCGCACGCGGCGGCTGCTAAGAAAGCCGGCTCGGTAGAGTGCGGAGTGAATCGGACGATACCAGAAGCCTCGGTGGGTCTTGCCGTAGCGCTTCTTGATACCAAGCATCCGGTAGCGAAAGGCCTGGTAGATGGTATGAAGGATGAGTTTTCGGGCGCTATCAAAATGACGCCGCAGCAGTTCGGCCGACGCGGTGGCCAGCTCGAAGGGCCAGTCGCGTAAAAAATGGTTGTCCAATCCCGGCACAGGAGGCTCCAGACGAACCGCGCTGGTGAGACCCAGACGAACAGCCAGTCTTTGCGCTACGCCTCGTTCGGTCGTAAGAATGATCCGGCCGTCATCCATGATAACATCCACCACCTGGCTGTTGGCCTGGGCCAGCAGACGCCGTAACCTGTGGCGGTTAACGTAGACGCCCTCTTGCACCAACACCAACTCAGAATGTGCCTGAGCAGCCGAATCGGCCGAGTTCGCCTGAGGGGTCTCCCCCTGGTCGGTAATCCAAACACAGCTTTTGGCACTCGTGCGGCGAATCCCCAACACGCTCTGCAGTGGCACCCCGATACTGGTAGCAATCGGATCCGGGATCGCCAGCTCCACCGGATTCTCCAGCGGTCCCACGTGTACAAAACCCGCCGGGTCCGACCACAGCCTCTTCTCCAGCTGCACCAGAGCCTCGGGATTCACCCGGACCTCCCCCACTCGTGCCCAGTCCCCCTCGGGCCAATCGGTCCGATAAGATACATTGCCGTCCCGACTGACCACTCGACAGCGCTGCGGCATCTCCATCACCACACTGGCGATTTCGTTAGGACGGTAGAAAACCAAACCGCCTTCGTCCTCGCAAACTATGGTTACGTCCGAGCCCACGGCCTCACTCCAGTCCCTCCGGCAGCACGCTGGTCAACCTCACCCGCCAAGATCAGGGCTTTATCGGCGCCTGTTCGTCTGACCTTTGGCACCATCCTGTGTGGAGGGCTGAGGGACCTTCGACCGCGTCACAACGACCCTCTTAGCCTCATCCTTGGTAATAGACTGACCGTGCCCTCGAACAGCGGCGGTGAGCATCAGCTGTCGCTGAACCAGGCAGGGTTCTCCCCCGCAGAGTCATAACAACATCTCGACAAAACCGAAGAAACAGGGTGAATCGGGCGGTGTTCTGGGTGCCACAGAAACCGCTCGCGAAAATGTATGCAAAGACTGATCATGATTGGACGCGACTATCCGCAGCTTGGTGAAGTCTCGCAAAAAGCCTTGGAAGGCACGCATGCTTGCATCAGCGCGGGCCGGGACCCCGACTCCCCGTCGTTTGCCTTTAAGGGCGATAAAGTTTGTCCCAACGAAGACGGCCTGGTCATCCTCAAAGAGAACCACCTCTGGCTGCTGGCGGTGGCCGACGGCCACCTGGGCCACCAGAGCAGCCACGCTCTGCTGGACGGCCTGGCCAGCTTGACCGCCCTCCCGCCACGCCTGGGCCGGCTTTCTCTATTACTCTCCTCTTCGGACTGGATCCAGGCCACACCGGGAGGCAGCACTCTGCTCATTGCCATTGTCGACGAAAAGAGCGGTCAAGTTTCCGGCCTCTCCTTCGGTGACTCCAGCCTGGTGGTGGTCGGCCCCCAAGGCGCTCAGGTGCGCAATCAAATCAATAACGTCTACCTGCGAGGGGGCAACCCGGTGGAAGTGGAGTTAGGCCGGCCCTTCGACTTTCGCCTGAACCCCGGCGAGCGACTCCTTCTGTATACCGATGGCGTCAACGAATGCTGCTATCGAGACCCTCATCGCTCGGTCAGCCTGCGCCATCTCGAGCAACTGCAACAGCAGCACCCGGAAAAAACCGACGTTTTCGTGCGGGCCTTGATGGATCTGGCTTTGGTCGGTGTGGGCAGCAACCCCGGCGGCCAGGACAACATCGTCATCGTCGCGTTTCCCTTCGGAACCTGAGTTATGTGCGGAATCGTAGGTTATCTAATGATGGAGTTGGATACGCGCACCTACCTTCCGGACGACATTCTGGTCAAAATGGACCGGGCATCCATGGCCGTCCCTTTCTCGACCCGCAGGTGGCCGAGGTAGCCTGGAGCTTGCCTATGAGCTGGAAAATACGGGCCGGTTCGGGCAAACTGGTGCTGCGCAAACTCTTGTCCCAGTATCTTCCCACCGACCTGTTGGAGCGACCGAAGGTGGGCTTTTCGCTTCCCTTGGGGGAGTGGCTGCGCGGTCCACTGCGGAGTTGGGCGGAGGATCTGCTGGCCGCCAATCGCCTGAAAAGGCAAGGGCGGCTGAACGTCGAGCTGGTTCGGCGGCGCTGGCGAGAACATCTGACCGGCCAGCGCAACCACTGGAAGACCGCCGAGAAATAGATGTGGTTTGGACAATTCATAGTGGCACCGTTTGGACGCCGCATCGGAGTGCGAGCCAAAACCCCCGAATTATTGCGCGCCGCCCGAGCTCGGCTTCTACCGGGATGGGTCGAGGAAGAGGGAGACGAGGTCGATTATCAGTGGTCTTTGTCGGAAGACTCGGCGACCTACGAGGATACGATTTACCCCGGGAATCCAGAGCGGATTTTTGACGCCTACTTTCATCTCTTCGTCGGGGAAACCGCCAGGGATCGAACTTTCATTCATGCCGGCGTAGTCGTAGCCGACAACCGGGCTATCCTGCTGCCGGGACGATCTCACAGCGGAAAATCCACCCTGACTCGAGCCTTGCTGGAGAAGGGGGCCGCCTTCTATTCGGATGATCTGGCGGTCGTCGATCCGTCCGGAATGGTTTATGCTTATCCCAAGCCTTTATGCATTCGCCGAGCGGCCGGAGCAGTCGAGGAAGTGCCCGCCCCCGGGTGGAGTCCTGATCTTCCGCCCGTTCCCGTCTCTCTCATCGCGGGTCTGCAATACGTCGCCTCCACCCCGGAGGTCCCTTGGGAAGAGCTTTCTCCCGGGCAAGCAGCCCTTTTCCTGCTCGACAACTGTTTGGGCTGCCGACGAGAGCCCGCAAGGGATATCGCCACAATAGGCATCCTCTCGACTCAGGCCCGGGCCTATCAAGGATTCAGAGGTGAGGCAGAAATTACCGCCGGCCGATTGCTCAAACTGTTGGCCCGGCGAGAGGTGCCCTAGGAATCGATCCTGCGCTTCCGTGACCCTGGCTTTCGAGACCTCTAGCCGCGAGACTCGATCAACTCCACCAGTTCCCCGGTGGGCGTTTTCAGAAACGCGCACAGGGCCCCGGCAAAAGCCTCCGACCGAAAACAAGTAACCAACAGGTAACCCTGGGTGGCTAAGGACTCCAACTGCGCATCCAGGTCGG
>JALHOV010000176.1:4327-14287 GCA_022842865.1 Vulcanimicrobiota bacterium | reverse complement strand
CGGTTACCTCCGAAACGCCGAGCGAACCTCATTTTGATCGGGCCGGGCAGGGCAGCCAAAACAAACTCTATTTGTTCGAACAGCCCGGCAACGACAGAGTGCTGCTGGAAAACGCCATGCAACCCTCCTGGTCGCCCGACGGCAAGGCTCTGGCCCTGCTCGATACGGACATCCACGAAGCCCGCCTGAAAGTCTGGTGGAAAGACAATGACCACTGGTCCATTCTGCGCCACGCTGCCATCGGCTACGGAGGCGGTCCAGGCTATTGCTGGCTCAACAAGGAGCGGATTTTGGTGGCCACGGCCACGCCCGCCCAGGGAAAAGCGGATGTCAGCGTTCTCGACAGCCAGACCGTCAAGCCTCAGCCTCGCCAGGTGCTGGTGGAATGGAATCCCGACACGGGCACCACTCGCGAGTGGGCCAAGGGCGTTTTCACCTCCTTCCAGCCCAGCGCCGACGGACGGCGCGTAGCCGCTCTGCGCTGGTCGGAAGTGACTTTCCCATCCAGCGCCCGCTCGGCCCCGCCGGCCCAGTTGGTGTTGCTCGACGGCAGCGAGAAAGTGATCAGCGTCGACCCGGTCTCCAATCCCAGACCCGAGTCGCTACGCTGGTCAGCCGACGGTTCCCAATTGGCGGCGCGCGACGAATTCGGCCATTGGTGGCAGATCCGCGCCGACAGCGGTGCGGCCGAGGCTCTCCCCAACGAAGTCATCGATTGCTGCTGGGTAGGCAATCAACTGGCTCTGCGCAGCGATGCCTGGCGTATTGAAGGCAAGCCCCTGATGCCGGCCAGCGCGCGTTTTTTTGGCGGCGGGCAGCAAGTAGTGGCGCTCAGCGAAGGGCACAGCTACCATCTGGAATCCGGCAAGGAACCCGTCTCGGCCGGGGATCTGCCAGCCGGTGACGGCTACATCGTCGAGCGCAGTCAGTTTCCTCTGGTGATTCGCCAGGGCGACAAGCGCACGCTGGTCTTTCCCGCGGGGAACGTGCGCACCATTCCCCTCGACGCCGGCACTTACTTTGCCGGCAGCGGCGAGTCCGTGTGGCTGACCAATGCCGAGCACACACGGATCACCGGCACCGATGGCCAGCAGGGTCCGAGCGTGGTGATGCCCACCTCGACCGATCGGCTGGTGAGCCTCCCCGTGGGGAGCGGCCAGGTGGACTGGTTGCTTTTACCTTCCGCCGACAAGCCCGGCCCCTACCCTACCGTGGTCTGGCTGGAGCCGGGCCGCGTCTACAACAGCGACGTCCAACCCAAAGAAGCTCTGCTATCCAATCAAAGCGGCGGTCTCAACGCCCGCCTGCTCAGCGCCCAAGGATACGCCGTCTATTTCCCCAGCCTGGGCTCGGGCAAAGGCGAGCCGGCCAGCAATTTAGATAAGACTCTCCAGGCCGGTCTGCGCCGACTGGCCGCCCAGGGAAACGTGGATATGCAGCGTCTGGCCGTGATGGGTCAGGGATACGGGGGTTATGCCACTTTGATGGCAGCCACCCAGTCTCATCCCTTCAAAGCAGCCGTGGCTCTCTCGGCCTTCGGTGACTTGAGCAGCGACTATGCACGACTCTCTCCGGCAACGCGACTGGGCCCGGCTCAAGATGCTCTCCCCTTTGTGCACCGCCAGAGTCACGATTACGAGAAGGGGCAGCTGGCTATGGGTCAGCCTCCCTGGCAAGATCCGCAGCTTTATGTTCGCAACAGCCCGTACTATCAGGCAGGTCGCGTGCAGACACCGATATTGCTTATCACCGGCAGTCAGGACGGCCACCTGGCCCAATCCGAGCAGTTTTTTGCCGCACTTTACAGGCAAGGCAAGCCGGCACGCCTGGTCCGCTATCAAGGCGAAGACCAGCGGATCGACCGGGCCGACCATGTGGTGGACGAGTGGCGTCAGATTCTAGGCTGGCTAGAACGCTATATGGGTGAGCAGACCACCTCGGGCCGGTGACCGAGACCCGAACAGGAATCAGAGTCTCGTTTCGGTAAGGGAACAGAGTGCGATCGTCCCGTGTCCTGCTCCGGTCTGGCCGAGCTGTGGGCCAGACCCGGTTTACGTCGGTGAGATCGGTCCCCCTGGAGCTCCTCCCGCCCTGGCCTGATCCTTGCCCCTATCGAAAGACGGACTCTTGATGAGACGATCATGGATTCTTGCGCTCCTGTTATTGGGACAGTTGTGCGGCTGCATGGCCAGTTCGCCGGCCACTCCCAGCCCTACGCCTGGGGCGGAAGAGCATCACGATTATCCCGAGGGAGTGGTCGAACTGAGCGGCTTACAGGTCAAGTCGGCCCGGCTCAAGGTGGAAGCGGTCGGGCTGCGCAGCTTCAGCGGCGATTTTCAAGCCAGCGGGACGCTGACCTATGACAAAGACTTGCAGGTGCGTGTGACCTCTCCCCTGCCGGGCAAAGCCATCGAGCTGCGTTCCCGCCTGGGCGAGGTGGTTTCGCGCGGCCAGGTGCTGGCCGTCATCGACTGTCCCGAACTGGTCAAATACAAGGCCGACTACCATGAAGCCGAGACCGACTACCGACTGGCCCAACAGAGCCTGGAACGGAGGCGAGCGCTGGCGCGCTACGGGGATATCACCCGACGTCCTTTGGATGACGCGCGCAAGGAGGTGGCCACCTCCCAGGCCGAGTTAGAGGTAGCCACGGTCACCACTGAGGTGAATAAGAAAACGGTCGAACGCACACAGGATTTGCTGACCAACGGCATTGCTTCCCAGGCCCAGCTGGAACAGGCCCGCGCCGACTACGATCAGGCCCGCGCCCGGCAAAAGCTGGCCGACGTGCAGGTCCGTCTGGCCCGCGGCCACCTGCAGCGCGAAGAGCAGATCGGCAAAATGGGACTGCTCTCCAATAAAGAGATTCAGGAAGCTGAAGCCAACCTGGAAAGGGCCCACGAGCGCGCCCAGCACCTGCGCGAAGGACTGGAGGCTCTGCAGGCGGATCCTGAGGGGCACGGCAGTCTGACTCAGATTCGCGCGCCCATCAGCGGCACGGTCACCAGCCGGCCCATTTCGCTGGGCGAGTCGGTCACTCCCGAGGAAGAGCTGTTCACGCTGGTCAACGCGGAACGGTTGTGGTTATGGGTCAACGTGCTCGAAAGCGAACTCGCCAAGCTGCGCCGCGGACAGCGCGTGGAAGTGTCGGTCACCGCCTTCCCCGGGCGCACATTTGACGGAACCATCGGCTACATCGCTCCCGAACTGGACGAGAAGACGCGGGCCGCCCGAGCTCAGGTGCTGATTGCCAACCAGGACCTCCGACTCAAGCCGGCCATGGTGGCTCAGGTCCGCGTGGTGACCAGTTCTCAGCGAAGTCTGGTCATTCCCGAGCCAGCCCTGCAGAAGGTCCAGGACCTGGAAGTGGTCTACGTGGTCAAAAAATCCGACGGCGAGGACTGGGAGTTCGAGCGTCGTCCGGTGGTGGTCTCCGGCCGTTCGGGTGGTTGGGCCCAAATCGCCAACGGACTCAAGGTAGGCGAACGGATTGTCAGCGAGGGCTCCGGCATTCTCAAAGGCGAAGATCTGAAAGGCAGCCTGGAAGAAGGCGGTCACCACCATTGATCGAGCGCGTCATTCGCTGGTCGATAGCCCACCGGGCCCTGGTGCTCTGCCTGTGCGCGCTGGTCGCCGCCCTGGGAATACGAGCCCTGTATTTGCTGCCCATCGACGCCGTCCCCGACGTGACCAACCGGCAGGTCCAGATCAATCTCAAGGCGGCGGGTCTGGGCCCGGAAGAGATGGAGCGCCGAGTTACCTTTCCGGTGGAACTGGCCCTGGGCGGCTTACCGCATCTGCTAGAAGTGCGCTCGATTTCCCAATTTGGACTGTCCCAGGTCACCATCGTTTTCGAAGAAGATGTCGATATTTACGCGGCCCGGCAGTGGGTCAACGAACGCATCTTGGAAGTGCGCGACCAGTTGCCCGCCGGTGTTACTCCGGAGATGGCACCCATCAGCACCGGCCTGGGAGAAATTTATTACCTGCGAATCGACAACCCGAGACTGGACCTGATGGAAAAACGAACTCTGTTGGACTGGACCGTGAGACCCCAGTTGCGCAGCGTCAAGGGTCTGGCCGAGGTCAACACCTGGGGCGGTTCGGTCCGCCAGTTTCAAGTCAGGGTCGATCCCAACCGGCTGCAGGCGTTTGGTCTGACCTTTCGCGACGTGGTGGAAGCTGTGGCCCAGAGCAACGCCAATGCGGGCGGCGGCACCATCACCCACGGGGGGGAGCAGCGCAACGTGCGCACGTTGGGCACTCTGTCCAATTTGAGCGACCTGCGCGATACGGTGGTCAAGGCCCAGGGTGGCGTGGGCGTAACCGTGGGCCAGTTGGGCGAGGTGGTGGAGGGCCCCATGCCACGCCAGGGCGCCATTACGCGCGACGGTGTAGGAGAAGACGCTTTTGCCATTACCATGCTCTTGATGGGCGAGAACGGCCGCCTGGTGGTGCAGCGGGTCAAAGACAAAGTAGCCCAGATCGAAACGTCGCTTCCGGCCGGCAGCCGGCTGGTCGGATTTCTCGACCGAAGCGACCTGATCCAACGCACGCTGACCACAGCCCTGCGCAACCTGAGCGAGGGCGGATTGCTGGTGGTCTTGCTGCTGTTCCTTTTCCTGGGACAGATGCGCGCGGGCCTGATCGTGAGCTCGGCCATTCCCCTCTCGATGCTGATCTGCGTCATCGGTATGTATCGCTATAAGATTTCCGCTAACTTGATGAGCCTGGGTGCTCTCGACTTTGGGTTGATCGTGGATGGCTCGGTGATCATCGTGGAAAACTGCGTGCGACGCCTGGCCGGACGTACCCACATGACCGATAGCGAACGACTAGAACTGATCGCTCAGGCCACCGTGGAGGTGCGCAGCGCCACCCAGTTCGGCGAGATGGTGATCATCGCCAGCTACCTCCCAATTCTCAGCCTGCAGGGTCTGGAAGGCAAAATGTTTCGGCCCATGGGCTTTACCGTCGTGTTTGCGCTGCTGGGAGCGATGCTGATCTCCTTCACCGTCACGCCCGCGCTCTGCGCCTACTTTCTTAAGCCGGCTCCCGAGCCCAAAGACGGCGTGCTTTCTCGCCTGAAGGATTGGTATGGCGACTTTCTCGACTGGTGCTTTGGTCGCTGGCTCTGGGTGCTGGCTCTCTCGGTAGCGGTCATGGTTTTCACGCCCGTGGCTCTGAGCCGTCTGGGCGGCGAATTCATCCCCGAGCTGGACGAAGGCGCGGTGGCTGTGCAGGCGGTCTATTTGCCCGGAACCAGTTTGGAGTCGGTGGTGGAACGCTCCACCGCCATCGAGAAGGCTTTACGCAACGAGTTTCCGGACGAGGTGGAGGCCACCGTCAGCCGCATTGGCCGACCCGAGATTGCCACCGACCCGATGCAGGTCTTTCAGGTGGACCTGCTGATTGCCCTGAAACCTCCATCGCAGTGGTCCAAGGCCCGCACTCGCCTGCAACTGGTTGCTGCCCTGGACAAGGAGCTGTCCAAATCTCCCGGGGTTTCGCTCAGCTTCAGTCAGCCCATCAAAATGCGCATGATGGAGCTGATCGAGGGGGTAGGCATCCGCTCCGATCTGGGCGTCAAACTCTTCGGAGAAGATCGCGAGGTGCTGGAAACCAAGGCCCAGCAGGCCGCCCAAATCATCCGCCAGGTTCGGGGGGCTGCCGACGTATCGGTGGAGACCACCACGGGTCTCCCCCAGCTCGACCTGGAAATCGATCGCGTCAAGGCCGCTCAACTGGGAGTGCGGGTAGACGAAATCAATCAAATCGTGGAGGCTGCTCTGGGTGGGAAAACCGTCACGGAAGTCAATGACGGCAGCAAGCGCATCAGCGTGGCCGTGATGCTGCCACCCGAGATGCGCAGCGATCCCACTCGATTCGCCTCGCTGCAGGTGCCCACCCAGCAGGGCCTGCTGGTACCGCTTTCCGCCGTTTGCCGCATCAAGGAGGTATCCGGCCCCGCCCAGATCTCACGCGAGGGCGGCCAGCGTCGGGTGGTCATTCAGTCCAATGTGCGCGATCGCGATCTGGCCAGCTTTGTCGACGAAGTGCGGGCTCGCCTGGAGAAGGGGCTGCAGCTTCCGCCCGGCTACTATCTTCAATATGGCGGAACTTACGAGAAAATGCAGTCCGGTCGCGCCCGCCTGGCGCTGATCGTGCCGATCACCTGCGGACTCATCCTGACCTTGCTCTTTGTTTCCTTCGGCAGCGTCAGCGACGCCGCCCTGGTCTTTTTGGGGGTGCCGCTGGCCGCCGCCGGGGGCGTGCTGGCGCTGTGGGTGCGCGGCATGACTTTGTCCATTTCGGCCTGCATCGGATTCATCGCCCTGGGCGGCGTGGCCGTCCTGAACGGGGTCGTGTTGCTGCATTTCATCCGCGATCTCCATGGTCGCGGCCAGGAAGCTCGCAAAGCGGCCTTACGCGGAGCCCGCGAGCGCTTGCGGCCCGTGCTCATGACAGCCTCGGTAGCAGGCTTCGGGTTTCTGCCGATGGCCCTATCGTCCGGAGCCGGAGCCGAAGTTCAAAAGCCCTTGGCTACGGTCGTGATCGGTGGCTTGCTGTCCTCAACGATGCTGACCCTGTTCGTCTTGCCGACCATGTGGCTGAAGCTCCGGCGCAAGAAAAGCCAGGCCCAGGAGCGCCGAGAGCTCGAGTATATCGAAGACCAGGCCTAGGCGGCGCCCAGGGCCACGTGCTGGCGCATCTCCTGCATCTCGTCTTTGGTAAGTCGTCCCGGCTTGAGCAAAAGACTGGCTTCCCCAGGTCGTGCAACTGGGCCGCGAGTCCGATCGCATCGACGACTGCGTTCGGGCCCAGGGCGCGGGCCAACCGGGTGGCGGCCTGGCTGACGCGCACAATGTGAGTTCCGGTCTGGTCATCGCGGTATTCGGCTCAACATCTCCAATTGGCTCAACTGTGGCTGTAGAGTCGGTCTAAAATCTTAAGGCCGTCCAAACCCAGGACCTCCGTCCTGGGTTCCAGGTATTATCCGGTAGTCACAGCCGCCGCCTGGTCGCCTAAGATGGACCCATCAAATTCAGTTTCCGGGAGGAACTATGCAAAATCTTCACGCCAGCTTTCAGGACTACAAAATGGCCGAAAAGGCCGTCGGGGCCTTGCTCGATCACGGAGTCCCCAAAGAAAACATCACCATGGTCGGACCTGCTGATGGCGAGGACCATCAAAAGCATGCCGAGCACGGCGTCACCACTACCACCGGCGCTGACGCAGCCGCCGGTGCAGCCAAGGGAGCGGGAGCCGGACTGGTTGCAGGCGCAATCGGCTTGCTGGCCTCGCTTTTCATCCCTGGCTTCGGCATCGTCACCGGCGGTGGCGCGCTAGCCACCGCTCTGGCAACCGCCGCTGGCACCACCGCTGCAGGCGCCGTAGCGGGCAGTGTGGCCGGATTCTTACAAGACCAGGGTGTCGATGAAATGGCCGCTCAAGACTTCGAGAAAGCCATCAAGAATGGTGGAGCTCTGGTTCAGGTGATGACCCCTGCGAAAGATGTGCCCACCGGCCAGATTCAGGAAATCCTGACGAAGTATGGAGCGACCAACTTCGCCGGGGTCGCTCCTCGCACCATCTCCTAACTGGCTTCTTAAGGGGAGGCGAACTGCATGCGGTTCGTCTCCCCTTTTCATGAAGCATTCACACCGTGCGGCGTTGCGCCACCCTGATCTATCAGAAGGCGGGCTTCCGCAGTCGAGTCAAAGCCATCCTGCAGGCTCACGGCCCGAGGGGCTAACTTCGCGAAGGCGTTTCCGGCCACGGATGGAAACGTCGTCGGATGATGAGAAGCAGCACCCTGGTCTTTTTGTGCCTCTTCCTGGGTTCCCACGCCGGGGCAGAGGAAGCGGTCCTACGGGTCCAAAGCATCCGGCCAACCACCCCGGGCAAAATAGCCGTTCTGCAGCAACGGCGTGGCAGTGATAGCAAGGCCTATCCGGTCTCAGAGAACAGCACGGGCTACGTGAAAGACCATTACTTGACCGATCCCAACACGCTGGCAGCCCTGGAATTCCTGATCGGCGGACGAGTAGGAATCAACAGCAACACCGAGATCGAGGTCGTCAACGAGCGCTCGGTTGCGGACGGCGCTCCCGTCAAGCGAGTCATCCTCAGCAGCGGGAGCGTGTGGGTCAAAGCCGATGGCAAAACCCTGAAGCAGCCCTTGGAAATCCAGACCAATGGCGGAGTCATGGGCATCAAGGGCACCGAATTCACGGCCGAGGTCCAGTCGGACGGTCGCACGCGCGTTTGCTGCTTCGAAAGCAACAGCCAGTTGGGAGGAGTGGAAATCCGAGACCCTTCGGGCGCGGTGCTGGGAGTGGCCCGGCCTGGTGACGATTACCAGTTCGACTTGCGCAGCGCGCCGGTGGTGCAACACTACGATGACATCCAGCGTTTTCGCAGCGAGACTCTGCATCGGTCCTTTGACCTGATGCTGAACAACCCGATGTTCCAACAGTTTTTCGGCGAAGCAGGTGAGCATCTGGCTTTCGGGGTCAACACCGCCTACCAGGCCACCAATATGGTTGCCGATTTGCAGAACGGACCCCTGGCGCCGGTGATGGGCCTCAGCCAGCAGGTGCAGACCAAGGGGGCTTCTCTGCAAACCTTGATCGACTGGGGCCAATCGCTCGAGAATCCCCCTCCCCCGGCGGCTGCCAATTTTCCGCAGGCTCTTGGCCCCGATGGCCCGCAACCGGCCGGCCCCTATCCCAGTTTCCGCTGGACGGGGCTCAGCGGTTGCTCAGGCTACGTTGTGATGCTGGGACGCGATTCGCAGCTACAGGACCTGGTCTATACGGGTCGCGCCGCCCGCCCCCCGCTGGCCTACCCAGCAGCCATGCGACCGCTCGAACCCGGCACTTACCACTGGCGGGTCATCCCTGTGGACGAGCGCAACCAGCCAATCTCCGGCCTCCGCGGCGCCCAGGCCAGCTTCAGCGTGCGCTAGCCCTAAATTGCCCCAATCTCAAGCCTCCGGTCGCAGCAGAGCTGCTCCGCTACGGCGAAGAAGCAGAGCTGCTCCGCTACGGCGAAGAGGTAGTGGGGCAATTTATGGCACAACAAGCGGGAGGCTAGCGGCCTTCGGTCTCACTAGCCCTAAATTGGCCCCAGCCTAAGCGGTCGGTCGCTCGCAAGCGAGCTGTGGGAGGGACCCTCAGGGAGGGTCCCACATACCACCTCCCGCGTGCTGTCAGTGGGCCAATTTAGACCACAACTCAAGTGAAGGCTAGCCGCCTTCGGCCCAACTGGCCAAGCCTGGACTGCGTCCGCGCCGCACGAGATTAACTGACCTTTTGATCCCGGTATTGAGGCTCCAAAAACTCTTTCAAGCGGCGGGTACAACGCCCGTGCACCTGGGAAATCCGAGCGTCCGAGACACCCAGGGCAGCGCCGATCTCTCGAATCTTCATCTCTTCAAAATAATAGAGATTAAGAATCAGTTGGTCACGTTCGGGCAGCGTCTTCAATGCGCGCAGAAGCATCTGCTTGTTCTCCGCTTGGAAGCAGTAATCTTCGATGCCGGCGGTCTCATCCACCAAAGACTCACAAAAAGTATCCTCAAACTGGTCACTGCTTGAGCGCGAGTCATCAAGGGAAATCAGATGAACAGACGCGGTTTCAGCCCTGCGACGGCGAAGCTCATGGGCGGTCAGACCGGTAAATCCGGCCAGGTCCTGGGTATTGGGCTGGCGACCCAGGGACTGGGACAGTTGCTCTTCCGCTCCATGCAGTTCGCGTCCACGGCGACGAGCGCCGCGACTGACCCAATCCATGGCGCGCAGTGCATCGAGCATCGCTCCACGAATTCGAGTGGAAGCGAAGGTTTGAAATTTGATGTTCTTTGACGGGTCAAAACGATTGAGAGCGTCCATAAGGCCGACTACACCGTCATGAATGAGGTCGTCGACCTCAATATGGCCTGGAAGCTTGACTGCC
>JALHOV010000176.1:2221-4317 GCA_022842865.1 Vulcanimicrobiota bacterium | reverse complement strand
GCACGATTTTTACCTCCGGCGCAATACCCATTTGGGCTTGCCACGATCTTGGTATTGACCGCAGCCGGAAGACACTCTCGTGCCAAGCAAAGGTATAGGGAATACCCTACGGAGGGAAATTAGGTAGCGTCAACCTCCTCGGATAGGGGGAGAAGCGCACGGGATAGGAACCGGTCCAATTCTTCCTGCTTGGCCACGACTTGCAGCTCCAACTGATCTAAGTCGGCTAGTTCAGCGGTGAGGTCGTCTACTCCAATTCCCTCTCCTCGGTGCAGCTCGAAAACCTTGGCCCCGAGGGCCGACAGCCTGTCTTGCTTGCCCCCCAGCAGGGCCTTGAGCTGACTGCGAAGGCGGCTCTCATGCAGTTTGTCGCTTGCCTCCGCCACCACGTGCTCCACGCCTTCACGCATCTTTAGCGAAGCGTCAACGACCTTCCCCTTCATCTTCCCCAAAAAGTCCATCCCGTTTAGTTCGCAACGAAGGCCCACCTTCCCGCAGGGTGGCCCAGGGTAGGGTATTCCCCCTAGCGCGGGGGGGGTTCTCAGGTCTTAATAAATCACTGAGAACTTCTTAATCTAAGTACACGGACGAAGACACAAGACTCGAGAGGGTGTCCAGAACCGAAAATAAGGATCAAAGAATCGAAGGAAGCCGGACAAAATGAGCGCTATCCCCAAATCGATCGGTAAGATCAGCGACGAAATCCTGGTGGCCCGAGCCCAGAGCGGCTGCGAAAATAGCATGAACCAGGTCGTTACCAGCTATCAGCGTCTGGCGCGTAAGATGTCGCGGCGATTCTTTCTCCCCGGCGCGGACCGCCAGGACGTTATGCAAGAAGCGATGGTGGGCTTGGCCCAGGCCATCAAAACCTTTGACATCGGCTATAACCGAACATTTTTCGACTACTCGGTGATGTGCATTCGCAACAGCCTGGTGCGCGCAATTCGCGGCGCTAACCGCAAAAAGCAACAAATCCTCAATCAAGCCAGCGAGATAACCGACCTCACGCCCATCCCCACCATTCCCGGAATGGACGAAGTCGTGCTGGGCCGGCTGGGACTGCAAGAAATGTGGAAAATGCTCGTAAAGAAGCTCTCGCCTTTAGAAACCGATGTGTTGCGCAAGCGAATGGAAGGGGAAATGGCCGAGGAAATGGCTCAGGAGCTGAAGCTATCGGTCAAACAGATCGAGAACGCCCTCTTCCGCGCCCGCCAGAAAAGCCGGGATTTGATGGAGCAAGGTCACTTCTCGACACTGGCTGCTTGAGGGGATTTAATTGCTGTCGTCTTGCAGTAGCTGCAAACGCCGACCCATTTCCAGGGCCTGGACCTGGTTCTTACAATTCAATCGCCGCAAGATCTCACTGCGATACTTCTCCACGGTCTTGGGAGAAAGGCACATTTCGTCAGCGATCTCACGGGTCGTTTTGCCTTTGGCCATCTGTTGCAAGATGAGAGTCTGCCGCAGCGAGAGCGGGTTCAGCTTGTCCCCGTTTCGATTCCGAACCGACTCTGCCAGGGCTGTTGCGGCTTGAGGAGCAAAGTGATGTTGGCCTTGGGCCACTGCCCGCACAGCCTGAATCAGTTCCTCCGCTGGCGCCGACTTGGGCACGTAACCACGCACGCCAGCCTCTACCAGAAACTGCACCTCACTGGGCTCTACTCGGTAGGAAAGAATGATCACCCCCTGCGCGGGGTCCTGCTCCAATACCCTTAAGGCAAACTGGCGCCCACTTTCCCCTGGTAAATCCAGGTCAGAAACAACCACATCGGCCGAGTGTGTGCGTAGTAATTCCCAGCCTTCCTCAGCGTCGGCGACGCCACCTACAATCTCGATATCTGGATTGGCCGCCAGCAACTTTCCCAGGGCGTTACGCACCATGTCGTGGTCGTCAACTAATAAAACTCGAATCAAAGTGAGGCGGGATTCGTGTTATGCCTCAGGCTCACCTTTCCATAGCCACTGGAAAGCGCATTTTCAAGCAGGTTTGGTCAGGAGTTGGCGTCAACATCTCGATTTGAGCATTCTGACTACCGAGGATACCGTGCACGCGAGCGAGCCCCATTCCACGCCCCCTGCCGCGAGTGCTGTAATAC
>JALHOV010000176.1:0-2211 GCA_022842865.1 Vulcanimicrobiota bacterium | reverse complement strand
GGCAATTAAATTGACTTCGGATTGGGTGGAATTGACCACGTCCAGGCAAAGGCTATCGGCTTCAGCATAAATGCGCATGTGAATACGTCCCTCCCCAGCGGCTTCGCGGGCGTTGCCCACCAGTTCTCCTACCACGGCGCGCAGGCCGTCCGGATGAGCGGACACCGTCGAAGAACTGGACTCCACGGTCAGCTCTACGGGAGCATCGGCGACGACTTCCTTGACGATAGCCGCCAGGTCGGTAGGGACCAGCATCAGCGAGCGAGTCTGAGCAAACGTCTCAAAGCTTCGGCTCTTCTCCACGATCTTTTCGCAGGCTTGATTGACCCGGTCGAGATGTCCTTGGCATTCGTGGTCCTGCTCAAGCTCCATACGCATGAGTTCCACGTAACCCTGAATGATGCCGACATAATTGTTGAGATCGTGACTGAGTATAGCGCAGAAGTTCTTCATGCGCTCTAAAGAATCGTCTTGCTGGTTCATACGGGCACCTCGTCTCGATTGTCGGCCACAAGGCCGATAGAGTTAAGGGTTAAGTTTCCCGTCGGGGCGCTGAGAGCTCTAAAAAGGCCGAAAGTACGACGGCGTGCCCGGACAGCAGGGGCCGTAGGAGAATCTCCTCGCGGGCTACCACCTCAGGCCAGCCCTCTGGCCGATTGGCAAAACGATTGTTCCGCTCCAAGACCTTGGAAATGCGGTCGAAGTCCTGGTCCTCCAACTCAACCAGCATCACTTCCATGCCGAAACATCCGGGTCGCTCAGCCCCCTGCAACAGGAAGCGCCGCCAGGGTAGAGTACGGTCGGCCAGCTCGCGGGCAACCTGTAGCGATTCCGGGTCGGTCCATTCTTCACAGGCTTCGCGCCGCCAGGCATTTGCCATCGTCTCATGGACATGCTCGCGAAAGCCACCGATCAGACAAAATCGGCCATCGCAGAGGGGATTGGGATGATTCACTTTGCGCTCTAGCAAGAAACGCTGGTGCCTACGGTCACAGATAATGGCGTTCACGACATCGAGGTCGTTTTCCAAGTCCCTGGCACCGCCTTCGGGCCCCAAGATACGTTTCGCAACGGCCTCCACGGTCAAGGACGCGCGCTCCTTGTAGCTGATGTAGTAGGGCGGGAACAGCGGAAAAAACTCCCCCCAGCGGCGGGCCTGGTGCGGACTGCACAGCCCGCGCTGAACGGCCGATTGCAAACTGAGCTGTAGAAATTCGGGCACACTGGTGAAACGAGAGGATTGACTCAGCAAACAGGCCGCACGCTGCAGGGCTGGATCCTCGGGGTAGGCGGCAAAGAAACCCAATTGTCCCAACAACCAGCGCCACCCGGCCTTCTCGCACTCCTGCTCGCGGGAGAGCTCCTGCACGGTCAATTGTGTGTGCAAACGGTGCTTCCAGATATAGTCAAACACGCCGCGCACCAGACTGACAGGTTCACCGGGCGCAATCGCCGAGGCGGCCGCGCTTAGATTCAAAACTCCCAGACCATGGCGTTGATTTAGCGGCTCGGCCAGTCGCCACCAGCGCGAGTAAAAATCCGAATCCTGACGGGCGTGCAGGCTCATCCGCTCGTTCCAAAGCCAGTCGCCCATGCTGAATCGCTCGAACCCTTCGAAATATCGAATGGAACGGGGGTCCTCAGGGTGCGGGCAGCCGCTGCGATCGCCCAGCACAAAAAACTGCACATTTGCCCACAAACGCTCGGGCGTCACCGGTTGATCTTGCCAGCCTTGGGCGCAAAAGAACGGGTAACCCTTGTGCTGGTCAAAATGATAGTCCCAACCCGCACGACGCAGCCCATCCACAAAAAAGCCATCGGCCAGTATCAAGGCCAGCGCTTCTTCGACCATGGCCCAGGCCAGGAAGACCTGTCGTTGATGATCCGTCATCGGGCCATCAGGAACCAGACGTCCAATCTGGAAATGTACAAGATCGTGAAAAAGAAACTTGGCTTCGTCCACCTCACTATCCCTTGGCACCGAGGGGATGCCGGACAGTCCAGGCCAAAAATAAACCTGTTGGGCGCGAGTCTGCCCGAGTGACAACACCAGCCCCTGGCTTAAGGCACCCGCCACAATGCCTTCCAAGCATCGGTCCATCTGCAGAAAGCAACGATTCGAGCGGACGACTTCTATCAGAGAACGGCCCACGTCCACGACCTGCTGGTCCGTCACCAGCGAGGCGGCACGCCGCGGTTCCGGCAAGTATT
>JALHOV010000175.1 GCA_022842865.1 Vulcanimicrobiota bacterium | reverse complement strand
TCAGCGAAGTCGGCGACAGCCGGCGGGCATGGAGGGCAGTCGATCCGATTGTGATTACGCCCGTGAGCACCCCGCCGGTTCCCCTGCCCCAGGGTCAGCCTGCCGAGTTCCAGGTGCAGGGTTTTGACAGCTCCGGTCAGGTCATTCCGGACCTGACCTTTCGTTGGGCGGTGGTGCCCGGCACCAGCAACGGACTTTTAGACTTTCAGAGCGCGGATGGGCGCCAGGCCACCTTTATCCATCACGTCTATAAACTGCCCGGGCCAGGCTTTGATTTCGGTCCCACCGGCGAAGTCTGGGTGCAGGCCGTCGCGCGTTATTGGGGCATCGAGCGGGCCGGACGTTATTTACTGGAGCTGGAATGAGAAGGGGCTTCACTATCATTTTATGCCTGTTACTCAGCTTATTGCTGCTGGTGATCGTGCTGGGCATGCTGGGCGCGCGCGGACCGATGCAGGAAGCTGCCGCCGGCACCCGCCAACACGCCCAGGCGCGCGCCCTGGCGGAAGCGGGGATGGAAGACGTTCGCGTGAAGCTGGGTAAAGATATACGCTTCCCACCCGTGCCCACACCCGATCAGCCGGTCTTCAGCTACGCCGAGAAGGTCTATGACGTGGACAACGCGGTGGTGGGCAGTTTCCAGGTGAAGATTGACCAGAGCCTGGATCAAGCACCCTACTTTGTGCTGCGCATCACCAGCACGGGGATGTTGGGATCTGCCGAGCGGCCGCTGGCCCAGGCGAGGCTGTCACGCCGAGTCGATTCGTCGCCTTACTTACGCAGCGACCCGACCCTGCCAAATCCCATGCGTTTCCAGGTCTTGTCTCAAGAGGAACTTCCCTGAATCACCAGGTGTAGATCTCCTTGGAGCTGTTCATGGAAGACACGATCTGTGGGTTGCTGGTAGCTCCCGTCAGGATATTGAAGTCGCAAGAAACGACCCCCGGCCCGCCGGTGTAGAGAATGCCGGCGTTGTCCCGAGTCAAGGTTGGGCTCTGAAGGAATCCGTAATTGAATGGGTCGTTCACCTCGATAAAGCCGGTCCCATCTTCGCGGGCGGTGAACAATTGCCACCGGGGCCCCACGTAACGCACACCGAAAATCAGGTCAGGGTTGGCCGGGTCGCGCGAATAGACGGCCTGCCACATCACGGCGTTGGCAACCAGGGAGCGAGAAATGTCCGGGGTAATTTTGCTGGTGACGGCGGCCGAGAGGTCCAGGGTATTCAGGTTGCAAGCGGACATATCGCACACGTAAAGGGCTTCATCCGCGTTGCCGTTGAGGCGACCGGTGTAGAGCAGCTTTTTGCCGGTAGGATCCCAGGAGGGCTTATGCCAGCTGGGCGTCACCCCAGCGGGCATGGGAATACCTCGGGAAGGTAATTTAGCGGCAGCGGCCGGAGTGGGGTCCACTTCGCCACAGGCAGGCATGATCTGGTAGGTTCCGCCCCGAGCGAAGGCATACAAGGTGCCGTCAGGCGAGAAGCAGCCACTTGCCGCGTTGGTGGCAGCGGAGGTCAGGCGACGAAGATTGGAACCGTCCTTGTTCACGCTCCAAATGTGGAAAAGGCTGTTGGTGTAGTCGGTGTGGCAGAAGGCGATGGTGCTCCCGTCGGGATGCACACTCACAAAACTGGGCAACATTCCCGGAGTCGGCACATGGGTGAGGTTGCTGCCGTCCACGTTGCAGGTGTAGAGGCCGTGCAATGGCCACTCCGTGACGGCGTAAAACGGCTTGAGGCGTACTTCCACGGTCTGGGTGAGGGTCACTCCGGCAGCAGCGGTAGCCAGCGTATTTTGCGGATCGGTCACGCGGCATTCGAGGTCGTAGTGGGTCAGCGGTGGATCGTTGGGGTTGGCGCGGAAGGTCCAGGTGGAGGTCCAGCGGCCCCTGGCCCCGTCCCAGCGCATCCTGGTCGGGGCAGTGGCTGTAAAGGCGCCGCCGTTATGGGTCACCCACTCACACATCAGAGGGTCACCATCGGCGTCGCTGGCCTCCACGCTGAGGCGCAGATAGTCTTCTTTAGAAATCGTGCCTTCGACCCCGGCGGGAAGATTAGGAGCACCGGGGCTGAGCTCGATCTTTTCCACCTGTGGAGTCTGATTGGCCCCGCCGGCCGGTCTGGTCGCGACCGGCGCCGCCTGGGAGCCGCCGCTGTTGGCCTGAAGATTTACGCCGCTGGAAGCGCCCAGGTCGGTTCTCCAGGTGACGCCGCCGGTGGTATCGATTTCGATACGCTGAGGCTGACTGAGGCCTTGCAGGGAAAAATAGGGTGGCCGCGGCGAGACCGTGGGCGTGCCAGGCGGAGGCCCGGCAGCGGCGGCGGTGAGGTCCGCGCCGATGACGATCTGATAGCGACCGTCCAGCATCGGCAAGTCATTGCTCAGCACCCCTCCACTGGGAGTGAAGACGAGCAGATAAGAGCTGGGCATAGGACTGAACAGGGAGGTGAGGCTGAAACCCGGGATCTCCAGACCATTGGCTGGTCGGTCAGTGGTGAAACTGCCGCTGGAGAGGGGCCAGTGGCCGATGAAGATGGTGGAGCCGGCGAATTCGCGAGAAAAATTGCGGCCCTTGACGTAGCGGGCTTTGCTCATTCCTTCCCAGCGTGAAAAGGACTGACAACAACCCTGGCCGTCGCTGGGAAATTCCAGCGCAACAAACGTGTGGGCCTGCATGGCACGCATATGGGCGGCCTGGAGTTCGGCCACGACGGCACTGGCCAGGGATTGCGGAGTGGCCTTGCGAGCACCTCCCCGATAGTTGACCAGGCCGATGCCCAGCAGCAGGACAACGATGCCCATGACCACCAGGATTTCGAGCAGGCTAAACCCCCGTTTGCTTTTACTTGGCGGCATTGGGCTTGCCGTAGTTGCCTGAGCGCCCGAAGCATTTGCCGTGGTGTTGATGAAGAATTTCTGAGATTTCGTATTCTCCCAGTCGTCCCGTAGGGCACTGGATGGCCAGCACGGCGCAGCCTCGCTGCAGAGCAGCCAGACAATCCTGGGTAACGGCTTCGGCCACGCCCAGGGTGCGGTGGAGATGTCCGGCCAGCCCCTCAACCAGGGCGTCAGATGCCCCCCACTCCAGCAGGGCGGCGGCCAGAAGACTGTCGCCACTGACCAGGCCCAGAGAAGCCACCGGAATCGAACTCTGTTGGGGAAATCCGGGAGGGTAAATGGCGGCAAGGTCGCCGCTCTCGGCGCTGCCTTGGAGCAATTCAGCCCAGGCCAGTTCTGCCTGAGCGGGCATTTCAAATCGTGAATAGAGCGAAATCTTCATAGTGGGTTCTCCTTTAATTGGCCAGGACTCGTTGGAAAGCCTGGAAATCTCGATCGACAGGCAGGCAAAAAGTTACGCGCATTTCGCTTTCGGGATGTTCACTCTGGTGTTTGCGAACCGCCTCCACCAGAAGACGGGCGCAGCGCTCGGGAGGGACGCGACCCTGACCGGTCCCGAGAGCCGTGAAAGCCACCCGCGAAACGTTGTGCTGCTCGGCCTGGCGGAGAATGCTCTGGACTCCCTCGGCCAGTTGCTCGGGTCGTGGACACCAGGGGCCCTCGGGGGTATCCTGGATGATGGTGATAATGTGGCCTACCCAGCGAGTGCCTCTTGTGTACAACTCACCATACGCGGGCGTGAGGTGAGCCTGGCCCAGTTCCCGGCTCGATTCGGCCAACTGCCGACGCCAGGCAGACTCCAATTCGGGACCGGCAGCCAGGCCTAAGGAACCTTCAATCTCGCCCGAGTCTTTGGCGTCGTAAACGATCATCTCGGCACCCGACTCCTGGACAACTTCCTGAGAGAGCGAGAGTCGAGGTCCGATTTCTTCGGGAATCAGTTCCAAGGTGCGCTCCGTCTCGCGGAAGCGGTAGCCTGGGGGGGGTTTGATTTCGAGAATGCGGCGCCGCAACAACTCGTGGAGTTCATTGGGGATGTCGCGCGCCACCGGACCATGAATTCCCTTCTCATCCAGACGATAGCTTCCCGCCCGCGGAAAGAGCATCTGGGCCAGTTTGCCTGGTCTATAGCCATCCGGGGCCAGGGCCAGGATCAGCGTGGCGTGGCTGGGAGGGAGGGGCCAAAGGGCCAAAAGATCAGAGTCACCCTGACCTTCAACCCACATCCAGTGAAGCACCTCGAAGACCGTAAATCTCTGGCGGCACCAGTCTCGACCGTCCTGGTCGGAGCAGCAAAGGCGTAACAAAGCTACGCGCTGGCCCTCTGCCGCTAGTAAGAGCCGCCGCTGATATTCTACCATTTACACCAAATGACCACGTCGCTCCCTTTATACCACGAGAGCGACCGAATGACGAGCATGCAAAGGCGTCAGAGTGGCAGGTCCCCAATCCTTCGGCCAGCAATCTGCATGACATCTGAGGGCGGGCGCTCGTGGACGCAACCAGATTCAAGTCCGTCCTGCAATGGTGCGTGGCTGGCCGGGTCGCTTTTGGGATAGCCCAACTCTCTGCAGGAAAGGACGGGATTGGTTGAGGTCGGAGGGACGGTGCCCGGTTCCGACTCATCGGGCAGCTCGAAGTAGAAGGTCGTCCCCATGCCCGGTTGGCTACACACACCGGTCACGCCGCCGTGGGCTTCAATGCAAGCGTGGACCAGTGCCAGACCCAGGCCCCAACCCTGCTTGCCGCTCTCTTGCGCTTCCAGGGTGCGCGAAAAGGGGGCGAAGAGATTGGCCTGGTCGGCCGGAGAGATGGCCGTGCCTTCGTTGTGCACGAGGAACCGACCACCGCGGCCCGCCCTTTCCACCGTCACCGTGATGGGAGTGCCCGAGCGACCGTATTTGACCGCGTTAGAGATGAGATTCCACATGGCCCGACGCAAACTGTCCTGGCTCCAAAAACCCACCACCTGGCCCTGGCAGTTCAGCTCGAACGAACCGGAGCAAAGAGGCCTGAGCTCATCCACCACCTGAACGGCCAACTGACCCAGATCGCAGCGGGCCCGATGCATCGGCAGGGGCTGGCCCGCCGTGACCAGACTGACGTCCAGCAGGTCCTGAACCAACCGGTCCATACGGTCGATGTTCCGGTTCACGGTAAGTCCCAGCTCGGCCAGCTCTCCCAACTCCAACCGTCCCGGCTCAAGCATCAGCTGAGCGGCCAATTTCGAAGCTGCCAACGGGCCGCGCAGATCGTGGGCCAGCACCGCCACGAACAACTCCCGCAGACCCCGCTCCCTTTGCAAATCATACACGGTGGAGGCCAGGTTGGCGAAAAGCCGGGCCGACTCGAGGTGAAAGCTGACTTGCTCGGTCAGAGCCTCCAGGTGTCGACGCTCCCGAGGGCTAAAACTCCGCTCCTCGTTGCTGCCGATGACCAGCACACCTAAGGCGTCGGAGCTGTGGGGAGCCAGGGGAGCCGAAAGAAGCGACAAGATCCCGACTTTCCTCAAGGCGCTGCTGACCTCTACTTCACGGACCGGGTCGACGAGAAACTCCTGCGAGGAGCGAGCCAGCAAAGTACCGGCCAGGGCCCCCTGCATTTCCTTGCGGCCCAGACCTACCGAAGCGGCTACCCACAGATGGGTGTTCTCCGGGCCCAGCAGCAGCAGGGAGACAGACTGTGCTTGGGTAGATTGCATGACCAGTTCCAGAACCTCGTTGTAACGCTCCGCCAGCCCCGAAGCCGAAGGCTGTAGGGCAGCCTCGGCGACTCCGCGGATCAAAAGCCGAAATCGTTTTTCCCGTTGCTCATCCTCCAGCATGTGGCTACGAAACACCGAGGTGACTAAAACCGCGTCACGCCGCAGGCGAGCGTAAAAATGGCGCATCTGCACCGGTGCTGGACGCTGCTCCGGGTCGGCGGCGGTCCAGACTTGAGACACGCTGTGGCCCAGCGCGGCAATCTCGCCCAGAATCTCGGCCAGCTCAAATCCCTGGCGCAATCGGATCGACAGATGCTGCTCCAACAAAAGCTGGCGGTCGGATTCCTCGTCCGGACCGGTGGCTAAAGCGGTGAGATAGACGCCAATCATGTTCACAAAAGCCGGGTGGCTCAGACCACGCGCAGAAAGAGCCTGGTCAGCGATCTCAACCCACTGGCGCATGATTTCCTCGTGGTTACGGGAGATGCTCTCGGCAAGACTGATCACAGAAGGCAAATATCCATAGATACTTGTTAGCATTGGAGAGGCCGCTCTGGAAAGTACGATCGTCCTTGTCTGGACAAGGCGCGAGCAGCATGATGATCGGCAGGGAGCAACTCTCCAAGAAACTCAGGCAGCCATCAACTCGACCTGGGGCAGACAGCCGCGTTCGGGTGGGTCCGCAGCGCTGCACCCAGGTCGGCGGGCAGGAACCTTATTCCTCCTGGCTGATAGGGGAGAGGCCAGCCTGGCGTTCGTTTTCCCGAATCCACACCATGGCCTGAATGCGGTTGTGCACGCCCATTTTTTGGTAGATGGTGGATAGTAGATTGCTCACGGTCTGGCGAGCTAGATTGAGGTGCTTGCCCAGGGCCTGATTGTTGTGACCTTGGGCCAGCAGCGTCAAAATCTCTTTCTCCCGGTCGCTGAACAGGGAGACACTCAGGTCGCGATCGACGTGGTGGATGGCCATAATGCGGTGGGCCACCGATTGACTGAACCACATCGCCCCCTGTTGAATGACGCGCACGGCTTGCGATAAACCCTCTGGAGCCTCGTCCTTGAGCATGTAGCCGCTGATGGGCACCTGGCTAAAGCGCCGCAGGTAGACCTCGTCATCGAAGGCCGATAGGATCAAGGTTCTCATGGTCGGATGATGTTTGCGGGCTTCCAGAACGAGCAGGTCAGAACGGAATCCTGGCAGATTGACGTCCAGGATAAGCAGATCCGGTTTGTGATTGATAACGCCCTGGAGAGCGTCGTCTCCATTATCGGCCGAGGCGCATATAACCAACCCGCTGACGCGCGAAAGAGCGGTCTTGATACCGGTCAGGACCAGGGGATGGTCATCTACGACCATAACCCTTATAGGAGGCCACTGGGTGTCGGTTGGACGAGTCTGAGCCGGGTTTAGCTTTTGCGGCATAATGCCTCCGTAGCGTGCGAGAGGGGAACAAGGCCCGAGCTTGGAGAGTGTTCGCCTGGTGTAGAGGGTGGTCCGACTCGTTACGAGGGGTGAATCAGGACTTTCTGACTTTTACGGGGACTGGCTTGGGCTGATGGTTCTGAGTGAGAAGCCAGAGCGCGGCGGTGCCGGCTATCAGTATGGTGAGCATAGCTTGTTAATTCTCTGTTAACTCGGATTCCCTTCCCCGGCAATCCGTGAATTTTTCCAAACAAAAGGATGTCGAGGCTTAGTGAAGCGGGATCAAAACCCGAATCCGGGTACCCTTGCCGGGCTGAGAGTCCACTTCCAGGGACCCCCCGGAAAGGAGCGTGCGTTCCTGCATTCCCAACAAACCATAATGCTCGGAGTCCGCCAGTTCGCTCAAGCGGCTGGGCACGCAGAACCCCCGCCCGTCGTCCTGAAGGAGCAACTCCGCCTCGGAGTCAACCTGACGCAGCGAGATGGTGACCGAGCGCGGCCTGCCGTGGCGCAAGCAATTTTGATAGCCTTCCTGAACGATGCGAAACAGGCAAAGTTCTTGGGATGCCGTAAGCGCCGCGATGCTCTCGAGGTTCAAGGTAGTGTCTGGGGCATCGGGATAATCCCGGGCCAGCCGGGCCACTGCTCCTTCCAGAGAGGGAACCAGACCAAATTCCTGTAGACCCGCGGGTCGCAGGCGGGTGACCACGGCGCGCAGTCCCTGGGCCACCTGCACCACCGCCTGCTGAATGGGAGTCAGGCCCTGGAGCCCCGCCACCACGCCCAGTTGGCGAGCTTCCGCCAGAGAAAATCCGATGACCATGAGTTCTTGCAGGGGGCCGTCGTGAATCTCTCGGGCCAGACTCAGACGCTCGGCTTCCCGACTCTCGAGCATGGCCTGATTGCTGGCCAGCAAATCCTGGTTCACCCGGTCGGTAATATCTTCAGCGACTTCGAGAAGGCCCGTCAACATACCCTGTTCATTCAGAAGGGGGCAGACGGACAGGCTGAGGTGCACCCAACCTCCGTCCTTGCAGCGCCGTTTGAGCTGGAGGGTAATCGTCAAGCCCTTCTCGACGACCTCCCGGACCGAGTCCTCGGAAAGGTAGTCGGCGAACGGGGAGCCTTTCAAAACCACTTCCTGGGCCGACCAGCCGAAAATCCGTTGGGCGGCCGGATTCCATGAGGAGACCAGTCCCTCCAGGGTAAAGGTGATGATAGCCACGGGCGCCGACTCTAAGATGGCCTGCAGCCGGGAGCTGGTCGACTGCAGCACCGCCAGTTGCCGCCGCCTCTCCGAGTGATTGTGCAAGACCCCGGCCAGCAAAGGGCGCGCCCCGCCCTTGAGGAGCATTACGTCGAGACGAGCAGGAAAGCGACGCCCCAGCGAAGTCCGGGGCGTCAAATTGAGACTCAGTGAGCCGGAGTAAGCTAATCTTTCCGTAAGTTTCGGCAGCGATTCGGGCTCAAACATGGGACCAAAGTGGACGGGTCGAAGGTCAGAAATGGCTTTCTGGACTTCCATCATCTCGAGCAGCGCGGGGTTGGCGTAGACGGTTTCGCCGCTGCCCGGGTTGAGAAAGAAAACCGGCTCCGGTAGCTGATCCAGGAGAGACTGCAGCCTCTGGAGCTCGATCTGTTTAGCCATTTGGGCCGAAATGTCTTCGAGCCGAATCAGCCACTGCGACTCATTCTTCCTGAGCACTCGAGCGCTGGCCCGAACCCAGCGGGTTTCGGACCAGGCAAAGTCGCCGACACAATGGTTGGCGGTGCGCCGGAACAACTGCATAAGCAATTCCCGAAAACCCAGTCGGGCGGAATTCTTGGCCAGCTGGCGCAAAAAGTTACGCTGAGAAACGAAATGGCGCCACTCTTGATTGCAGCCGAGAATGCGACCGGAGTGGTCGATGACGGCGGCGGCCTCGCTAAGATCTTCCGGGTCGATGGCCAGACCGTTCATAAATAGGAGCTCCCTTTCTCTCGCAAGGTAACCAGGTATTCTATCTGGTTGGGGGCGGTTCTGTGCAGGCAAAGCTGCATCTGACAGCGTTGTCCCTCCAACTCTTTCCAGAAATGGGTGGCCGGACAGTCTTGAGAGTGAGCCAGGCTCCTGTCCACCAGTTCGGCCATTTCGTTCGCGCCCCAGCCTCGCAGCAGTGCCGGCAGGGAGTCGCTTTCCGACCAGGCCTGCTCCTGCCATTGTGGGTTGCTGGCCAAAATTCGCCCCTCATCACCCACCAGAGCAGCGGGACCGGGGATGGCCGGCAAAATACCCACGAAGCCATCCAAAGTGGGACTGAAAGAGACGGCCACACCCGAGTCGGAGTAAGGAGCCAGGCGCATTCGAAAATATTCACCGGGCTTCTTGGTTGGCAGGGCGTGGTCGAAGGTGCGACCCGAGGCCAGCACCTCGCGGGCTTCCGCCAGGAAGCCCGGCTGCGGATAGGTGGCCGCAAAATGTTCGATGGGGCGTCCCACATCTTGCTCAAGAATCGGAATGTAGCTGCGCACCCCCGAGGTGGCCAGCAGAATCTTCAACTCGCTGTCCAAAAACAAAATGGCCGGTTGGCAGCATTCCAGATAGGTCTTCATTTTTTCGACCCGGCCTTGCAGACCCTCGACCGTCAGTTGGTAGCGATGAGTCAATTCGTAAATCTCCTGATTGGAGGCTTTCAACTGCTGGCGAAGTTGCTCGGCGCTGGCCTGATACTCCTGACTGGTGGATTGAAATTCTTCATTGGTGGCCTGCATTTCTTCGTTGGTCGTTTCCAACTCATCCACGGTCACCTGAAAATTGATGCGAAGCTGCTGCAACTC
This sequence comes from Vulcanimicrobiota bacterium, assembly GCA_022842865.1. GTDB lineage: Bacteria > Vulcanimicrobiota > Xenobia > Xenobiales > JADMJV01 > JADMJV01. The sequence continues at coordinate 4,451 of JALHOV010000175.1, read as the reverse complement.
CTGACTCAGGGCCAGAATGTGTTCTTGGGACTCGACGTCAATTTCCGGAATGGTAATCAGGTAATCCGCAACCTTCTGCGCCTCCAGCTCGCGAAAGGTGATCAGGGCAAACTCTCGGTTTCCCTGGTGGTTGGAGAGGGGGTGGACGCGCAGGCCTAGAGGAGGCCTGCCGGCCCCCTGGTTGACCACAATCTCGGGGTAAACATCGTCAGGAGGCGCCTCTTCGCGGAAGGCGCGGAAGAGAGCGGCCGAAGCCACGGCTGCAAGTTTGGGAGTCAGCAGGTCGGTGAGTCCTAAGAGCACCGCGCCGGCGGGAAACCTCAGATAACTATCCGCGTTGACGAACACGTGCACGACCTGGCCACCAGGATCGACCAGGATGGCGGGCGGACAATGTTGCTCGAGCAAAAGGCGGTAGCCCTGGTCGAGGGCGCGGCCCAATTGCTTTAAGGGGTCGAGCCGAGCCTCCCCTTCTACAAGAGCAGAGCGGACCGGCCAGCGATAGAGGTTGGGCGAGAGACCGAGCTTCTGATAGATGCGGGCGTTGGCGTCACAGGTGGCGAAGCTCTCTTGCAGTTCAAGCGGCGACTCGCTGGCTCCCAGAAACAGGCAGCCCCTGGGTTGCAGACCGAAATGGAAGTGCGAAAGAACCCTTTTTTTCAGATTTCCCTCGAAATAGATCAGGAGATTTCGGCACGAGACCAGATCCAGGCCTGTAAAGGGCGGATCCTGAGCCAGGTTGTGAACCGAAAAGACGACCACCTCGCGCACGCTGCTCAGGATCTGAAATCCTGCCGGCCGGGGCTCAAAATACCTGGCCAACAACTCGGCGGGCACATCTTCGGCGATGCCTTCTTTATAAACTCCCAGGCTGGCCACTCGCAAAGCTTCTCGGTCCAGGTCGGTGGCGAAGACCTTGAGGCTCAGAAGCTGACCAAGCCGCGCGGCCGCCTCTTGAAAGAGCATCACCATGGAGTAGACTTCCTCACCAGTAGAGCAGCCAGCGACCCAGACGCGCACGGGCCGCCCCCCGTTGGTTTCCAAAAGAGGGGTTACAAACTGGTGATCCAGTTCCCGAAAGGCCTCCGGATCGCGAAAAAAGCGGGTCACCCCGATGAGAATGTCGCGCGTGAGAATGGCCGCCTCCTGACGGTCTCCTTCCAACATCCGTCGGTAGTGACTCAGGCTCGGAGCCTGGCGCACGGCCATGCGACGGCGCACCCGGCGCAGCAAAATCTCCTTTTTGTAGTCGGAAAAGTCGATGTTGCTTTTTTCTTTCAGAGTTTCTAGCAACTCACTGGTGGTCAGGCTGGAAGGCCCTTCCTGAGCAACCACCAGGTGGAGATGGTCGAGGTAGTTCCCGAGTTCGAAAGCCATTTCAGCGGGCGAGAGCACAAAATCACAGGCCCCGGTATCGATGGCAGCACGCGGCATCGCCGTATACTCGGCGCCGGATTCTTCCTGCACCATGACCAGGCCGCCTACTTCCTTGACCACCAGCAGCCCTTTGGAGCCATCACTGCCATTACCCGAAAGAACGATGGCGACCGAGCGCTCGCGTACATCCTCGGCCATAGAACGAAAAAAATGATCAATGGGTAGATGAGGCCGATCGGTGTGCTCGGAAAGGCGCAGTCGCCCGGAATGCAGACTCAGGTAGTGGCCTCGGGGCATGAGCACCACGGTATTGCCTTCCAGGGGCTGACCGTCGCGAGCCGTGACCACTTGCAACGGGGTAGCACGTTTGAGCAGATCGCCCATCAAGCTATTGTGATTGGGAGAGAGATGTTGGACCACTACAAAGGCCAGACCGTGGCAGCATTCCGGCAACGACTGAAAGAACTGCTGAAGGGCGGCCAGGCCCCCCGCTGAAGCGCCCAGAGCCACCACCAGGGGCGTCTGGCCGGCTACGATCTGCTCACCGTGTTCAAGGTTTTCATTCCGTCACTCTATTCGCCCCCTGCTTGCCTGGAAAGTATATTGGTACTCGCTTTTGCCAAACCTGGCAGGAGAATCAGCACCCGTGCCTCGATGGCGGGAGTCAGGCCGCAATGTCCGCTGTACTTGCGATTCAGTATTCAACCCACATCAGGCAGCGTGGCGCTTTGTGTTAGCCTGAAGCTCCCGGCCGGTGCCCGAAGGAAGGAAGGTTCTTTGCAAAGAGTATTGGTAGCCGAGGATGATCTTGTCGTCCAATCTTTCTTGCTTTTGGCCTTGGGAGAACTGGGCTACGGCTGCCAGGGATGTAGCGACGGAATCACCGCAGCCTCTCTGGGCTCCCAGTTCGACCTGGTCTTGCTGGACCTCAGCCTGCCTGGTCAATCCGGCCTGGAGGTCTGCCGACAGCTACGCGGCGAGGCCTGTCGCACCCCCATCATGGTCCTAACGGCTCGAGACGAATTGGCAGTTAAAATCGCCTGCCTGGATGCCGGCGCCGACGATTATCTGGTGAAGCCATTTCAAATCACGGAGCTGATGGCCCGGGTTCGAGCCCTGCTGCGTCGGCCCCATCAGCTGAACCTGCCCGTCTACCAGGCCGGGGACCTGTGCGTTGACCCGGGCACTCGGCTGGCTAAAAGGGGAGAGCGCGCCATTCACCTTTCAACCACCGAGTATAGTCTGCTCGAGATCTTGTTGCGCCATTCGGGCAAGGTGGTTCCGCGTCGAACCTTGCTGGCCGAAGTATGGGACTATGATTTTCAGGGTGACGACAATATTCTGGATGTCTACATTAGCTATCTGCGCTCGAAGATCGACAAAGGAGAGAAGCATAAATTAATCCTCACGGTCCGTAATGTCGGCTACCGCCTGGATGTGTGATGGGAGTGATCGCGCGGGCCGCCCAGAGGGAAGGACAGCGCAAGACTTGTGCTCGCTTCCTCAGCAACTGCGGGTGCGGCAGTCGCCAGAGCGGCTCTTCTCTCACTACGGGGACCAGCGGTCTTTCCAGAGGGGCGAATTTCATCGGCACACGCTTGTTGACGACGCGCGGCAGCGGGGGCTGCCGACAGATCTCTTCCTGAACCCGCGCATCCAGCTTCGGCTCATCGCCGAAGGGGTGATCCTGGTCCAGGCAGCAACCGATCAGGCTTTGCAGGCGTCGCGACTGACTCTTTTCCATTCTCAGGAACCTGACCCGGTAGAGGGGAAGCTGCCCTATCTCTTTGACAGCCGCGTAGACGACCACGGAATCGAGAGCCAGGTTCGATTCGAACCGACCAGCACCCAGGCCCAGGCATATGCGTTTGCCTACCCCCAAAGGATGTTGCAACTGGATCAGGCAACCCCCCAGGCCTACATCGAGACAAACACCCGTAGCCAATGATCGGCTACCGTCGAGCAGATGGACCCCTAGCTCGCAAGCGAAGCGACGAAAACGACGCCGGCCCTTGTGCGGCTCTAGATGGCAAAGCATCGTTTGCACCCAATACTCCTTGATTGTATCGGGGCTTGCCTGGAAGCGCAGACCGATCTGCGGCTCCGGTCGAACAAAGCGCCTCCAGGCTAGATGACAGGGGATCCGTTGACGACCCGGCATGCAATTGCCGGCGTTCGGTGAGACGGTGATCATGCTTCCCAAGGCTGGTAGAGTGGCGACACGCAAACGCATCCCCCCGGCCGAGATATCCAGAAGCTCGCCCTGGTGCTGCACGCCGTTCACATAGTACAACACCGGCACGCTGAGGCCCAGACGTTGATGCTGGCGCTGGTTGGACAAGGACATGCCGGACTGGCCTAGCATTTTGCTGCTCCACCAGGTAAGAAGATGATTTAACGCTTGCCATTTCATGACCTCAGTCTGTCAGCTCTGCCTGAGAGCCGTCTTACATTCGTCTGAGTGTAACCTTAGAATTTCGCATTCTGAGAAAAGTCTCAGGTGTTTAGGGATCTTCCGCCTCCAAACTTCGCTATGCTTGTTCAGGGGCAAAGGAGTAATTCATGTTTGATCCGTTAAAATTCCCTTGGAAGCCAGCGCGAAGAGGTGGATTGGGCAAAGAGCGGCGGGTGGAAATGCGCAAGCCCGTTTGCATACCGGTGCAGATCACTTTGGGCTGCGATACCGTGGGTGCCCTGCTGGAAGATTTGAACCCCGGTGGAACGAAAGTCCGGCTGGCCTGCGAGCTGACACCCGGGCAACCCGTCTACGTGCGCTTTCCGGCCGGCATCAATCGGGCCACCTGTCGCTGGTCCAGGCCGGACGCAGAAGAGTGGATCGCCGGTCTCGAGTTCGCCAAGGACCCGGCCCTGGATTGGGAACTGACTCCGAAGTTTTAGGAACCGGCCACAAGCAAGGACGGGCATACTTTCCCGGCCCCTTACCGAACGTGCAAACTAGTGGTCCGTCAAAGCTAAATTTTTCCTTCGAGCCCAGGTACCGGCGGCTTCAACGTCGTACCTGCTCCTCGGAGGTGCGCCATGAAAAAGTTCATTGTTCGACTGACTGAAGAAGA
>JALHOV010000174.1:3086-14336 GCA_022842865.1 Vulcanimicrobiota bacterium | reverse complement strand
ATTGACCTGTTTCATTCGTTCAGCATAGCCTGACCAATCAACCTGGTCAACCTTCGGGCGCGAATCATCTCAGGGGTCCAAGTGGGAGACCTGACCTACGCCGGGGGGAAATTTCTCCGAGTGCGGGCCTTGCGTTCCTTCAGGATGAAGTCCTCATGACAACGATCAGACGGGCAGGCTCCCGGCCTGTTTTGACCGAATAGACGCAAGTGATCTCCCGGCTCGGCTCTATCTCCCCTCTGCACCCGCCGCGTAAAGCCAATCTTTTGGCCAGCACTGCCCTCACCCCGCCCAGTCTGCCCGCCGAATCGGTCACGCTCCACAGTACTGCCGCCCCCAAACAAGCCAGCACCGGCGCCAAGATCCTGCTGGGCGCTTTGACCGCCGTTAGCGGCCTGGCCGGATTGGCCGGCACCGCCTCTATCCTGATTCACAATGCCCACAAAACCCCGGCCGAGCTGAAGGCCGCCTCCGTCCGGGCCGTGCTGGCCCAAGACACCCCACTGGCCCAACCCTCGCCCGAAACCGTGGCCCAGCTGCAAAAGAGCCTGGCTCCCGTCAGCCCCCAAATCCTGAACCTGGCCCATAAAGAAGGCGTCCGTTTCCAATTAGTGGAGCCCGGGGCCGACGTTATGCAGGCCAAAGTCCTGCGCCTGCAACCCAAGTCCTACATTCACGACCAGCTCCCGCAATTGAGCGCCTTCGCCCAAAAGATGTCCGGCGAACAAGTCCCCCAGGTCCTTAATCAGGTCGAGGCCACCAGGCTCCCCCTAAGGTTTTTTTCGGTGCCACTTCCCGGGAATGTCGCCCCCACTTTGGATGTGCTTCAAATGATCAACATGCAAAGTAGCATGCCCACTTCTCTTCATCAAATGGCCCTCGTTCACGGCGCCAAATCCCCCGAGGACATTCAGGAATTCGCCGGCTTGGTGCGAGCCATCAACGGCCCCAAAATCGACCAGGCGGTTCAAGAAACGGTCGACCGAATGGTGAGCATGAAGCGGGCCACCTCCGCCTGGAATCAGAAGCCCTTCACCTCCCAGGACGAAGCCGCCTTGCGCGCCAACCTCAGCAAAAACCTGCATATGGTGCCAATCAACCATCGCGATTTAAACGTGCTCGTGCCGGATCTTTTCTACAAACAAGTCAACGGCCAGACCTTCCGCCTGGACGGCCACGACCGGGGCAGCCTGGAAAGCTGGAGCGGCCAGGCCAACGCCAAGGGTGAACTCCAGATCGATGGAAAAATCAACGGCGAAAATCACGGCATCCGCGGCCAGTACTTCTACAAAGACGGCGTCAACCGCATCCTGATGCGCAGTAGCGAAGTGGACAAACGCACCCCCATCCACGAACTCGGCCACGCTCTGGACCACCTCTTGGAGAAGCGCGACCCCAAATTTTACGCAGCCTGGAAGGCCGACGTGCAAAAAACCTACGATACCATGATGAAAAACGTTTACGGTCCTGGGGGCGGCACCGAGCCCATCACCGAGTATGCGGAAACCAACGTGGGCGAATACATCGCCGAAGGTTTCGCCCACTACCACCTTAGGCCGGACGAATTCAAAGCCAAAGATCCCAAATTTTACGACGCCATGGACCGTTTCCTAAAACGACTCCAGCAACTCGACTCCGCCCAACCTCAGCAACCTCAGACTTTAGGGCAATTGTTAGGATTGTAAGAAGTTTCCCGGATTGCGAAAGCCAGGTCCCGGCCGGTTGGGATGCGTGGGAAGCGGCCTGACCAGGCTCCTACGCAGCCTGGCTATTGGCCCTGGACTGCCGGCCAAATTTCTCAGTCAACTTGCCTCTTTTTTGTTCGAGTTTGAGGCCTTTCGCTGAGCAACGGTTGGCCGGGCATTCCATGCCGAAGACTAGAAAGATGGATCCAGCCGAAATGGAAACGGCTTGGTGTTCTGCGGTCATGTTATAGACTACAAACTCGCTTGCTTGTAGACAATACCGACTGCGGATCTTAAGCGCTAACTCGGCCCGGCATCTCTGCGACGAGGGGCTTGCCACGAACTGTCGAACCTACGCTCCATGTCGGATGTCGAAAAGTCTCGGCGGCTACAGTACCAGCCTCCCAAAGTCGTATTTTTGGAGAGCGCCAATAGCCCGGTGACCAGGGAAGACCTCCAGAAACTGGTGACCGATCAAGACCGTGACCGCTGACCTCACGGTGTGCGGCTTCGGGCCGGGGCCTTGGAACAAGATGACGCTAGAGGTTCGAGACATCTTGATGCAGGCTGACCGGATCTTTGTCCGAGATTCCCTTTGGGAAGTTTGCCAGAAATTGGCTCAACGTGGCAAGCGGGTGCACTCGTTTCAGCCATTGTACCAGACGGGCATCCCGCTCGGGACGCTCTATGACTTTATGGCCAACATCCTCATCGAATCGTGCTTGCGTTACGGACCGGTTGTCTACGCTCTACCCGGAAACCCATTTGTCTTTGAATACTCTGCTTCCCTCTTGCTTAACAAGGCTAGCCAGGCCGGCCTCAGCGTCAAGGTTGTGGAAGGGATGTCTTGCCTGGACACGATTTTTTGCACATATCAATTGGACCCCGGTGGAGGTTTGCAAATCCTCAACTTCATCGATTGGCATCAACATGGTCGTTTAGATCCGGAAATGCCCAGCCTGATCTTCCAGGTGGGAGCGCCCATTGAAAGGGAGTTCAGCCAGTCGGGGGCAGGCTACCTGAGTAACCTGGAGCGGCTGGACCATTTGCTGGCCAAAACTTTTCCTCAAGGACACACGGTTTATCTGTTGACTCCTTCCGAGGAGGACAACCAGCAATTGACCGTGTCAGGGCTGATCGGTTCCCTCCCCAAAAAGCTCCAGCATCATCTGACCCTCTATTCGACCTTGCTGGTGCCGCCCTTGCGATGGTTCCAATGAAGTCCTACCGCCAGGCCCCAGGCGCAGTTTCCGCTCCTCGAAGCCAGGGCTACGTGGTGATCCCTCTGGCTCGTCTGGAGGGCCAAATTCGGGACAACGTTCTCTTGCTAGACGGGGTAGCCGGCCTGGTTTGGGGGCTGCTCAAGGAACCGCGTACTATGGAAGAGCTAGGGCAGGCGATCAGTCTGGAATACGAGATCTCTGCCGAGGAGGCGCAGGCGGACCTGGAGCCGTTTCTGCACGAGTTGATGGAGCTTCAGGCGCTGTCGGAGGTCGATTAATGGTTCGCTGCCGAGCTCAACCACGCTAGTCCCCCGATGGCGGACCGTGAGATAGCCCCCTTACGCAGAAACGGAGGAGCTCCAAAAACTACAGCATCTGCCAGCCCATCTGCTCAGCCATGGGCGTCAGGATGTCATCTACGAGATCCACATTGCCCGGAGATGGGACTTGCGCCGGACTCGCAGGTAGGGCCTTAACGGCAGGCAGTTCTTCCTGTAGCTGCACCGTGTAAAGGATAGTATCCCCTTGAAGGCGGAATTTTTGTTTGCTGGGCTCGACCAGGTCGCAGTCCAGGCTCATCACCTTGATGGCGTAGTAGGGCTGACCGGGAAAAGCTGGCTCCATCGCTTCTGCCAGCGACACTGCGTCAACGGCTCGCTCCGCGGCGCCGAGTTGTTGCAGCGACTTGTGTAAACGGAGGTAACTTACGGAGTCTAGATGTCCTTGCTCACCACGTTCGGCAACCAGGTAGTAGTCCGCGGAGCTTTCGGGGAGACTTCCCTTGACGTCAACCATAGTTCCTCTGTTGTTCTCTCCCACGCTCGAATGCTCAGGGTCGGGATAAAGTTTGTAGGTTCTCGTCAAGGCGGGTTTGGTCAGTGAGCTTAGCATAATTGATGTTCCTCTATGGATTGTGCCTCCACTCTAAGCCATAGATCACAAAAAATTCTGAAAGGTCAGAAAGCAGGCGAGACGGGAGAGCCAGGCTCCCATAGGACGGCACGATGGTCCCGGTCGGCGACAACCCCAAAGAGCGAGTTCACGACCAAGCCGTCATTCTGAAGAGAAAAGGTAACAGTCACTCAAGTTGAGCAAATCGGGCTCACGAGAGCTCTTCCAGGGTTAGCTCAAACACCTGGCCGACAGATGCAAGAGGAAATCGGTTTGGAGCAGGACCCTCGGTTCTGGCCGGTGTCGGAGGAGATCGCCCCCTGGCTCTAGATCTGATGCGTTGACAGCATCGGCAGTGGTGCTATGATTGCACCATGAGAACAACCGTGACCATCGATGCGGATACTGCGGCACTCTTGCAAGAAGAAGTGGCCCGTACTGGCCTTTCCTTTAAGCAAGTTCTCAATCAAGCTGTGCGGCGCGCCCTGGCCCCGCGCGCCCGGTCTTCGAAATTGGAACCGCTCTTTCAGCATCCCTTTCCACCCGGTCTGCAGAACTTTAACCACCTCTCCGACGATTGGGACGACGAAGAAACGTTGCGCGAAATAAACTCTTGATTCTTCCCGATCTCAATCTGTTGCTCTACGCCTACAATCCACACGTGGCGCAACACGCCTTGGCTCGCGACTGGTGGGAGCACGCCCTCAATGACAATGAACTCATCGCCCTTCCCCACGAAATCAGCTTCGGTTTCGTCCGTATATCCACCAATCCGAGGCTGGGCCAAGCGGCGGTCAGCCTGGACGCGGCCCGCGTGGTGGTCGAAGGCTGGCTAGCAATGCCTCAGACCCGTGTGCTCCGGCCGAGCTCTGGCCATTTCCAGCGGGTCATGGAGCTCATGCGACTGGCCGTGGCCCGAGGGAATCTGCTCTCAGACGCAATTCTCGCCGCCTACGCTCTGGAACACGGGGCCCGCTTGTGCACCACCGACTCCGACTTCTCCCGTTTTCCAGGACTGAACTGGGAGAACCCCCTGCGGCAGACAAAATGAAGGAGCGTCTTGTTTCTATCTAAGCCTTCGGGCCCAATCGCGCCAGCGGGCAACCCGTTCACTTTTGTCAGGATCCGCGTCCACTTCCCCACGCAGCCAAAATCGATACCAGTCCAGGCTGGCCTGGCTGGAGGCGAGTCGGTCGTAAGGACGGACCAGTTGATGATCCCCGTCCTTGAGCAAGAACATCTCGACCGGGTGGTTTAAGCGACGCAATCCAACGTACCACTCCCGGTCTGTTAGACAACCCGGACGAACGCGTGCAGCCCTGGATTAGCAACGGAGCCCAGGTCCAGGTTAAATCCGGGTGAGTGAGCCAGCCAGTTGGAGATGCCAGCCCCATAGAGTTGGCTGCCAAAGATCGCCTCCATTTCGTGATTCCCGTCCCCGTAGAGCACATAATCGAAATACCCGTAGGAGATACCATCGCAAATCACCGCCGCCGCCACGGGCAGGTTGGCCAACGCCAGGGCGTGGCGAACCCAGAAGCAGGTGCGACTGAAGCCGGTCAAGCCCACTCGTGCGGGGTCGATCAACCCTTGCTGACTCAGTTGACCAATCACGTTTTGGAAAGACTCTACAGCTGCCGGGGCCTCCTCTCCGGTGACCCATTCCTCCTCCGCCAATCCCATCTCCACTTCCAGCACCGCGATTCCGTGCTGAGCCAGAGCCTGGGCGGCGCAGCCTGTGGTTACGCTACCTTCCATCGAGAAGCGCTGGGAATCCCATCCTGCGGAGCACTGAATCACCAAAGGCCAGGGTTTCGGAAATCGCGCGGGGGGCACAAATAGCCCGCCTTTGACTCGACGCCCTCCCCGCCCGGCCCACTCCACCTCCTGAACGCCAGCCCCAGCACCAACGTCTGTTGGCCCTGGCGCTCGTAGACCAGCACTGGCGGCTTCGTACTCCCCTGCTGACAAAGCAGGCTCCCGGCCAGGTCCTCATTGGGTAGGGGCGGAGACCCTTTGGTTCGCACCCGCAGTTGCTTGTCCCACCGAACTTCAGTGACCCGCTGCTCGGTCACCACTTCAAACTGTTGACTGTCCAGATCCAGGATGTAACTGAGTGGGCGGTCGGTCCTGGGATCCTTCTGAGATAGCGGCAGGAATCCATCGATTACCAGCAACTTTTTTCCGTCGGGTGAAAACACGGCGGATGGACCACCCAGCACGGGTGCATCGACCAAATCTCGAGCGGTTCCCGTCTCGAGGTCCACCAGAATGTGCCGCCAGACGGCGGCGGCCTTGCCCGGTTCGGGACGAGCCCGCAGAGCCTGGGCCAGCATAGGGAAAGGATACTTCAACCAGTTGGCAGGGATCTTGCGAAGTCGAACCTGCGTTAACAGATAGCGCCCGTCCGGTGAAATTTCGAAGTTGGAGTAGGGAAAAAGGCTGTCCTCCAGCGGCACTTCCCGTCTTTCCCCAGCCGGAGACACCAAAATCAGTTGAAGCCGCTCCCAACCGCTGGAAAGGGCCTCGTCATCAGAAATCAGATCCCAGAAAGATTGTCCTTGGACCCAAAGTCCCTGGCGAGCCGCCTCGCCCGCAAAGAGCTTTTGTCGAGCCGGATAGACGGCCAGAGCCAGCCAGTCTTCCTTCGAACTCACCGCAAAGGCGGCGATCTTCGTGGGATTTTCGCTCAAGGAGCGCAGCCGACCGTCGTCTAGCGACAGCGTCCATGGACGCAAGCTTGATCGTTGCCGCTTCCCAGAAAAAATAGCTTCCTTCCATCGGGACTCCAGTGCAACTTGGAAATACCCGGCTGATTGCCGGAAGTGCTCATCGCAATCAACTCCCGAACCGGTTTATCCGGTTCAAAGCAATACAGGCGGTAGTGATTTTGATTGCTCTCCAGGTCACCTTGGCGAGTAACAAAGGCCCAGCGGTCCCGCGAGGGACTTAGAAGAGGCGCCTCGCTCATCAGAGTCATCTCGATCCCCTGAACCAGAGTTGGGTCGGGAACCGCCCGCGCCAAGCCACTCAATCCTAGCAGCAGCAAACCATGCAGCAATTTAGTGGAAGCCACGGAAGCCAGGCTACGAACCAGAATTTTTCAAAAAATTCACCAGTCCGTCGGCCAGACCGGGGTTTCGAGACCAACCATCGTCAATGCCCTGCCAGTTAGAACCACCGAAGCCTCGCTGCTTCATAAACCGTATCAGATCCTTTCCATTCTTGATCTGACCGGATTGAGTGGCCTGGGTGAGCGCGCTGGCGTGATTGGATCCGCGAGTTCCGTTGGGCATGCTGGCTTTGCCGGTCAGAATGTCGCCAACAGCTCGGGTATATCGGGCGGGACTGCTGGTTTTGCCGCTGTGATAGGCTTGATTGAACTGAGCAAACCCCTTCATTCGACCGCCTGTGCCGCCCATCCGGGTGAAAAAGTCGGTCGCTTTCGTGCCTCGGGTGTAGACTTCCGTTCCACCGATGGCTGCTGCCAGAGCCTGAGCACTTCTTCCATCGGCCGTCTCTAGTGAAAACCGGGGGTCCCGTTTGGCCAGTTCTGAGCCGAGTCGTTCCAAGCTTTTGAACCCCTTGGGCAGGCTAAGAGTGGTCGGGGCTTTGGGGCCTACGGGTGTGGCTCTGGCGGACTCCAGGGGAACTTGGGCATTTCCCGACCAGTTTGCGGCCAGAGAGTTTATCAGGTGAGCGGGAGCGTTACCCTCCGGCTCGGGGGCAGAAGAAGTCAGGACCGCGCTATCCCGATTGGAAGGCGGAACACCAAGAGGGCTCGGCTGCACACTCGTAGACGGTGCCGGAGCCTGCATGGGGATGGAGAAATCAAGCGCTCGACTGAGCCTTTCGCTGGAAACAGTGTTCATCGCAATTACTCTTCCATTTCTTCGTTATTTCTGGGGCCTGACTACAGATTAAAACCGTCCGGTTCGTGAGGTGTGGATGGGCGCTGGAATTTGTGAACGAATTGTTACATCTGCTCGTCGGGCGGCTAGTTCTTTCCCAGCTTAGCCTGGGGCGGGGGTAGCCGGAGAAAGGCCAGGTTGATTGGTTGCGGGACGAGGGCCACCGGTCGCGAGCAGTGCTTGACTGGTAGGGAGGTGGCTGACAACCGCAGTCATCTAGGGAATCGGCTGAATAAACCTCTGGTTGGCTCTCACAAAGCACACTCCCTTGCCACCGGGCCGGGCGACCATAAGCCAACTGCGGCCTTCTGGATCGAGCAAGCGAATGATTCCCAAATTTCCTGTCTTGGCGGTCAGCCTCGTGCCTGCTCGAAAATTTGCGACCACAGGCCAGGTGGACACTCGGGGCTCAGGCCACGGGAGACGGTTGTCCAGGTAGTCTTCCGGGAATTGATCGGCCAGCCGGCCGTTGAGTCCGGCAGGATCCTGATCCACGACTTTCCACCTGGTGTGCAGGCTTCGGGCAACATAGTCACCCCGGCCATTGGCTTGAGGTGGCTCGGCATGAGCCACGCCCAGGCAAACAAGAGCACAAAGTAGGCTACGCATCTTAGCGGGCTTTTCGACTGCGACGGAGAGAAGCAGCGGGCGCTGCCGGCGGGGAGTCGAGGGGTTGCTCGCGGACCAGTTGGTCGAGGAGCTTAGCGCTGCTCGGGTCGGGTAGTTCCCCGGCAAGGATCCGCAGCGGTTGCTGGTCCTGCTGCTGCAGCAATTGATTGGTTGTCTGGAGCAGCTTTTGGGAGGTCTTTTCAACCCGGGCGAAGTCGTCTTCCAGGACTTTCAGGTAGTCCAACTGGTAAGAGGCCGGACGCCCTTCGTAACCATTCAGAGAGGCGTAAAGGGAGTCCAACTTTTCGCGCAATCTCTCTTCGCCGGTGATAGCCCCTCCCTCGGTAGTTGCCACCAGTTTTTTGCGTAACTCGGCCAGCTCGGGCAGCATGGCCTGACAGGGCGGCGAGTCCGTCCGTTGCTGGCACTGCTGCTCAAGTTTGCGCAGGTCGTCCACGACCTGACTCATGCGCTCAAAAAGCAGACCGACGCGCTGGCAGGCGGCCAACTGCAACTGACGGTCCTTGGAAGTGTAAGTTGCCCGGCGGTCCAGGCCGATGATCAGAGGGCATTCGTAGGTCTTGTCCCCTTTGGTGACCCGCACCCGATATGTTCCGGGCAGAACTCGCGGACCGCTCAGGGAGGCGCCGGCGATGCTGGCGGCTTTGGGAACCTTCGGAGCTTTATGGCGCATGGACCAGACGATGCGCGAGAGGCCCCGACGCTTGGGCACCGGCAGGGTATCCAGCAATTGACCTTTCGAATCAAAGATCTCAAGCTTAAGCGGTCCATAAATGTGTCGCTTTTGCTGGTAAAAGTGAATCACCGCCCCCCCGGCGGGATTTTCCCCGATAAACTTGGCGTCGCCCTCGACCCAGCCACCGCCGGCCGGCATGCGTTGCTGAGTGGGCCGAGAAGCAACCAGGCAAGCTTCCTGGGCCAGTTGCTCCGGCCCCAGTTGGCGCAGCGGGGTCAGATCATCCAGAATCCAAATTCCGCGGCCGTGAGTGGCCACAACCAGGTCGTGATCGCGAGGCTGAATGGCCAGATCGCGTACGGCCACGCTGGGGAAGTTGCCGCCTTGAAAGGCCGCCCAGCGAGAGCCTGAGTCGGGGCTCACCCACAATCCAAATTCGCTACCCACATAGAGAAGATCGGCTCGAACCGGGTCTTCTTTGACCACGTGGAGGTAGCCTCGCAGGCTGCTCGAGTTGGCCAGTTGCCGCCAACTCTGGCCGTAGTCATCGGTGCGCCACAGATAGGGTTGAAAGTCGCCGACGGTATGGCGATCGACGGTGACAAAAGCTGTCCCGGGTCGATGAGGGCTGGCTTCCACCCAAGAGATCCAGGAGGAATCAGGCAGATTGGGCGTTACGTTTCGCCAGCTCTTGCCCCCGTCACGAGTCAGCTGCACCAGACCGTCGTCGGTGCCGACCCAAACCAGCTTGGGGTTGCGCGGGGATTCGCTAATGGAGTAAATGGTGCAATGGGTTTCGGCCGCCGAGTTGTCGACCGTGATTCCTCCGGACAGTTCTTGCTTTTGCTTGGCCGGGTCATTGCGGGTCAGGTCGGGCGAAAGTCGTTGCCAACTCTGACCCTGGTCGTCACTACGGAAGAGGAACTGGGCGCCGATGTAAAGTGAGCCTTTGCGGTTAGGACTGAGATGGACCGGAGTATTCCAGTTGAATCGTAGTTTTTCGCCCGCCCCAGCGCGAGGTTGAATGTCGCGCGCCGACAGGGTTCGACGGTCGATGCGACTGAGGTTTCCGCCCTGCGATTCGGCATAGGCGAAATGAGGGTCGCTGGGGTCGGCAAAGGCCCAAAAGCCATCGCCCCCGTAGAGGTTTTCCCAGCGACTGTTGGTGATACCGCCCGGATAAGCCGAATCACCCACCCAGGAACTGTTGTCCTGCAGGCCGCCATACACCTGATAGGGGTCTTTGTCGTCCAGGCTGACGTGGTAAAACTGAGAGATGGGGAGATTGTCAACCTTCCACCAACGACTGCCCCCGTCGTGGGAAATCCACAGTCCTCCGTCGTCGCCTCCGATGACGTGTTTCGGGTCGTCCGGATCGATCCAAACATCGTGCCAGTCGCAATGAGAGCCGCCACTGGCATCGGAAAAACTCTTGCCGCCGTCTTCGGAGACGATCAGGCCCAGGTTGGTTTTGAAGAGCCGATTGGCATTCTTCGGGTCTACGATCAAGTTGGCGAAATAAAAAGGCCGCCAAACCATGTTGCGACTGGCGTCCCGTTTTTGCCAATGGAAGCCGCCGTCCTCCGAAACAAAGAGGGCCGATTTAGCGGCTTCCACAAAGGCATACACCCGTTTCGAATCAGACGGCGCGATTTCGACTTCGACGCGGCCCCAGGGGGCTGCCGGTAGACCTTCCCCTTGCACGGGGCTCCAGGTCTTTCCACCGTCCAGACTGCGCCACAAGCCGCTTCCGCTGGAGCTTTGCGGAGTCTCTCCGCCCGAGCGAAAGGTCCAACCCTGGCGGCGGAAATCCCACATCCCGGCCAGCAGCACGTCCGGGTTTTGCGGGTCGAGGGTGAGGCTGGCGCAACCCGTGGAGAGGTTGGCCCCGGCCAAGATTTTGCTCCAGGTTTTGCCTCCGTCCACCGTTTTGTACAGTCCACGCTCGGAGGAATCGCTCCACAGACGTCCAGGCACACAGACGTAGACGACCTGGCTATCGCGGGGGTCAACCACGATCTTGGCGATACGCTCTGACTCGGGCAGACCCAGGTAGTCCCAACTTTCGCCGCCGTCGCGGCTACGATAGATGCCGTTGCCGACGGAAACCGAATTGCGCGTCCAGCTCTCGCCGGTGCCGACCCAGACCACCTGCGGGTCTTTCGGATCGATGGTAATCGCCCCGATCGATTGGACGGGCTGCTTGTCGAAGACCGGCTTAAAGGTGGTGCCAC
>JALHOV010000174.1:0-3076 GCA_022842865.1 Vulcanimicrobiota bacterium | reverse complement strand
CGAGCGCCAGACCCCGCCGCTGGCCGCCCCCACAAAAAGGGTCAAACTGTGGTCCGCCAGGCGGCGCGCGTCCAGAGCCGAGATGCGGCCGCTCATGGCTGCAGAACCGATGTTTCGAGCTCTCAGGCCCGAGATAGTGGCGCTATCGAAGGGCGGCTGGGCCCAGGCCAGACCGCCCAGCAACAAAGCCAAAACGGTGACTCTAGGGGACACCTCCACCTCCCGGAAAGCGAAATTGTTGAACCTCCATAGGAACATTGGCCTCGATCAGGTCCCAGCTGACCCGCGAAGTTTTGCTGCCGCCGCGGCTTCCGCTTTCCACCGAAAAGGGCAAATAGCAACCCTCCACCAGGGAATAGTTGCCCAGATCGGTCTCGCTTTCGCGTTCCACCCCTCGGGTGGTGGTTTTGCGCAGCATACGAATCTCCAGGAAGGTGTCCGGGTCCAGGTAGTAGGTTTCCACATCACCGCTGGCCCGGGTCAGGCGCAGCACGTAGGTGTTGCTGCCTTCCACGTCTTCGCGGCCCAGGTATTCCACGCGATGGCCCTTAGCGGCATAGTCCAGCAGCGGGCCCTGAAGATCGGTCGCCCACTGCAGACTCTTGCACTCCTCGGCGGAGATTTTTTCAGGATCTTTGCGTCCCCCAAAGGGCGAAATGCGCCAACCTTCCTGGCCATCGTAAGCCGAAATGGCGGTCATTCCCTGAAGCGAAACCTCGGAGCGATAGTGATTCGGACTTTCCACGAAGACCTGATAGCTCAGTTCTCTGGCCTCATCGCCTCCGCTCAGCAACTTGCCGGAATAATGGAGGGAGCGCAAAGCCAGCAAGCGCTCGCGTCCGCCGTGGGCCTGGATGTTTTTGGCGATCAGTTCGTCGACGCTCTGAGCGTGCGCCAGAGGACTAAGCAGAAGCAGGCTGAGCAGAATTCGAGACAGGCCCATAGGTAGGCCAGGTTCCGCTGCAGCCGGGGGATTTCCTGGTGCAACCCGGGCCAGGTTGCCGCCAGAGGATTCATCCCGCGGAACGAGCAAGTCGTGGCCATGGCCTCAGAAGACGATATCCGCTGCTTTATCCAACAGCAACGGGAGGCGGGAGCCTTCGATTCGACCGGTCAGTTTAGCCTGGACTTGCGCAAAGCTCGAGCGAAGTCCCAGTTGGCCCACCAAGACCTGGAAGGCGCCCATTTGCTCTACTGGCTCTTGGCCGCGAGCTACTTTACGCCAAAATCCGTCAGCCTGAACTTTACCTCGGTTAGAACCACGGGGGAGGTTCGCCTTGGCTGGGAGGAATTGCAAAAAATCGCCCGTGGATCGGGTCACCTGGATCCACCGGAGAAAATGCTGCACAGGGCGATTGTGGCCTGTGCCGCCCTGGCGACCTCGCCGCCCCGGCTCACCTATTCCCAAGAAGGCGAAGGTTCCTTCACGATGGATCTGGCCTCCGGGGAGGTCACTTCTGATCGCTACCAGGGGGTCAATCAGATCGCGGTGGAATTCCCCCGCGCCGCCACCGCCGCCAAGCGAGCGGCCGAAGTTCGCCAGCTGGAAAGTCGCTGTGGCTTCAGTTACGTACTTCCGCGTTACGACAACCGGGAACTAACGGAAGAGAACGTGGATGGCTATCGGGGCCGCCCCCCTTGTACGTCGTTATGGAACACCTACACTCATCCTGGCTACCTGCTGGCCCTGCGTCAGTGCAAAAAAGTGATGGACCGTTCCGGATTTCTGGTCGCCGAAGAGAGCAACTTTAAATCCACTATCCCTCGCGCCGACCCCGACCACTCCGTCTTCCTTTTGAAGCGGGACCAGGAGTGCTGGAATGGCAGGTCGGACCGGATCATTGGCATCCCCCTGGCACTGGAAGGCCCCGGGTTTGTGCGCCTCATTTTCCGTGGTATCGTCTTGGAAAGTTTTCCCTATGATCTGGGAGTGCCAGGGGCCTGGGTGGTGGCCTGTGTCGATCACCTGACCACCGACCTGAGCGGTCTGAAGCTGGTTCGTGACAAGCAATTTGATATTCTTCTGCGCGGACTGAGCAGCCAAACTCAGGGGTTAGCCAAGGAGGCATTGGTCCAGCTAGATCGCTTTGTCTTGCCGGAGGGCCCGGTTCAGGAGCAGCCTGGCTTGTTGGTTCGCTTGATGTTGTGGGCCTTTGCCCCTCGCGAAGAGAGAGACTCGAAAGAGTGTCCTCGAGCCAATGCCGGGTTTTGTCGCGACGAAATCAGAAGGCGCCTGACCCAAACGGTCCGCTCCTGAAGCGCCCGAACCTTCTTGGAGAAGATGCAACTCTTCGTTAACGATTTAGCTTTTTATTAAGTCTAAAATCAAGAAAATCCAAACCAGGAAGAACCAACCGTGCTCATCCAAAAAACGCCTTCACCCCAGCTACAGCCGAACTTGCAGAAGCGGCCGCTCCCTCCAAAGCCGGTCCGAGTGGAACAGGACGAGATTGTCCAAAATCCTCGCTTCCAGAGAGAAGTTAAGCGCAGTACCCTATGGGGCGTGGCCCTGGGAGCCGTTGCTGCCACCGGGCTCACCCTGGCCACGAAAAATCCCCCGCTTGGCCTGGTCGTCGCGATGGGACTGTCGGGCGCTCTGGTGGGCGGTTGCGTCGCAGAAGAGCAGGTCAAACTGCGGTGGGGTGTGCCGGTGGAGATGCCTCCGGCTTATCGATAGAACCGTCAAATTTTTGCAACCTCCCCCATTCACTGAGAGATCAACCATAGGAGAAACCATGAAGATTCAGAGTCCCCTTTACGCGCCCCCGCGCAACCTCACCCTTGGGAAACCTTCTCCCGTCAGCACGCCTGAGTCTCGACCCGAGCAGGACTCGTTCGAGCGCAATAAGCAACCGCAGCCAACCCCGCCGCCGGAGAAAGACTCGAATTGGGGCCCACAAATCCTGGGGGGGTTCGCGGGAGCCCTGGTCGGCATCCTGGCGGGTCACGCCGGTCCGGCGGGTGTCGCCCTGGTTGCAGGTGCAGGCGCAGCGGCAATGACTTTGAACGCGGCCGGTCCCATGTTCAAGGAGAGCTTAGAGAACGGCGCCACTGGAAACCCCCTTCACGATATCAT
>JALHOV010000173.1 GCA_022842865.1 Vulcanimicrobiota bacterium | reverse complement strand
CGATCTGGAAATGCCGGTCATGGACGGAGCCGAGTTTATTGCCCGACAACTCCTGAAACTTTACTTGCCAATGATTATCTTCTCAGCAGTCCGATTCGACTCACCCCTGGCCGCCCGCGCGCGGGCGGCGGGAGCCTACGCCTGCGTGGCCAAGCCCCTCAAAATGGACGAGCTGCCTGCGCAACAACAGCTCTTGAAGGACAAAATTCTCGATGCCTGCGGCTACCCTCTCTACTTGAACCGTGGCTATTTGTGCGAACCCCTGGCGTGGATCAGAGATAGTACACAGCTCCCACATTCCCTTGACTCAGAGGCGTTACCACCAATCAGCCCCTGACCTAAACTTTACTGGTCGCGACGAGCGAAATTCCCCAAAACAGAGATGTGATGTCAAAGATTGAAACCGTGGACCAACTATTTGCCCACGAAATTGCCGATCTGATGAGTGCCGAGGACTAGCTGATTGAGGCTCTACCCAAGATGCTGAACGGCTTGAGAAAATTGCCGGGGAAATTGACTTGAAGGCCAGCGATAAAAAACCTTGTAAGGCCATGAAAGGCTTGATCGCTGAAGGTCAGGAGGCCATCAAAGAAATCTCCGCCGGCCCGGTGCGCGACGCCGCATTGATCGCTTCGCGTGATTCGGCTACTACTCAAGCCTGCGCAGGGCATACCTGACCCCAAGTACAAACGTGCCAGGCGAAACTGTCGAGTTCAGGGCTAAAGTGGGCTTCAGGGATGAGCCAGGCTTTTCCCCCAAAGCTTACCTCAGGAGTCTATCACCATGCTCAACCGTCCTCTGCGGCTTCTTATCGCCGATGACCACCCTCTGGTGCGCGCAGGGGTTATAGCCACCGTAGAACCCTTCTCGGAGTTCGTCGTGATCGGCCAGGCCCGCGACGGCCACGAAGTGCTGCGTATCGTTCAGGAAAACAGCTGCGACCTGCTGGTCATGGACCTGGATATGGAGGGCCCCGGAGTGGCTACCGTTATCCGCACTTGCCAGCAGCTGCAGCCGGAACTCAAGGTCATTATCCTTTCTTGCCACGTGGATGAGCGCTACCTGGGGCCCTTAAAGGGGCTCGGTATTTCCGGCTACGTGGTCAAAGACGAAGCACCCGACTGCCTTCTGCAGGCGTTCCGCGTGGTAGCCGGCGGATCGGTTTGGTTTAGCCACATTGTACTCCAGAAAACCATGGAGCTATCCCAGGTGGAAAGGTTTAGTTCTCCGGCCCAGCGCCTGACACCCAGAGAACGACAGGTGCTGGAAAAGATTCGCGAAGCCAAGGACAACCAGACCATCGCCGAAGAGCTCAATTTGAGCAAGCAAACCGTTCGTCGCTACGCGACCTTGATTTATGAGAAGCTGGGAGTAAAGGGCCGAGTAGAGGCTATCGTTTGCTGCAGTTATTAGAGTGGTCTCTCCATACTGCCCAGCTGTTACTGGCACGTGGGGAAAAGACGACCAGGTTTGCTTAAAACCTGAGATCAGAGTTTTCAATGGCCTGCCAGGAGGCGGAACAATTCCGCCCCGACCTGACCATCATGGATATCGGTATGGACCGAATGGATGGGCACGCAGCCTGCCGTGAGATCCGCCAGCAGGCATGAGGCGGTTGGCTGGGGGCAGGAAGCTCAGTGCCGAGAATCGGTGTTCGATCTGCACTTCATTAAGCCCATTGATTCCAAAGCTCTGGAGCCACTCGTGGCCGCTCAACTTCGCGCCAAGCTTACGAATGGTTAGCAAGGTCTGACCGGCTGCAAATACGAAACAAGGTTTATGAAGCTCTCCTCACTCACCTTGATTTTACTTTTGACCGTCTCGGCCCTGGCCGAGCCCCGCTGGACGGCCGACCAGGCCAATCAGTGGTACGCCAGACAAGCCTGGCCGGTCGGCTGCAACTTCGTCCCCAGCAGCGCCATCAACGAGTTGGAGATGTGGCAGCAAGATACTTTCGACCCCGCCATCATCGACCGCGAACTGGGTTACGCGGAGAGCCTGGGAATGAATACGGTGCGAGTCTTCCTGCACAACCTTCCCTGGGAAGAGGACCAGCAGGCCTTCTTGGCACGAATTCAGCGCTATCTGGAGATGGCCGACAAGCATCACATCAAGACCACCTTCGTACTTTTTGACTCCTGTTGGAATGACAACCCGCAGTCCGGTCACCAACCGCCACCCAAGCCGGGGGTGCACAACTCTGGCTGGGTGAGATCACCCGGAACGGCTCGCCTTTTCGATTCGCGGACCTGGGGACCTTTGCAAGACTATGTCCAGGGAGTTGTGAGCAGATTTCGAGACGATCCGCGGGTACTGGCCTGGGATCTATACAATGAACCCAGCAACTCGGGCTATAAAGACGCCGTCATGCCTTTGTTGCGCGCCACCTTCGAATGGGCGCAAAAAGTCAATCCCAGCCAGCCTTTGACCTCGGGAGTTTGGGACAACCACACCATGTCCAATGACTTTATGCTGGAAAACTCCGACGTGGTTTCTTTTCATAACTACGAACCAGCCGCCAAACTGGAGGGGCAAATTCTGGCCCTGCAAAAACGTGGCCGCCCGTTGCTGTGCACGGAATACATGGCGCGCACCCGCCAGAGCACTTTCCAGAACTGCCTGCCGGTTTTCAAAAAATATCGGGTGGCAGCCTACAATTGGGGGTTGGTGAGCGGAAAGAGCAATACGATTTTTGAATGGGACAAGCCGATCCCTGAGACGCCGGAACCCAGGGTATGGTTTCACGACATCTTTCGCCGCGACGGCTCGCCTTTCGACGCGACCGAAGTCGACTTCATCCGGAGTCAACTGAAATGAAGGTGCTGGTAACGGGTGGAGCGGGCTACATCGGCAGTTGCGTGGCCGCGCAATTGGTGGAGGCCGGCCATGAGGTCAGGGTATTGGATGACCTGAGCAACGGTCACCGCCAGGCCGTGCCCGGCGCCGCTTCCCTGGTGGTGGGAGACATCGGCGATCGGAAACTGCTTGACGAATGCCTGAAAGGAGTAGAGGCGGTGATGCATTTCGCCTCCTTTATCGAGGTGGGCGAATCGATGCAGCAGCCCCTCAAGCACTTTCTGAATAACAGCGCCAAGGCCATGACTTTGCTACAAGCCTGTGTGGACCATTCGGTGCGGCGCTTTGTGTTCTCATCCACCGCAGCCCTGTTCGGTAATCCGTTGCAGGTGCCCATCGACGAGAGCCATCCGCTGCAGCCCACCAGTGCATACGGCGAATCAAAGCATTTGGTAGAGCGGACGCTGCGCTGGGTGCAAGAGATCCATGGGTTGCACTACGCCAGCTTGCGCTATTTCAACGCAGCCGGCGCCACCGCAGAGCGGGGCGAGGATCACCATCCAGAGTCCCACCTGATTCCTATCGTACTGGAAGTGGCCCGAGGGGAGCGGGCGGCGGTGCAAATTTTCGGCACGGACTACCCGACCCCGGACGGGACCTGCGTGCGCGACTACGTGCACATTCACGACCTGGCCTCCGCACATCTACTGGCCCTGGACGCCCTGGCGGATCGCCCCAAGCTCATTTACAATCTGGGTAACGGCGAAGGATTCAGCGTCAAGCAGGTCATCGAAGTGGCTCGCGCCGTCACGGGACACGTCATCTCGGTGTTGGAGCAGCCCCGGCGTGCCGGCGACCCGGCTCAACTGGTAGCCAGTTCCGCCAAGATTCGCGCAGAGCTAGGCTGGCAGCCAGCTTACCCTGGACTGCGAGAGATCATTGAGAGCGCCTGGGATTGGCGCAAACGCCATCCACAGGGGTACACACAGTAGGACAAATTTAATAAACAGATGAGCAGAGTGAAACCCACTTCCGTGCAGTTGGCGGACTTGATTGCTTCTCAGGCTGATGCCTTGTTGGCTACGAGGCGAGAAAGCCCCGACACTCTGATCGACGACAGCGGGGCCTTCGCGACTTCGGATAACCCTGTGATCCACGGACTCGATCGACTGAACCTGGGCTTTGACCTGGAAGAAGTCGTCTCGGAATACAACGCCCTGCGCAATGCCGTTTTGGAACTTGCCGGATCCCACCAAATTCAGTTGACCGGCTCCTTGATCCACTCCGTCAATCGGGTCATCGATGGCGCCATCGGAATTGCAGTGAAAGCTTTTTCGGCGCAACAGGCGCTGGAAATCCGGGCGCGCCGGAACGAGTATCTGGCCTTCACGGTCCATGATCTAAGTGCTCCACTGGCCAGCTTGTCTCTGGCCACCACCCTGCTCGAGCGTCAAATTGGCGCTCCCACCGGTGCTGATAAGATCGAGTTGATTCGCAGAAAGAGATAATTCAGGAATGGCGTGTAGCGTTTGCGAGATGGAATAGGAATCGATTCGAGCCGAATTTCCAAAATATTCGAGTCCGGGGATACGGACGCCACTGTAGGTTTTGGCCTGGTCCTGTCGATTGTGCAACGCCTGGTGGAAGCCCACGGGGGAACCCTCAGGGTGGAAAGTGAGCTCGGAAAAGGCGCTTTCCTTTCTATTCGAGTTTCCCGAACCTCGGCCGGAAGGATGAACCTTGAGCTCCAGGGTTGTCCGAGGTGACCGGGGAAGGTGCAGGCTATGAAGCGATCTTTGGTATTTTTGCTGGCGATGCATGCGGCCGCCTGGAGTGATGTGAAACAAATTGAGTTCGGCACCACCAAGGACGGCAAGACCGTTCATCAGTTTATCCTGACCAACGGCCACGGGCTGGAAGCGCGGGTCATGAGCTATGGAGCCACCTGGACCCATCTGGTTTATCCAGACCAGGTCGACGTGCTGCTTGGCTTTGACGACCTGGCCGGTTACCTGAGGGGCCATCCCTACTTTGGCAGCACCGCCGGCAGAGTGGCCAACCGAATTGCACGGGGCCAGTTTGAATTGGACGGCAAGAAATATCAATTGGCCACCAACAATGGACCCAACCATCTGCACGGCGGCGAGGAAGGGCTGGACAAGGTGGTCTGGCTGGCCGAGAAACTCGACAACGGAGTCCGTTTCCGCTACCGCGATGCCGACGGCCACAACGGCTACCCCGGCAACGTCGATATGCAGGTCAGCTACACGTTGAACGAGGACAATGAATTGCGCATCGATTACGAGGCGCGCACCGATCAGGCCACACCTATCAACCTCACCAATCACGCCTACTTTAACCTGGCCGGTGGCGGCACCATCCTGGGTCAAGAGTTGTGGCTGAACGCACCATCTTATACGCCAGTTGACGACACCTTGATCCCGACCGGCCAGATTGCTCCGGTGCGCGGCACCGCTTTTGATTTTACCAGCGCTCACGCAATCGGACGCGATATTCAAAAAGCGGGCGGCTACGACCACAACTTCGTGGTCGAAGGGAAGGGAATGCGCCCGGTGGCTCGAGTTCGCGATCCGAAGTCCGGCCGAGAGCTCGAAATTTCCAGCGACCAACCCGGGGTCCAGTTCTACACCGGCAATTTTCTGGACGGCAAATTGAGCGGCAAGAAATCCGCCGCCTATCCCAAGAACGGAGCCTTTTGTCTGGAAACCCAGCACTTTCCTGACTCCATCCATCAACCCGGCTTCCCCGACACGGTGCTGCGGCCGGGCCAGCAGTATCAAACGACGACCGTCCACAAGTTTCGCTGGAAACAGCCATGAACGGGCTGGGGGACAAGTTTCGTGCCATCTTCGGCAGACCGGCGCAGGTTTTTCGCGCTCCCGGGCGGGTTAACCTGATCGGTGAACACACCGACTATAACGGTGGTTTTGTCATGCCGGCAGCCCTGGACTTCGGGACATGGGTGGCTGTGGCGCCACGCCAGGACAATCAGCTCGTCCTTCGGTCGTACAACCTGGACGAGCAGGTCCAGTTCGACCTGGAGGATGAGAGCCACCCGGAGCATCACTGGAGCGACTACGTGCGCGGAGTGGTCATGACCATGCGCCGCCAGGGGGTGTCCGTAAGCGGAGCGGATTTGCTGATCTGGGGGAATGTGCCGATCGGCTCGGGCCTGAGCTCCTCCGCCTCACTGGAAGTAGCCAGCTGCCTGGCCCTGGGTGGCCAGGATTTGCCGCGGCCTTTGGTGGCCACCCTTTGCCAGCAAGCGGAAAATGAATTCGTAGGGATGCGCTGCGGAATTATGGACCAATACATTTCCGCCTGCGCCCAGGAGCACCACGCCCTGCTGCTCGACTGCCGTTCCCTAGAAGCCCGCCCGGTTCCCATTTCGCCGGAGGTGAGATTGGTCATCTGCAACAGCGGAGTGAAACACGCCCTGGCCGGCGGCGAATACAACCAGCGCAGGGCCGCCTGCGAAGAAGGTGCCCGCCAGGTGGGCGTGGAGCTCTTGCGCGACGCCCGACTGGACCAATTGGATGGACTTTCGGCGAACTTGCAAAAACGCTGCCGTCATGTCGTCTCAGAAAACTTGCGGGCCGAGGAGGCGGGGGCGGCACTGCTGCGAGGGGACCTCCCCCGCTTTGGCCAGCTGATGTATGCGTCGCACGCCAGCCTGCGCGACGATTACGAAGTCAGCTGTGCGGAATTAGACCAGCTGGTGGAATTGGCCCGGCCGCTGCCGGGAGTCTACGGCGCACGCATGACGGGGGGCGGTTTCGGCGGCTGCACCGTCAACCTGGTGGCCGCCGAGCATTGTGAGAGCGTGGTGGGAGCCCTGAAGGCCGGCTATCCGGCCGGGGAAGTTTATGTCTGCTCGGCTTCGGCCGGAGCCGGGAGGGTCGACTTATGATGAATTTGAGCCCGGTGGACTGGCTGATTATGGCCGTCTACTTCATCTTCGTGCTGGGCATCGGGGTGGTGCTCAAGCGCCAGACACGAACCAGCGAGGACTTTTTTGAGGCGGGAAAATCCATCCCGGCCTGGGTCTGTGGTCTGGCCTTCATTTCGGCCAACCTGGGCGCCCAAGAAGTTATCGGCATGGCCGGATCGGGCGCCAAATACGGCATCGCCATGGCCCAGTTTTACTGGTTGGGCGCCATTCCGGCCATGATCTTCGTGGGGCTTTTTATGATGCCGTTCTACTACGGTTCCAAAGCTCGCTCGGTCCCAGAATATCTGCGTCTGCGCTTCGACGAAAAAACGCGGGGATTGAACGCAATTTCCTTTGCCATGATGACGGTACTGTCCTCAGGCGTGTCGATGTACGCCATGGCCAAGTTGATCCAAACGCTGCATCTTTTCGATGGTTTATTCACGGCGCTAGGGCTGCCGTTAAGCGGCATCTTCTTCTTCAGCATTTTGCTATCGGCATTGATCGTATTGGGCTACATCTTCTTCGGCGGCCTGACCTCCGCCATCTACAACGAAGTCTTGCAGTTCTTCCTCATCGTGGCGGGCTTTTTCCCGCTGGTCTGGCTGGGACTGCGCGACGTGGGCGGCTGGGCCGGACTGCAGGCCAACCTGGATTCAAAGATGGTCCACACCTGGGTGGGTATGTCCAACCCCAACACCAACTCGTTGGGGGTAGAGGTGTTTGGCATGGCCATGGGGCTCGGCTTCGTGCTCTCTTTTGGCTACTGGTGCACCGACTTTCTGGTGGTGCAGCGGGCTATGGCGGCCGACTCGATGACCTCGGCCCGGCGCACACCCTTGATCGCGGCCATTCCCAAGATGTTTTTTCCTTTCCTGGTGATTTTGCCGGGTCTGATCGCCATCGCCCCCAACAGCAGTCGGCTGATGAAGCCTGACAACGTGGCCCAGGTCACCCTGGTACCCGTCAAGATGGACACGGCCGGTCAGCCGGTCATCAACCCGCAGACCAAGCAGCCAGAACCCGACTACGACCTGGTTATTCCCACCCTGCTGCTGCACTATTTTCCGCCGGGGCTGCTGGGACTGGGATTGACGGCGCTGCTGGCCTCTTTCATGTCGGGCATGGCAGGCAACGTGACCGCCTTCAACACGGTCTGGACCTACGATATCTATCAAGCCTACATAAACAAAAAGGCGAGTGACGAACATTACCTGTGGATGGGCCGAATGGCCACCGTCTTCGGTATCGCCTTTTCGATGGCGGCGGCCTATATGGCCACCGCCTTCAACAACATCATGGATTTGCTGCAACTGGTCTTTGCCTTCGTCAACGCCCCCCTGTTCGCGACCTTTCTGCTGGGCATGTTCTGGCGCCGGGCCACCGGTCACGGGGCCTTCACGGGACTGGTAGCGGGCACCCTGGCGGCAGCCGCCCACCACGGTTTGACCATCGGCGGCGGCAAAGGCGGCTGGTTGGGAACGGTTTTGCACACCTATCCGAGCGAAATGGCCCAGAACTTCTGGACGGCCATCTATGCCTGGGTGGTCTGCTTTGCGGTGACCATCGCAGTCAGCCTGGTGACCCGGCCGCGCCCGGACGAGGAACTGGTGGGATTGGTCTACTCGCTGACCGAGAAACCCAGAGAAAGTCACCTGACCTTCTGGCAGCGTCCCTCGGTGCTGGCCGTGATCGTTCTTCTGATGGCCACCGGGCTCAATCTCTACTTCTACTAAGGGGGCTGTTTCATGGATATTCGCACACCGATTGGTCTGATGTTCCTGGTGAAGGGCCTGATCCTGGCGGCCTATGGGGCCGCCACCGGCGGTTCCACCATGTATGCCAGGTCGCTGGACTACAATGTCAATTTATATTGGGGTGTTGCTCTGATTTTATTCGGAGTCATCATGCTCGGCCTGGCCTGGCGAGGGAGAGCGCCGGCCGAAACTTAGCTGGCCCTGCGCGTCTTATACTGTCTTTGTAGTTATTTGACGTAATTGCCAACCGGCGTCTCCACGAATAGGCTGGAGCAATGATTATTTTGTTGCCGGCCAAGATTTCCGCGTTGGTGGAGTTGCCCCGTGAGCTGAGAGTCCAGAGACTGGCCAACTTTTTTGAGAACGCCTGGGCGCTGGCCATGAACGGGCAGGGCCGAGCGGCGGTGGGTCTCTACTGTGAGCGCGATTGGCTCCCCGCGGACAAAGATTGCCCGATGCAGAACAGCGCCGGAGCGCTGATGGCAGCCGGCGGACTGCCAGTACCCATTTACCTGGGCGGAGGCGAACCACGCGATCAACTGTGCAGAGTTTCCGGTTTGCTGCTTCCGGGAGGCAACCCGATCGAGCCAGACTTTGACGGGGTCGTTCCCGGGAGCGACACGGAAAACGACCGATTTCAAAACAAGTGCGTGCAACTGGCCTCCCAAATGGGTCTGCCCATCTTGGGAGTGGGTCGCGGCGCTCACATACTGAACCTGGCTCAGGGCGGAACGCTGAGCCCATCGCAGTCCCGGGCGCTGGGAAGAGTGGCCGAAGGATTTCAGGTCACCGCCCTGGCCCCAGACGGTACCATCGAATGCATAGAAAGGAAACGCCCCTGGGCTGTGGGCTGCGAGTTGAGTCAGGAAAGCTACTTTTTGCGCCTGGTCCGCCAGGCTGAGCGGGTGGTGCTTCCGCTGGCCGGCATGAGAGTACGCGTCAAAGTTTCCCGCAGCGCCAAAAAACGCCTCAAAGTCTAACGGACTAAGTGTCTTCTGGCGAAAGCGCGGAAACGTCAGGGTCAGGGAAATCAAAGAAGAAATGGCTCCCTTTTCCCAGCTGACTTTCCACTCGAATACTGCCCCGGTGGGCTGTCACCAGCCTCTTCACAATCGGTAACCCCAGGCCGAAACCTTCCGGATCATCGCTTTCTCCGACCTGGAAGATACTCTCCAAGCGACTCTCCTCGATACCAATTCCGGTGTCTTCCACGCAGCAATCCACACCGGCGGACGCCCGGGCCATGGAAATGGTGACGAGACCACCCTCGGCGCAGCGAATGGCGTTGGAAAGAAGGTTCTGAAAGATCAGAGTCACTCTCGTCTCGTCTACAAAGCCGGTCAGAAGTTCATCGATCTTCGTTTCCAGTCGAACCTGCGAGCGATCTGCCAGCGGCTTCAACTCTGTTACCAGGGCCTGTATCAGATCGTAAAGATTGACCCAGGAGCAAACAAGGTTCTGTTCGGTGTCATCGCGCATGCTGGCGTCTTCCAGCAAAATTCTCTGGGTATGACGCTCCAGCCTGCGTGCATTGGCGTCGATAATCTCAAATAGCTTCCGTTCTTCCGAGTCCATTTCGCTGGCAGCCTGTCGGCGCAACACGGAGGCCGCCAACGAGATGGCCGACAAAGGAGAACGTAAGTCGTGAACAATGAATGCCAGATGCTCGTTGCGACGCTGGCGGTTGATTTCGGCCTGTTGGGCCGCGAAGGTTTTCACAGCCGTTCCCACGGCGCTGTCCAAAACGCGGTGCACTGTGAGTCCAGGCGAACCCACCAGGTTGACCTGATGTGTATCGGCCAATTTTAAGATGGCGCTGCGCAGTGCGTTGTACTCGTAAACGATCTCTTCCACGTCGAAACCAAGGCTCAGACGCTCCTTGCCGTGGATGACCGGAATCTGGCGCATGGGCTCCGGCCCACCGGCCTCGATCACGGAATCCTCTCCCTCTCGCTCCAGCTCAAGGGCCATCTCGTCCAGCAAACCGCCGACGTGGTCGTTGATCTCGGCAACTTCCAAATCCTTGGCGACCTCCATCAGCCGGACGGTTCGCCGCCAGGACGCCATGAGTTCATCTTTTCTTTCCCGGAGGAGTGCCGCCAACTGGCAAGAGTCTTTGGAAACATCTTTCATGGGAGGGGAATTATGCGTTCTCGAGGTTGAACCTTCCAGGCAAAATCCGACCCTTTGAAGCAAAAAAAAGCTCTCCCATCAGCTTCCTCAGCTGATGAAGCGATACCGGTTTGGTGAGATATTTATCCATCCCGGCCTGCGAACACTCTTCCTTCCCGTTGAACAGGACTCCGGCCGTAATGGCCACGATAGGGGTTCTCGATCGACCGGTGGACTGCTCCCACTCGCGCACCAAACGCGCCGCCTCGAACCCGCTCATGTCTGGCATCTGCAGATCCATCAGGACGAGGTCGAAGGTCTCTCGCTCAAACCGACTCATTCCTTCCTGTCCCCCGGAGGCGATGACCGCTGAATGCCCGAGTTCCGTAAGCAAAAGCCTCATCACTTGCTGATTCACGGGATTGTCTTCCACCACAAGAACACTCAGTGTTCCGGTAGCCAACTCCTCCCCGTCAACCGGCGCTGGCGAGGTTACCACTTCAGCGGGGATCTCAAAGAAGAAAGTGCTGCCCCGCCCGAGCTGGCTTCTCATCCCAAGAGTCCCCCCCATCAGACGAACCAGCTGAATGCTGAGTGACAGGCCTAAACCGACTCCATCAAACGGCCGGGTAGTGCTGGCATCCGCCTGGGTAAAGAATTCGAAAATGGCCTCCTGTTTTTGGGGGTCGATGCCGATCCCACTGTCGCGGACCTCGCAGCGCAAACACTGCGGCCTGGACAAAAAGTCCAGGGCCACCTCGATCGAGCCGCTTTGAGTGAACTTGATGGCGTTACTCAGCAGATGTTGAAGAACCTGGCGAATGCGCACCGGATCGAAGAGCAGCTCCTCTGAGGGTGGGTTATTGAGCGAAAGAGTTAGGGACAATCCCTTGATCTTGGCCTGGCTCTGCATCCCTTCCAGAACCAGCTCGGCCAGCACCGGCAGACAGACCGGCACCCGCTCCAATTCCAGCTCTCCTGAACCCAAGGTCGTGAAATCCAAAATATCACCAACCAGCCGGAAAAGGTCGTCGGCGCTCTGTTGAATCAGCCGCACATGGCCTGACTGCTCTTCGGTTAGCGGAGTGTTGGAGAGCAGAGAAAGGGGGGCCAACACCCCGTGCAAAGGAGTCCTCAGCTCGTGGTTGATGTTGGCCAGGAAATGACTTTTAGCTCGGCTGGCCTGTTTCGCCTGGCTGGTTGCTTCCTCCAACTCCAGGTTCTTCTTCTTCAGCGCGTTCTCGGCATGCAAACGCTCGGTAATGTCACGAACGTAGATGGCGATGTAGAGTGGAACCCCAAAACCATCGCGATAGAAAGTTGCGTCAATTTCTACCGGGAAAGACCCATGCCCCTGAGAACTCAGAAAGCAGGTTTGGAAAATCAAAGACTGCCTCTGTCGCAGACGGCTCAAATCCCTGTCCAACTGCCCGAGAACGTCGGGCTCCACCAGTAAGCGAAAGTCCCTTCTGTCGAGGTCTGCCGATGAAAGGCCGTGCATTCGCGCAAAAGCCTGATTGGAAGCCTCAATGGTGAAAGCCTCGGGATGCAAAATTGCGATACCCCAGGAAGCGTCTTCAAAGAGCCGCTCAAATTTCTGCAGGGCCGTCCTGGACTGGGAGCTTAGACGCAGCAGAACATTTACGCGCGTTGCAAGCTCTGGCTTGGAGGTAGGCATGTAGAGAATATCATCAATGAACCCCTGCCGCAGGAAGGCCACCGCTGCCGGGGAGGCATGGCGAGCCACCAGCAGCACTGGCAAAAGGTGCCGGCGACGCTTCAACTCGCCCAGAGATTCTTTACAACCCGAGACCAATGATTCGTCGACAATCACCAGGTCCTGTTCTTCCAACTGGTAAAGATCCTCGATACCATTCGAAACTACCACCTCGTGGCCCAGGTCCTGTAGAAACTGGTGGAGCATTCTCCGGTTGCTACCCGCCTTCAGGAGCAGGGCGATCTGTTGGATGGGTGAGGACATCTACTCCACGGACTCGATTTCCGAGAAGGGGAGGCCGGCCAGAATGCCGCGTAATCCAACTAACACGGGCCCCATACTGATGCCGCCCGGAGACCGTTTCAAAATGAGCTCCCGAAGTTCTGGGGCAAAGTAGCCAATCCGCTTTTTCAAGCAACCCACCACTTTGATGACGCGCCCCGAATAGTCCGCGTAGCGCATGATCAAAATGTTGTCGGCCAGGTGGCTCATCACAAGTTCGCTGGCTCTCATTGTGCCGGTGATGGTTTCCGACTCCATGGTGAGATAAGTCGTTACGCCACGCCGGTTTAAGTAGGTGGTCAGATTGTGCAGGTGAGCCACCGGCTTGCCAAACTCCTCCATTGCCAACTGATAACCACGAATACTATCGATGATTACGTGGACGCGACCCTCTTCTTCCACGTCGTGTCGGACCTGGTGAAGGAACTGGTCTGGGTACATTTCCATCGGATTGATGCGCATAAACTTGAGACGTTGGCTCTCGAGCAACTCCTCGATGGGGATGGCCAGGCCCTTGCAGCGAGCCACCAGCGAGTTGCGCGATTCCTCAAAGGAATAATAGACGCCCCGCTCGTCTCGCTCCACCACGCTGTGGCGAATAAAAACGCTGGAAAGCGTGCTCTTCCCCACTCCACTTGGGCCAGTGATGAGAGTGGTCGTGCCGTTCTCGATGCCGCCACCCAACATCTCGTCTAGCTCGGGGAGACCCGAATGAATGAGCGTTTCTCCCGGTGTGGTCAGGTTGCCGGTCTTTTCAATAAAATGAGGAAAAACGTGCATCCCCTGTGCGTCAATTTTTAGGGGATGCATCCCGTATAAGAAATCGGAGCCACGCATCTTCTCAACCTGAAAGTCGCGCAGGCCGACCACTCTCGCCTGAGAAATTTCCTTTCGCAAGCGGAAAATCCCGTCCACCGCCAGAGCCACAGAACTATCTCTGACCATTTCCATGGGTTCATAGAGCAAAAGCCCGGTGCAATGGCGCTCGCTCAGCAGAGCCACCAACAGCATAATTTTCTGACGAAACTGAAAGTCATCGGGAGAGACGAAGCGCAGTTGGGTCAACGAATCCAGCACCAGGCAGTCGGGACGGTGCTGGTCGAGGGCCTCTACCACCTTGCGCCAGTAAGGCAGCGATTCGACCTCCTCGGGAGGAAAAATGTGATATTCCTCATCCCAAGATCCCTGTCCCAGGCGGGCCGGGGTCAAGTCGGCCACGGTCACGCCTTCAAGATCCCAGCCAAATCCACGGATATTGTCGTTCACGTCGCCTCTTGGCTCGGCCAGGGTGACGAAAAGCGTCTTTTTCCCTCGCTGCTTCTGGTGGATGAGCCACTGCAGACTGAAAATGGTTTTTCCTGTCCCGGCGGAACCGGCCAGCAGGTAGCTCCTGCCCTCTAGCAAGCCTCCCTTGAGGATTTCATCGACGCCAGGGATGCCTACCGGACATCGACTCAGGTTTATCGGCATAATTTTGGTTCCCGCCCCACAACAACATAGTTATGCCAGTATGCTGGTCAGAAGGGGTGAGTTCCAGTGGATAATGTCTGCTATTGGACAGTACCCAGATACGCGCTACTCAAGCGCTCAGCGCAGAGCACCGTTCAGGCTGAGCCGCCGCGACCCGGACCGCTTCCAGGAGGTGCTCACTGGCTTGATGCCTGAGCAAAGAACCGGCCACGGCTTGATGAGACAGCCAGTTCGGTCTGTCGCCGCTTTGAAGTCTGCCCGCGCTGGCACCGGCGGGTTATG
>JALHOV010000172.1 GCA_022842865.1 Vulcanimicrobiota bacterium | reverse complement strand
CTACCTGCAGGGCCTGGCGGGCGTTCTGCTCGACCAACAGCACGGCCAGGCCCAAAGTGCGAATTTCCCGGATGATGCCAAAGATCTGCTTGACGATCAGGGGAGCCAAGCCCAGCGAGGGTTCGTCTAAAATCAACAACTTGGGCTTGCTCATGAGAGCGCGTCCGATGGCCAGCATCTGCTGCTCGCCGCCGGAAAGGGTGCCTGCCGGTTGGGCGATGCGTTCCTTAAGAATCGGAAACAGCTGAAAAGCTCGATCCAGGTCTTCTTGGATGTCGTCGTTGCGGGTAAAGGCGCCCATCTCCAGGTTTTCCAAAACCGTCATGCGCGGGAAAACCTGGCGACCTTCCGGCGACATGGCCATTCCCTCGGCGACTCGCTTGTGAGCGGCCACGCCGGCCAGGTCGCGCCCCTGCCAGAGCACCTGGCCTTGCGTGGCCGGCAGCAAGCCGGTGATGACCTTGAGGCAGGTGCTTTTGCCGGCTCCATTGGCGCCGATCAGAGTGACCACCTGACCCGGCTCGACTTTCAGGCTCACTTCGTGCAAAGCCTTGACGGCTCCGTAAGCGGCGCTGACTCCCTGCAACTCGAGTAAAGCGCTCATTCCTCGGGCGCCCCCAGATAAGCCTCGATGACTTTGGGATCTTTGCTGACGTGCTCGGGAGTGCCTTCGGAAATCTTGTGGCCGTGATCGAGCACCATCACCTGCTGGGAAATCTCCATGACCAGCTTGATGTCGTGCTCAATCAGCAGCACGGTGATGCCCTTGTCACGAATGCGCCCGATCAACTGAGTCAATTCGTGAGTTTCGCTGGGATTCATGCCGGCGGCCGGTTCGTCCAGAAGCAGCAGCTTGGGGTCGCTGGCCAGAGCCCGGGCGATTTCCACCAGGCGCTGGTGGCCATAAGGCAGGCTGTTGGCTGGCTTGTGAGCATCGGCCTGGAGACCTACGAAATCCAGGGTGTCCAGGCATTTTTGGCGGGCGGCCTGTTCTTCGGCGCGCGCCCCGGGCGTGTTCAACCACTGGCTGATGACGCTGGTTTTCATCTGCGTGTGCATGCCGATGAGCAGGTTCTCGAGTACGCTCATGGGTCCGAACAAGCGAATGTTCTGAAAAGTCCGGGCCAATCCGCGGCGCACGATCTGGTGGGTGGTCAGACCAAGCAAGGGCTGGCCCTGAAAAAGCAAGGTCCCATCCGAGGGCTCGTAAACGCCCGCCAGCAGGTTGAAAAAAGTAGTCTTGCCGGCCCCGTTGGGCCCGATGACCGAGGCCACGATGCCCGGTTCCAGGCGAAAATCGACCGCGCTTACGGCCGTCAGACCGCCAAACCGCCGGGTGACCTTCTGGGCCTCCAACAGGCTCATTGGTAGCTCACCGGCTCCTCAGGAATGATTCCCTCGGGTCGAAGCAGCATCATGATCACCAGCGTCAGACCGAACATCAGGAACTGCGCCTTGGAAAGATCCAGCCAGGGCTCGATCTTAGCCCACAGCACCGGGCTGTCGGACAGGGCGCGAGCCAGCGCAGGTTGCACGTGCACCTGGACCACGTCGATCAGCTTGGGAATGCAGATCAAGTTGAGCACGCCCAGAGCCAGTCCGCCCACCAGCGCGCCGCGAATGCTGCCCACCCCGCCTAGAATGACCATGGCCAGCACCATGATCGAGCCGTTGAAGTCGAACGGAAAGGCCAGATTGAGCGTACCGATATAAGAAGCGTAGAAGGCGCCGGCCAGACCGGCTACGGCCGCTCCCAAAGTGAGTACCTGCAATTTGGTGCGCGCCAGCGAAATGCCGCAGGCTTCGGCGGCCACCGGGTCCTCGCGCAGAGCGCGCAGAGCCCGCCCCAGACTGGAGTGGCGCACCCGGTAGGCCAGTCCCACGCAAACCAGCACGCCGGCCAGCAGCACATAATACCAGACCATGGTGCTGATGCCGGCAAAGGGGGTGGCGATGGCGGCCATGCCAGTGATGGCCTTGGTGGCGTCGTCGTAATTGCGCATCAAAGGGTCGAGCATCAGGCCAAATCCCATCGTCACGATGGCCAGATAGTCACCGCGCAATTTCAGAGTGGGCCAGGCCAGCAAGGCTCCCACCAGGAGAGTGACACCGACACTCAGGGGCAAGGCAAGATAGAAAGACCACTGCAGGTTCAGCGGGCTTTGCGGGCTGGTCAGGTAAGCCATGGAAAAGGCGCCCACTGCGAAAAAGGCCGCGTAACCAAGATGCAGCAACCCGGCATAGCCGACCACCAGATTCAAACCCTGGGCCAACATGAGATAGATGAGCACCTGACAGCAAGCCGGTAGAATGCTGCCCTGCATGGCCGCATTGAGCAACGGCAGGATGAGGGCAAAGAGGAGTAAGCCTTTCATACTTTCTCCGGCAAGTCGGAGCCAAGCAAACCCGAGGGACGCACCAGAATGATGGCGATGAGCACACCGAACACCACGGCGGGAGCCACCGCTTGCGACCAGTAGTAAGCCGTCAGCGATTCCACCACCCCGATGATCAGACCGCCCAACATGGCCCCGCGCACGTTGCCGATGCCGCCCAACACGGCCGCCGTGAAAGCGTTCAATCCCTGGCGAAAGCCCAGGTCAAAGCGCACCTGGTGATTGTAGAAACCGTAGAGACAGCCAGCCGCTCCGGCCAGCGCGCCGCCCATCCAGAAGGCGGCGCCGATGGTGGCATTGACGTCGATGCCCATCAGACGAGCGGCCTGAGGGTTTTGGGCGGTGGCCCGCATGGCTTTGCCCAACCGAGTGTAATGGATGAAAAAGTGCAGACCGGCCATCAGGGGCACAGCCACCAGGATGACAATCAACTGGCTCAATTTAAAGTGGATGTTGTCGCCCAGCAGATTGATGTCGTTCTTACCCAGCAGGTCCGGGAAGAAGACCGGCGCCCAGCCTTTCCAATAGCCGCCCAGGTTCATCAGCACGAAGGACACACCGATGGCCGTAATGAGCGGAACCAGACGAGGCTTGCCGCGCAATCTACGGTAAGCCATCTGATCGATGAGCCGGTTCAGAATGGCCGAAAAGCCCATCGCCACCAGCAGGACCACGATCAGGCCGGCTCCCCCACCGGCGATGCCGACTCCGGTCAGAGCCATCATCGAACCCATCATGAAGACGTCGCCGTGGGCAAAGTTGATCAGCTCCACCAATCCGTAGACCAGCGTGTAACCCAGGGCCACCACCGCGATAAGACTGCCGTTGGCCAGCCCGCTCAACAGCTGTTCCAAGAAAATTTGGAAGGCGTTGGCACCGCCAGCGGCCTGCTCGCCTTTCTTCCCCTTCAGGGTCAACTTCCCGGGGGGCGTGGCCGGTGCCAGCGCGGCCGAAAACTCGAATTTTCCATCGACCACTTCGTAACCAGACATCGAGGTAATGGTGGTGTCGCCGTTTTTGTCGAAACTCCAATCGCCCAGCAAGCCGTGGTAATCCTTGGTGGCCATGACGGCTTCGCGAATCTTGGTGCGGTCTTTCACGCCGACCCGCGCGATGGCTTTCAGGGTCACTTGAGTGGCTTCGTAGGAATAGATGGCGTAGGCTTCGGGCTCGCCCTGAAAGCGCTGGCGATAGCGCGCAAACCAGGCCTTGGCCTCGTCGTTCATCTGCTCGGGAGGCAGGCCGCCCAGCGTGATCAGGGCGCCTTCGGCGGCCGGTCCGGCCGCTTCCAGGAAGGCCGATTCCTTGTTGGCGTCGGGTGCCATGAAGTAAGCGTTGCTGCCCGAATCACGCAGGTCTTTGACGATTTTGCCCGAGCCGTTCTGCGTGATGCCGCCGAAGTAGACCAGCTCGGCCCCGGCCTCGCGAATCTTGTTGACCACGGCCCGATAGTCGGGGGCTTTGGAATCGATGCCTTCGTGGCCCAACACCTCGATGTTGCGGTCTCGGCAGCTCTTTTCGAAAACGCGGGCCAGGCCTTTGCCGTAGAGCTCCTTATCGTCCAGGATGTAGACCTTTTTCACGCCCAGGGACTGGGCCCACCAGGCCCCCGCCTGACCTTGCAGATCGTCGGCCGGCACCACCCGGCAGAAATTACGGAAGCCCTTCGGATAGTAAATTTCGGGTTCGTCGGCCTCACCCAGCCCCGCCTTGGTCAAGCCAGAATAGGTGTTGGCCGGGCTGACCATAACCAGGTCGGCGTTGTTCAGAATGGGAATGGCGATCTTGGCGGCGCCGCTGTTGTAGGTGCCCAGGTAGGCCATCACGTCCGGGTCGGCGGCGGCGCGCTGAGCGTTTTCCTTTTCCTTGCCGCCGTCCCAGGTGCCGGCTTGAGCGGTGGCGTCGTCCCAGCTCAGATAATCGATTTTGTAAGGCCCAACTCGATAATGCGCCTCTTCCAGAGCCATCTGCATGCCCTTAGACATGGTCTCGGACTGGGTGCGCGAACTGCCCGTGAGGGGCAGGCTGGAGACGATGCGAATGACCTCTCCTCCCTCCTGGGAGGCGGGCTGAGAGCAGCCCATCATCATGGTGGCCGTGAATAAAATTAGCCAATTCGGTCCCCGCATGGGGGCCTTGATTCAAACTAGAGCGGACCTTTCCTGTGCCCCTGGAAAGACGCAGCCTATGCTGGACGATTATCTGCAGCAACTGGTCGAGGAAGGCGACCTGGACTCCCACGGGCGCATCACTCTGGATGCCAGCAAAGCCCGCGAAAAGTTGGCCAGCAGTCGCTTCTCGCGTTCATCAGAAGCTCTATTGGCCGTGCTGGCCGCCGCCTTGCTGGGGGGAGCCACTCAGGTCAAAGTGAGCTGTCAGCGCAACGGATGGGAGTTTCTTTGCGACGCCAAGCCGCCCACGTCCGGCGAGTTGGAAAACCTGATGCGCGACTTGTTCCGCCAGGACCAGTCGCCGCCGCTGCGCGAACTGGGGCTTGCCTTCAACAGTCTCTTTCCCAAACATTGCAACGCTCTGGAATTGCTGGCCGGCGACCGACGCGGCTGGTTTGAGGGCGGCGAATGGAAGACCCAGCCCATTCCGGTGCCCACCCCGGGTTGGGAATTGCGCATCCAGCGACCATTCTCCCTGGGCGACTGGTGGCGCTGGTTGATGCGCCGCTGGGGCCCGGTCAGCGACCTGCAGATCCTGCAGGCGCGCACGCGCTGGTCACCTGCCCCGATTCTCTTTGAGAGCAAAGGCCAGTGGCGCTCCAGCTACGACCTGGAGCCGCCCGCTCTCCCCCTGGGCACGTTGGCCACCCTGTATCTGCAGTCCGAGGTGACCGGACTTGGCCTGCCGGACTTTCCCGACGCCGATTCGCACTTCTGCCACCAGCGCGTCACCCGAGCCCGCACCAGCTTGCGTTGCGCCATCCTGAGGGGAGACCCACGGGCCAGCCAGCTTCTGCTGGTCTATCGCGGCCTGATTCTGGCCCGCCATCACCTCAACGGCCAGGCGGTGTGCTTCCACGGTGTCATCAACACCGACAGCCTGGATCTCGACGCCTCCCGCCAGCATCTGGTGCAAAACCAGCGGTTGCGCCAACGCATCGAGACGGCTCGTCAGTGGGTTCTGGAGGGGACCTCCGCCTGGATCCGCCAGCTCGACCCGGCCAAAGTCGATGGCGACCTGTTGGACTTCCTGCGTGAACTGCTCAACCGGCTCAACCTGTCTGCCAACCACCAGGCTCTGCTCAGTGCGCTGGAGCCCTTGCCGCTGCTGGTGCTGGGCGACGGCCAGAGCAGCTTGACTCTGGGGGAATTACGCCACAGCCTGGTGCGCTTTCCGGCCTTGCACACCGGGCGCGAAGTCAGCCTGCACGACCGGCCGCTGCTCCATCCCGGCCTGAACAATGTCAAGAAGCTGAGCCGGTTGCTCAAGGTCCCGATCGTGGACGCCACGCCCTGGTGGCTGGCGGCCAAAGACAAGGAAGAGCCTTCTTTCGATCCCTTCGAGCGATTTTTGGTGCAAGGCCCGAACTGGCAAGCAACCGTGGTCTTACCACGTCAATGGGGACAGAACTACCTGTTGCTGCAACGCGACGGGCGGCGTTTTTGGGCTGACCACAAGCCGCTCTTTGCGGTTCCGACCAGTTTCATCGTCACGCTCGACGGAAGCTACGACGGCACTTTTGAGTTCGCCCAGAAGACGATCCTGGCTGAGCTGCGCCAGGCAATTCTGAACAAAGTGGATGAGTGGTTGTCCCAGCTACAAAGTTACGTGCAACAAGGATTGCTTGGGAAAATTCATCTGGAGCATTACGCCGGGCTGCTTTGCCTGTGGATGCGCGGGAATCCGGGTCCCAACCGACTGCCGCCGGCCGCCCGACTGGATTACGCCTATGTTGTCCCAACCATGGACGGGGACCGAGTGCACTCGCTTGCCCAACTGGTTCAGGACGGGGCCTATCTCGCAAACTTGCCTCCTGAACACCCTGTGCGGCGCTTAGCGGAGTGGCTCTAAAGCTCGATTCCAGGCGTCGTTCTCAGGAAACTTACTGAGAGCTTTCTGAAGCAATTCGGGCTGGGCCAGCTCGGGACGGGCCGCCTCGAGGGCCTGCAGCATGTCCCCGGTGACCTGATCCAGCTGCGCGCGGATCTCGGGCAGACTCGGAGCGGAGGGGAAAGCGGCACTGTGCTGACTCACCCAATTCCGCCGGCACTGCTGCTGAATGACTTTGCTGGCCTCAAACTGGGCACGCAGAAAGGCCCGTTCCGATTCCGGCACCTTTTCCAAAAGCTGCTCTTCGCGAACCGGATCCTCCACAGGCAGATGGTTGTTCCACTTGACCTGGGCTACGGTGGGCGCCAGCGCCAGGCGCTGCTGCATCAGTTGCAACAGCTTGTCGATATGCTGCTGAGCCAGAGCGGGCAGCGAGCACAGCCAAAGAAACAGGAGAATCTTTTTCATTTCGAATCCATTTGTCCCTGAGCTCTAGAAGGCCTCCACGTTAGGCGTCGAGTAGCCTCGCCCATGAAATTGCTCAATCCCGGACCCGTCACCCTCACCGAACGCGTGCGCGCCGCCCTCCAACAGCCAGATCTGTGTCACCGCGAGCCGGAATTTTTTCAAATGCAGCGGCGCATTCGCGAGGGTCTGACCGCCGTTTACGACTGCTCTGACGAATATGCCTCGGTGCTGATGACCGGATCCGGTACGGCCGCGGTGGAGGCCATGGTCGGCAGTCTGGTGGGACCCGGAGAGAAACCGGCACTGGTGGTCGCCAACGGAGTGTACGGCGAGCGCATGGCGGCCATGCTGCACCGTCACGGACGGCGTTACGACGTAGTCCATTCCGCCTGGACGGAACCGATGGATCTGGCAGCCGTGAGCGAGCGCATCGGCCAGTCTGCCTGCGTGCTGGCAGTGCACCATGAGACGACCACCGGACGCCTGAATGACCTGGCCTCGCTGGGCGAGTTGTGCCGGCGCTTCCAGGTTCCGCTACTGCTGGACGCGGTCTCCAGCTTCGGCGGCGAAGAAATCCGATTCGAAGAGTGGAATCTGCAAGCTTGCGCTGCCACCGCCAATAAATGCCTGCACGGTGTGCCCGGCATATCTTTCGTAGTGGCTCGTCGCGACGCTTTGGAGGCGCCCGGCCATAGCCCGGCTCTGTATTTGGACCTGCAAAATTACTACGCGCTCCAGGAAAAGGACGGCTCTCCGTTTACGCAGGCGGTCCAGGCTTGTTATGGGCTGGACGAGGCACTGGTGGAGCTCCGCGATCAGGGCGGCTGGCGGGTTCGGCGCGACCTTTACCGCCAATGAACCACCCAGGTGGAAGAAGGCTTGGCCCGACTGGGAATCGACACTTTTTTGCGCGAGGGCCGCTCCTCCATCCTCGGCTCCTACCGACTCCCTGCCGGAGTCAACTATGACCAACTGCACGATCGCCTGAAAGCAGCCGGATTTGTGATCTACGCCGGCCAGGGTGGATTGAGCCGCGAAATGTTCCGCATCGCCGTGATGGGCGAGTTGACGCGGGCAGACTTAGAGCGCCTGCTGGCGGCCTTCCCGGCCGTATAGCCACTCGCAGCCGGCCAGATACCAACCCAGCGGACAGGCCACCACCCACAGGCTCAGAGCCAGTTCCAAGGAGGGGAACCAACCCAGCTTGTACTTCCACCAGACGGCCCAGATGCCCAAGACACCACCGCCTACCGCCAGCATCAGGATAATCTCCAGTCCTCTGCGAGGCTGGCAGGGAGCATAACGGCGCGCCAGCACGGCGAACTTCCACCAGAGAATCAGACCGGGAATCAGCCAGATTCCGCCTCTCCTCACCAGTCCGGGGAAATTGTGCTTCAACCGGACCCAGTAGCTAAATTTGGTGTCCTCCCGCCACTCGGGGCAATAGAGTGTGGCGCAGCGCCCCTCGCGCAGAGCCTGCAATACCTTTTCGGCGGTGTTTGCCTCGTAAGGCACCACCGTGGCCGTCTTGGGAGCATTACCCTGGCGAAAATCCAAACTTCCCAGCAGCGCCAGATGATGCTCACGGGCCAGTTGCAGGGTGGCCTCATCGACGGTGGTGGGACCATTGCAGGCTTCAAAGCCGGCAGCTCCCCACTCAAGCAACTGCTTCGAGGTCTGCTGACCGGTCCAGGTATGGGCCGCAATCACCAGTGCGCCCTGCTCGCGGGCTTTGGCCATGGCGCTGGCGATATCGACCTGGTCAGCGCGAATCGCTTCTTTCAGACCGAACATGAGCAGATGGGTGGTGCCTCGATATTCTTCCCCCGGAACCACCACCACCCCGAGGTCTTGCTCGGCGGCTTCGCTCTGGGCGCGTAATCCGGGGTAGGTCTTGTTGGAATCGGTCACGCCCACCACCGTGAACCCCTTCCTCAAATGCCAGCGCAAGGCGTCGGCGGGAAGCAACACACCGCCCGAAGCCTGCGTATGACAGTGCAAATTGGCTAAACGAAAAGTCGAGTGGGCGGGCACTTCATAACGGATCCCAGAAGGGATGCGGGTATACAGCCAGCCGTGAGCCTGCATACCACCGATGAGAGTCATGGTCAGCGTGGTCATCCAGGCCAGCCCCGCCCTCCAACCGGCCTGCCGGAAGGCCAGCCAACCGGCCACTGCAGCCATAACCAGGAAGAGAGCGGCCGCGTAAAACGAATGGGGAGCGATGCCAAAAATGGAATAGAACCAGTGCATGGGTTCCGCCGGGAAGGCCCACCAGGGACGGGACTCGTGCACGATCTTCACCGATTGCGCGGCGGCTTTGCCCAGAGCATCGCCTTCCGGTGTAGTGGCCAGCCAGGCCAGGCTTTCATTCACAGGCAACCCACCTGCTCTACGGGCCGCGCAGTTCCTTCTTGGGGCGGGAGCTTGTATACTGGACCTATGAATGCCCTCAAGCCGACCCAGCTTCTTTCTCCGGCCGAATATCTGGCCCGCGAATTGGACTCCTCGATCAAACACGAATATGTCGGTGGGGTCGTGCATGCCATGTCAGGCGCCAGGACCCGCCACAATCGCATCGCCACTTCGGTGCTGGGAACGTTTCGCCAGAGTCTTAAGGGACACAAGTGCGAGCCCTTCAACTCGGACATGAAGGTGCGCATCCAACTTCCCACCCACGTGCGCTTCTACTACCCGGACGCGATGGTGGTCTGCCAGCCGAACTCGGACGACGACGCCTATCAAGACCACCCCAAAGTGATCGTGGAAGTCCTTTCCCGGCGCACTCGCCGCCTGGATCTTGGCGAGAAGCGGGAGGGCTACTTGCGCATTCCTTCTCTGGCCGCCTACCTGCTGATCGAGCAAGACGAGCCGGCCGTGGTCGCCTACCGTCGTTCTGATCAAGGTTTCGAGCGCGAGCTCTACCAGGGATTGGAGGCGATCATCGAATTGCCCGAAATCGGGTGCCAGCTTCCGCTGGCGGAGATTTACGATCGAGTGGAATTCGGCCAGGAGCCGGAAGACGACGAAGACTAAGGTGTTCCGCCATCTTCTTGCGGCCATTCTGCTGACGGGGGGAGCGGCCGCTGAACCCGTGCGCAAGCTCGATGTCATGTTCGTGGGCGCGCACCCGGATGACGATTCCACCGCCACCGCCACGCTGGCCCGCCACGCGGCCGAGGGCAAACGGGTCGGGGTGGTCACGGCCACCCGGGGTGAGCAAGGCGGCAATCTGACCGGGCCGGAACAGGGCGCCGCGCTGGGGTTGCTG
The DNA here is from genome assembly GCA_022842865.1 of Vulcanimicrobiota bacterium. Taxonomy (GTDB): domain Bacteria; phylum Vulcanimicrobiota; class Xenobia; order Xenobiales; family JADMJV01; genus JADMJV01. The sequence continues at coordinate 4,316 of JALHOV010000172.1, read as the reverse complement.
CGCGAGAGCGAAGAACGGGCCGCCCTCAGCTTGCTGGGGATTGCCACCGTTCATTACCTGGAAAAGCTGGATTCCGGCTTCACCACCAGCCCGCGAGTCAGCGAGCGCAACTGGGGCCGCGCCGACACCCTGAAGAGATTGGTGCGATTGGTCAGATATTACCAGCCGGACACGCTCATCACCATGAGCCCGGCACCGCGCGGCCACGGCGACCACCAGCTGATCGCCCAACTGACCAGCGAAGCTTTCTTTCAAAGCGCCCACGGTGGCGCCGAGGGGCTGCCCGCCTGGGCTCCACGCCGACTCTACTACGCTCTTGAGTACGGAGCCGACGGCCTGCAGGCGGATTCTGTGGTTCCTACCGGCGAATTCGCCGACCGCGAAGTGCAGGCGCTGAGCCTCTACCGCAGTCAGTGGGCTCCCAGCCAGCTCAAGCGCTCGGAATCCGAGTCCTTCATGCTGGCCGCCAGCCGGGAGACAAAACCTCCTCGCACACCACCGCCCGAGCGAGAACTGGAACGCACGCCAGCTCTCGCCCGATTCTTGGGCTGGAGCCGCGGCCTGGGACTCGATCTGGAGGCGTTGGCTCCGGCCACCCGCGTGTGCTGTCCGGGAGAAACAGTGCGCTGGCCCGTCAGACCGAGCGGTCAGGTGACACTTCAAGCCCCCGCCAGACCCGGCCCGCATCGAGTGAACCTGGCCGGTTTCGGCCCGGCCACCCTGCAGGTCGTGCCCGCCTTAACCATCGGGCTGAAGTGGAGCGCCTGGCAACCCATCACCTCCACCTGGGAAGGCACGAATCGAGGTCCCACCGACGCATCCGGACGTTTCCGGCTGAAGGCGGCGGGCGCGGAATTGTGGGTGGAGGTCGAGGTGAAAGACGACCAGCTGGTAGCCGAGTTACCCCCCGCTGAGAATCGCGCTCACTGGCGCACCGACGCCGTGGAAATCACCATCGACCCCAGCGGCCGCAGCCAGGATACCAGCACCACCTTCAAACTGGGCATCATCGCCCAGAACACGCTGCGCAAGCCGATGGCCGCCCGCGACGCCGACGCTCACCCGGGCCCCTGGAGGGGACCGCTGCAAGTGACCCGACAGCCGGGCGGCTACCGACTGCAGACGCGCCTGCCCCTGCCGGCGGCCCGAGAATTCGGCTTGAACGTGCTCCTCTACGATCATGACCCGGGCGAAGCGAGCTGCCGTTTGGCCTGGAGCGCCTGGGAAACGGTGCAGGGTTGGCCCGAACTTTGGGGCCGCATCAAAAAATAAACACTTTCTGCAGTAGTCCAGCTCACAAAAGTGATTATAATAACCTGGAAAGGTGGTCCAACCTCTTGAAACAACGTGCTGGTTTCGGTCCGCGCCTGGTGGCGCTGCTGATCGACGTGCTTTTACTGGCCGCGATATCGTGCGTATTCGGGTTGATGGCGGGCAGTCTCTCTTCGGTGGTCGCCCACAAAATTTTCCACCTGGACGCCTCGGCTTCGACCGGTCCCGAAGCCATCATGGCCAGCGGGCTGCTGGGAATCGGCATTTTCCTGCTGGTCACGGCTTTGGTAGCCACGCTGCTGAGCCTGCCCTACAACCTGATGGAAGCATTTTTCGGCTGGACACCCGGCAAACTGGTGATGGGTCTGCGCGTGAAAAACGAGGACGGCTCCAACCCCTCGCTGGGCCAGGTCTTCTCGCGCTGGTTGATCAAGCACAACGCCATCTTGATCGGCCTGCTCACCTTCATCGGCCTGGCGCCGGCGGCGTTCGTGGCGCCATTGCTGCAAGCCCTGGTCTTCGGCGGCTGCTTCCTGGCTCTGGGAGCCGGGCGCCAGGCGCTCCACGACCAGATCGCCCATACCGCCGTCTATGAGGTAGCCGAGCTACAGGCCCATCCCGAGGACAACTCGGTCCTGTAAACGAAGCGCCGGCCATGTTGAAAACCTGGCCGGCTTTTTTATTTCTCGCCCTGTGCGGTTCCGCATTCGCCGAACCCGACTTCCAAGCGTTGGGGCAAAGAGCGCTGACCCTCTCTCAGGACTACATCCGGATTCAATCTGTGAATCCGCCAGCCAATACGGTGCAGACGGCCGCCTTTATGAAAAAGCTCTTCGATGCCGAAGCCATCGAAAACAAGCTGTTCGAGTCCTCACCAGGCCACGTCAATCTGGTCGCCCGCTTGCCCGGAAAGAAACCGGGTAAACGGCTGCTCATGCTCAACCACATGGATGTGGTGCCGGCCGACGCCAGCCGCTGGCCGGTCGATCCCTTCGCCGCCCAGATCAAGGACGGGATGCTTTATGGCCGCGGCGCCATCGATATGAAAACTACCGGCATCTTTCAGGCCCTCACTCTCATTGCTCTGAAAAAGGAAAAGGTGGAGCTGCAACACGACGTGCTGCTGCTGTGCAGCGCCGACGAAGAAAGCGGCGGAGATGAGGGTGCTAAGTGGATGATCGCTAAGCACTGGCCAGAGATCGAGTGCGAATATGCGCTGGATGAGGGCGGTTTTGGCACCAAGGACCTGCTCTCGGGCAAAGGCGAGCTGGTATTTGGCGTGTCGGTGGCCGAGAAGAAGATTGTGTGGGCCAAGCTGATCGCCGAAGGCACCAGCGGCCACGCCTCCCAGCCCGTGCCCGACAATGCCAACGACCGCCTGCGGGAGGGCTTGAACCGCCTCGACGCGTTGATGAAAAAGAACCCCGGAGTCAAGAGCCGCTTGCTAGACGACTTCCAGAAACGCGTCAGCGGGATGGCCGACAACAAATTCACCCGTGCCATTCAGCGCGATACTCTCTCGATCACCTCGCTGCGTTCGGGCGTCGGCGACCCCCCTAAAGTCAACGTCATTCCATCCAAGGCCGAAGCCACGCTAGATTTTCGCCTGATGCCCGAGACGGATTTGCCGGCCTTTCTCAAGAGCGTGCAGACCCTGTTAGGGGACATTCCCGGTCTCAAGTTCGAAGTCACCCACAGTACCGATCCCACTCCCGTCAGCGACTACCGCACGCCTCTTTTCGACTCCATCGAGAAGTCGATCCGCCGCGAGTACGCCCAGGCGGTCGTGACTCCTTACCTGGTGCCCTTCGGCACCGACTCCAACGGCTTGCGGCAAAAGGGAGTCAAGGCCTACGGCCTGGGAACGGCAGTGGTAGATGCCTCCATCATCGCCTCCATGCATTCTGACGCCGAGCGTATGCCCGTGGACCAGTTCGAACCCGCCTTGCGCATCTACTACCGCGTGGTAGCCGACTATGCCTCAGCCCCCTGAGTCGCCCTGGCCCAACTGGAATGGCTCGACTTGCGCGCCAACCAGTTGAGCCAGATCGTTCCGTGTCCGAACTGGAAAGCCTAACGCCAACGCGGTTGCCGCGTTCTGTTATAGGCTTGCCAGGATGCGCAGGTAGGACTGGTAGCGTTCCGGACTGACCAACCCTTGATCCACTGCCTCGCGCACCGCGCACTGCGGTTCGAGGCGGTGCAAGCAGTCTCGGTAGCGACAGCGGCAGGCGGCGAACTCGGGGAAACAGCCTTTGAGTTCGAGCGGCTCCATGGTCAGAGGAGCCAGCTTGAGGCCGGGCAAGTCGAACAGCTCTCCGCCGCCGGCCAAACGCACCAGTCGCACCGAGGTGGTGGTGTGCTGCCCTTTGTCGGTGGCCAGACTGACTTCGCCAGTGAGCGGCGCCAGATCTGGCTGGAGGGCGCCAAGCAAGCTGCTTTTGCCTACACCGGAGTGACCGCACAGAGCTGAGCGCCCGACTCTCAGACGGTCGCGCAGCTCCACAAGCCCCTGGCCGGTGTCAGTCGAGGTGAGCAAACAGGCGTAGCCTAACGAGCGATAGAGCCGCGCGTAAGACTCTGCTGCCTGCAGGTCCTCGACCAGGTCGAGTTTGGTCAGCACCACCAGTGCTTCCAGGTGTTCTTGTTCGGCCAATACCAGCAAACGGTCGATCAAGCCGAGCCTTAGAGCAGGATGGACCAACGCGGCCACCACCACCAGACGGTCGAGGTTGCCGCTCAATAGTTTGACCGCCGGCTGGCGGGCGGCGGGAGAGGATTCCGGGCTGCGCAAGCGCAGCGCCCGTTCTTCCCGAGCCTTCTGGCCCAAATGGATAGAACGCATCTGACGACGTGTGAAAAACTTCAAGGTGACTCCTTTGCGAATCGGTCGTAAAGCGACGACCGCGCGGAGTTCCTGTCTTAGGAAACGACCCGCGCGAAAAAGGAAGTAAAGAAGAAGACAGTCATTCGGCGGGTCCACCTTTCGCAAAGATGCCCCGATTATAGTTCCTCAGGGATCTGAAAACAATAGCCGGGGGATT
>JALHOV010000171.1:13228-14514 GCA_022842865.1 Vulcanimicrobiota bacterium | reverse complement strand
CCGACAAGCACATAGCCGACTTGCGCAATATGGTGACCTCGCCCGGGGGCACCACGGCCGACGCACTCTACTACCTGGAGAAGGGCGGACTGCGAACCATGCTTTCTAAAGCCGTGCACGCCGCCTTCATCAAGTCGCAACGTCTGAGCCAGCTCAGCGAACAAGACTAGTCACTCATGATCGGGTCGCTGGTCTACAGTCAGTTCTTGCCCGGCAATAGCTGGCTGCATCGACTCGATCCGCGCTGCAAATTGGTGCTTCTGGCCGGACTCACGATCGGGCTCTTTTACCTGCATCAGGCACCCGCCCAGTTGCTGCTGTTCACCCTGGTGTGCCTGGTTCCGCCGACGGTGGGCGTGCCCGTTAAGATGCTGCGGCCCGCCTTTTTGGGGGTAGTGCCCCTGGGGTTGTTGACCCTAACTTTTCAGGCGGTCTGGGGTCCGGAACCGAGTTGGCACCACCTCAGCCTGGCCGGCCTGGAAGAGGGCGGGCTACTGGCTCTGCGCCTGCTGGACCTGGCCGTGCTGGCCCAAATCCTGGCCCTGACCACCTCACCCATCGGTCTGTGCGACGCCGCCGAACAGATTCTCTACCCGTTAGGCAAATTGGGACTCCCTCATCGAGACCTGGCCTTATCCTTTACGATTGCCTGGCGATTCATCCCGGTGCTGGCCCAGGAGACGGAAAAACTGCTCAAGTCTCAGGTCTCTCGCGGCGCGGCCTGGGAGGAAGGCCCCTGGCATCAACGCCTGATGACTTTGACCGCCTTGCTCACTCCGCTCATGATCCGCTGCTTTCGCTACGCCGAGGAACTGGCGCTCGCCCTGGAGGCACGCGGCTACGGTCAGACGGGTCACCCCACTCGGCTGCACCCGCTGCGCTGGCGCTGGGCCGATGGGCTTGTTCTCCTGATAGGCCTGGCAATCGTGCTGGGACTGATCGCCTGGGAGCGCTTCCATTGAGACGACTGGCCCTCTGGCTGGAATACGACGGGGGACGATTTGGGGGCTTTCAGCGTCTCACTCAGCGGAGCTCGGAGGAGTCGCCCGGCACGGGAAATCCTCGCCTTTGGAAAGCTCGGGAGACCATTCAAGAGGAACTGGAGTGCAAGCTCAGCTTGATCTTGGGGGAGCCCATCAAGATCTTGGGTTCCGGACGGACCGACCGGGGCGTCCACGCCAGTGGCCAGGTGGTCGCCTGCGATACCTCCAGCTCCAAGGAGGTATCGCAAATCCTGCGCAGCCTGCGGGCGATCCTGGCACCCGGGATGCGGGTGGAGCGGGCCC
>JALHOV010000171.1:0-13218 GCA_022842865.1 Vulcanimicrobiota bacterium | reverse complement strand
AAGAGTTTATCACTACTATCTCTGGCCGGATGGCCCCCAGAAGAGTCCCTGGTGGGGGTCCTTCTGCTGGATGATGGAAGAAACCCTGGACCTGCCAGCCATGCAGCGCGCCGCCCAACTCCTGCTGGGCAGCCACGACTTCAGCGCCTATGCAAGGTCACCCGAACCCGGTGAGTCCAGAGTCCGACATCTGAAAGCACTGGAAATTCGTCCGAGCGTGCTGGACAGCCTGTTGACGGTAGGTCCCTGGGCCGGGTTATCCCAAATCGTCTGCCTGGAAGTGCGGGCCAATGCCTTTTTACGCCGGATGGTGCGACAGTTGGTGGCCAACCTGGTGGAGGTGGGTCGAGCACGCTGGCCAGAAACCCGACCCCACGAAATTCTTCTCTCGAAAGACCCCTGTCAAAGTGCTGCGCCTGCTCCGCCACAGGGTCTTTTTCTGGTCCACGTTGACTACGGAGCCACGGCCGACTTTCATCCCGGAACATAGGGCAGTCCGCAACCAAAAAAGCCACCCCTGCGGGTGGCTTTTTCGTTGGGACTCGCTTGCCTAGTTGATCTTCTGTTGAGCGGGATTGACCGACTGTCCCAACACGGGACACTTGCCGATGTTGGCAATGTTGGTGATGTCCACTCCCGGAGGAATACCGGCGATGGGCATATTCTTAATGCGGTCGAGAATGCCACCCACCTGGGTCTGATTGATTCCGGACTGGGCCAGCGACTGCTGGACACTGCCGCCCTGGCCGCCCAGGTAAACCTGGTCGAGGGTTTGAGAGAAGGCGCGGGCCAGCGAGCTGCCATCGATCTGGCCGTCGGCGGCGTCGGCAGCCAGCAGCGACCCAATCATACCCTTGTCGAGATCCTTGTCGAAAGCGTTACTGTTCTGCAGGGTAAACTGCAGGACCGTGCCATCATTCTTGCCGTTATCGAGGCGATCGTGTCCCCACAGTCGCAGGACGCCGTTGGCGAAGTCGCCCAGGCCGTTGTTGTCGACAGCCTGGAGACTCAGATCGACTTCTCTGCCGTCCGAGAAATTCACGGGCGAGTTGGCGTAGCGACCGCTCAGGTCTTCGCCGGTCATCTGGCCCATCAAACCGAAGAAGTTCTGGTCCAGCGCCTTACCGGTGATGCCGCCGTATTGGGCCATTTCCTGGTTGTAGAGCTTACGCACCAGCTGATGCTCGGCCGGGGTGAATTTACCGGTGGTATCGTTCAAAACATTGAAGTAGATGCTGCCGTTCTGCTCCCCTTCGGCAGTGATCTGGCGACCCCAGAGGTGAAGCACCGCACGACCTTCATCGGTAAGCTGGGAGATGTCGGTGCGCTCGGCGTTGCTCACCGTGCTGGAATTGTTGTTGGCTGACTGATTCGTCCAATTGGTGAAGCGGGGGTCAACTTGTCCGGGCCGAGGCTGGCCGGGGAACTGCGGCTGACCCGGGAATTGAGGCTGGCCCGGGAACTGGGGCTGGCCCGGGAACTGCGGGAAGCCAGGGCCACCGCCGTAGGGACCGCCGGGGAACTGGGGCTGACCGGGAAACTGTGGGAAGCCCGGGCCGCCGCCGTAGGGTCCGCCGGGGAACTGGGGCTGACCCGGAAACTGTGGGAAACCCGGGAACTGTGGTTGGCCAGGGAACTGTGGTTGACCCGGGAACTGCGGGAACTGGCTAAAAGGCGGCTGATTCGGGTTGCCCAGCATTCCAGCGTAGGCGCCCTGCAGCTGCGACAGTGCCGAGATAACCCCGCTCAACAACTGGGTAAGCTGGGTGAGCTGGAGGGGAGAATTGGCGAACTGCTGGATAGGTACGCCTGCAGGGGGCAGACCAAACCCACCAAAAGTCTGAGCGCCGAACTGGGCCCCAAAACCAAATTGCGAAATTCCGTTAGCCATATTGCTCTACTCCTTTAGTCGACTCTGACACTGAATCTTATCTTCCCCCCTAGCATCTTACAAAATGCCCCTCGTGAGAAGATTGAGTTGGTTAGGTTTTCTTCCAATCCTGGTTAATTTTTTGATCACCCACCCATGTTAACAGAACCTGCTTGACTCTCCTGGACCTTGAAAAGGGCGGGTGTCAGAAAAACCGATCGGCGGTTGCAGGAGTCGAGATCTGTCTTGAGAATTATTCAAGTCTGCTATGACCCATACTCTACCTTTACTCGATGGAGTCACCCTCAAAGGCACGCGCCACGGCCTGCTGGTATGCGTTCGCGAAGACCTGGACTTTGAATTGGCCTTGCAGCAAATCCAGGAAAAGCTGGCCATTCCCTTCCTGGCCAACGAAAGCGGCGATGCGGCAAGCAACCCGTTCAGCCCCAGCCTGGACAACAAAAGGATCTCCCTCGACCTGGGCTGGCGCGAACTTTCCAGCGAGTCCTTTACCCGACTGAAAGAGTCGCTGGGTGAGGTAGAACTGGCCGGGGTGCTGAGCACCTCCTTACAGACTCGCACGGTCGCCGAGAGTTTTGGCGTCAAAGCCATCATCGGCCGTCTCGGGCTTGCTCACCACCAGGGCCGCCGCCTGCGCCAGGAACAGAAAGAACAGGAGCAGGCCGAAAAAGAGGCTCCTGCGACGGAAGAAAGCGCGCCCGCCGACTCGGTGGCAGTGACTGCTCCGGAACCCTCTCCTGCCCCCAGCGCCGACCAGGAGCAAGAAGCAACCCTTTATATCAAGCGCACCCTGCGTTCCGGCCAAAAGGCCGTCTACCCGGGCAACATCGTGCTCTGGGGCGACCTCAATCCCGGCTCAGAACTGGAGGCCGAAGGCGACGTGCTGGTTCTCGGGACCGTGCGCGGTCGCATCCATGCCGGCTGCAATGGCAACACCGAAGCCCAAATTTACTGTCAGTCCTTGCATCCCACGGTGCTGCGCATCGCCGATGAGATCTGGACCGGAGACCTCAAAGAAGCCGGCCTCAAACAGCTTCCCGCTGCGGTCAAAGTCACGTGCGCCAAGGACAAGTTGAATTTCGAAACCAGCCGCTAAGAGGGGGTCCTGGGGAGACGCAATCCCCCTATGGATCCCGTGATAAAGGAGAAATGCAGTGAGCAATATGGGCAAAGTCATCGTCGTCACCTCAGGCAAGGGTGGAGTAGGCAAAACAACCTGCACCGCCAATCTGGGCTCAGGCCTGGCCCAACAGGGCAAGACCGTGGTGCTGGTCGATACCGACATCGGCCTGCGCAACCTGGACCTGGTGCTGGGACTGGAAAACCGCATCGTTTTTGACCTGGTCGACGTAATCGACGGCAAATGCCGGAGCTTTCGCCAGGCCCTGATCCGCGACAAGCGTTTTGAGAACCTGCAGGTCCTGGCCTCGGCCCAAAGCCGCGACAAAGACGCGGTCAAACCCGAGCAAATGAAGTCGCTATGCCAGGAACTCAAAGGCGCTTTCGACTACGTGCTGCTCGATTGCCCGGCCGGCATCGAGATGGGCTTCAAGAACGCCATTGCCGGCGCCGACGAGGCCATCGTGGTGACCAACCCCGAGGTCAGCGCGGTACGTGACGCCGACCGCATTGTAGGCCTGCTGGAAGCGGCCGATATCGCACCCATTCGGCTGCTGCTCAACCGCTTCAAGCCCAATGTCGCCCAAAAAGGCCAGATGCTTTCCGTTGAAGACGTCCAGGAAATCCTCAACTTGCAACTCATCGGCATGGTGCCGGAAGACGAGCGAGTGGTCCACTCCTCCAACAAAGGCGAGCCGGCCGTGCTCGACCCCAAAAGCAAAGCCGGCCTGGCTTACCGCCAGATCGTGCAGCGACTGATCGATCCCGGCGCACCCGCCTGGGCTCCCGAGCAACCAGGTTTGATGAGCAAGATTCGCCGGATGTTCAGCGTCAATCTGGGCAGCCAGGCCAACTAGGAGGACCGGTGGAGTTTTTACTACGTTTACCCTTTCTCGGTTGGATTTTTGGCGGGCCCAAAACCAAAGATGAATCCCGTGACGCCGCCCGCAACCGGCTGAAAAGTGCGCTGGTAGGCGACCGCTGTAGCGTGGCCCCCGGCATGTCCGAATCAATCCGTAAGGAAATGCTCGACGTGCTGTCGCGTTATATGGATGTGGATTCGCAAACACTACAACTACGCTTGCAGCCGGACGGTGAAAGCATGCGCTGGAGCGCCGACATTCAGGTCGTGCGCGTACATCGCCAGGCCCATCTGCCTGAGCAGGCCCTGGTCGATCCCAGCCAGCGCAAAAAGCGCCCCAAGCGGAATCTGCGCGGCGTCCGTTGGCGACGCTCCCAAGAAGACCAGCCCTCGGTGGAAGAAAAGAGCGCCTGATTCGGTGCCGTCCTTTCGCTTCGGTGGTGCGGAGCCGTCCGCGGCTCTGCGCCTTTTCTTAGATCAAGAGGACCTGGCCCACGTCCAGATCAACCTGTGGATCTCGCGTCCCGACGATCCCCCGGCAGAGCTACCAGCCGGCCCCTGGCTGGTCGTGACCGAAGGCGCACTGCCCGAAGAACAACGCCAGCGCTGGCTGGCTGCCCTGGACGAGGAAAGCAGCCTGCTGGAGGCCTGGACGCCGGCGTCTTTACGTCGTGTTCTCAAGCCCTCCATGCTGGATTCAACCCGGCTCGCCAAACTCTACTCTCAGGGCGGGCGGGCTTTGGCCGACCATATGGTGCGCAATTTTCTGCAGCACAGTCCAGGGCTGCTGCAATCCGCCCAGGCAGAATGGGATCAAGACCGAGAAGGTGCCCTGCGCCGGCTGCGACGCCTGCACGAACTGGCTGGCGCAGTAGGCGCCAGCGACCTTCAGGAATTGATCGATCAACCCGACCCCGACTGGGAACACCTTCAGCGCGATCTCGAAGCGACCCGACGTGTCTTCGACAATCAACATCGCCAGGATAGGACCGTCTAAAAAGGGAAGGGTCGGCCCCATGAAAGTACTTTTCCTGGCCGCTGAAGCCACCCCCTACATCAAGGTGGGAGGGCTGGGCGACGTCGCCGGGGCCCTTCCCCAGGCCCTACGCCAACTGGGCGCCGACGTCAAATTGATGCTTCCCCGTCACGGCTCCATCGACGTGAACAAATTCGGGATGAACAAGGCCATGGACAACTTTCCGGTACAGCTGGACTGGCGCCACGAGGCCTGCCAACTGATGGCCGCCAACGATCACGACTTCTTCATCGAGAACGACCGGTTCTTCGGCTCCCGATTCAAAGCCTACGGCTACGACGACGACCCGGTGCGCTACGTGCTTTTCGCCCGAGCGGCGCTGGAGGCGTGTCGTCTCTCCGGCTGGACCCCGGATATCGTGCACGCTCACGACTGGCATTCCGCCGCCGCCGTGCGCCTTCAGTGGTCCGCCCACAACCGAGCCGGACTGGTCTTCACCATTCACAATATGGCCCATCAGGGATTGTGCGCCAACTCGAACTGGCCCCTGCTGGGCGTCTACGATGCTCAGGGACACCTGAACCTTATGGAACAGGCCATTTACGCCGCCGATGTGGTGACCACCGTCAGCCCCACCTATGCCCGCGAGATCCAGAGTCGCGAATACGGATTCGGACTGGATGGTCTGCTGCGCCAGCGCGACAAGCGCCTGGTAGGCATCGTCAACGGCATCGACATGGATATCTGGAACCCCGCTACCGATCCGCTCATTCCGGCCCGCTTCGATGCACAACACCTGGAGGGCAAGCGCCAGTGCAAAATGGAACTGCAGCGTCGCCAGGGCCTGGAAGTCAACCCGGATGTGCCCCTGATCGGTGTGGTTTCACGACTGGACGATCAGAAGGGAATCGACCTGATCGTGCAATCTCTGGGCGACCTCTGGGCTTTCAGCAACTGCCAGTTCATGGTCCTGGGCTCGGGCCATGAACCTTACGAGAACGCCTTTCGTGCCGCGACCTATCATCACGGTGACCGCATGGCCAACTGGATCGGCTTCAACAACGAGGTCTCCCATCTGGTTTACGCTGCTTCTGACCTCTTCCTGATGCCCTCCAGCTTCGAGCCCTGCGGCATCAGCCAGATGATCGCCATGCGCTACGGCGCTATACCGGTGGTGCGCTCAACGGGCGGCCTGGTCGACACCGTGCCTGACGTGAGTCGGGAAGGAGGGGTTGGTTACCGATTCGACCACTACGATAAGGGGGCGATGCTCCACGCGGTCGCTCGCGCCCTGCGCGGCTACCACGATAAGCGCCAATGGCATAACACCGTCAAGCGCGCGATGTCCCGCGACTTTAGTTGGACCACTTCGGCCCGCCGTTATGCGGAGGTCTACCACTGGGCCCGCCAACTTTCGGAAAGTTGAAGAAGTGACCTCGGTAATAACTCCCCCGTTGCCAGTCGCAGTGCTTGTGGTTCTAGCCGCAAACTGGTTCGCATTCGTTGCCACCGGTACCTCGGGTGTAACCCGTTTGGCATATTGCGTTCTCGGCATCGCCATTCTGGCGAGCGCCCGCTTTCTAGCTCGCCATGGCGGAAGCTCCTGGCTGCAGCCTCTTTCTATCCCACCCGGGTCCCGTGTCACGATTGTTCTAGCCAGCGGCCTTGCGCTTTACTTTGAGCTACTCCTCATACGCTACCAGGCTTCGATCCTGCCTGTCTTCGGGTTCTTCAAGAACATCACGCTGCTATCTGCCTTTCTGGGGCTAGGAATCGGTTACGCCAAAGACCATCTCAAACTTAACTTTTTGCCGATTACGCCCCTGGCCATCCTGTTACAGGTCGTGGTGCTCTACTGGGCGGACCTGGCTATGCCACCGATCCTGAACCCGGTGCTGGAACAAAAAACAATGGGTCTTGCATCGGTAGAGACATTCGGACAGATCATCTACGCCTTGAGTTTCATCGGATTCATGTCCGTATCGACAACTCTCGCCTGCTTTCCCCTGGGGCATTTCGCAGCACTTACCATGCGGGACATGCCTGCTGTTCCCGCTTACGGCTGGAATCTGATCGGCAGCCTGCTGGGGGCGCTCGCATTCACAGTTCTTTCGGCGCTGGGAACTCCGCCGGCGGTCTGGCTGGCTTTCGCTTTCGGCCTCATCCTCTGGTTTCAACGCAAATCCTCTAGCGTGGCCGTGCTCAGCAGCCTGGCCTGTCTATCGGTTCTGGCCATTGAAGGCTACAATCCAGACGGCGTTTGGGGCCAGAGATTACGTTTATACAGCCCCTACCAGCTCATTTCGGTCGTCTTCGATAGCCATCAGAAGCCCGAAGGCGTGTCGATCCAACTGCATCACACAGCCTTTCAAAAAATGCACGACCTCCGTCCCGAGGGTCAGTCCCCCTCTCCCAACTGGCAAAAAGCCGCCTATTATTACAACCTGCCCTACACACTCAAGCCCTCCCCTCCCCGGGTCCTGATCGTAGGCGCGGGGTCAGGCAATGATGTTGCAGCGGCGATACGGGGCAAGGCGGCCCACGTGGACGCAGTGGAGATCGATCCCCTGGTTGCCTGGCTTGGAGGCTACTATCATCCAGAGCAGCCCTATCAAAATCCGGCGGTGCATCTCCATATTGATGATGCCAGGCACTTCATCCGCAACAGCCAGGACAAGTATGACCTGATTGTCTATGGACTACTCGACTCCCACACCGCCAACGGCAGCCTCTCCAATCTTCGCCTGGATAGTTTCGTCTACACCAGCGAAGCCCTCCGGCAGGCCCGAGCACTACTGAAGCCCGATGGCTTGATGGTCCTTTCCTTCTCTCTGGTGAGCTCAGAACAAGGCGGCAAATTTTACCGAATGTTGAGCGATGCGTTTGATGGCCTGACCCCGCGTTGCCTGCCCAACGAATATTGTGGTTTTACCTTCATAGCCGGAGCCGGCGTAAGCTCGATCCAAATCGAGAAAGACGCCACCCAATTTATGGCTGAATCCAGCTCTGGCGTTCTACCCTCGACAGACAATTGGCCCTTTGTATATGTTGCCCAGCCTCAGTTTCCCCAGAGCTACTCCCTCATGATCGGGTGGCTCCTGGTCTTGACTTTTGTTAGCGTAAAAAGCCTCAACTTCGGCGATAAACTCAAAATCGACTGGCAGTTCTTCTGGCTGGGTGCCGGCTTTATGCTGATCGAAACCAAGGAACTGACCGAACTGGGACTGGATTTCGGCAACACCTGGTATCTGATTCCGATTGTGATCTCGACAGTCCTGATCATGGGTTTTTTGGCAAACGTTCTGGCGCAGCGCGTATCCAGGGTTAGCGTAGGCGTGGCCTATTTTGGGCTGTTGTTACTGGTGAGCCTGGAGGCATTTTTCTGGATATCCTCCCAAACAAGCGGCGTTTTGCGCCTGGTCACGCAGATGTCCCCATTGTTTTTCTCAGCCCTGGTATTCTCGTTAACCTTGAAGCAAAGAAAAAGCGTTAATCAGGCCCTTTCCTCCAACCTCCTTGGGGCTATGTGTGGAGGTCTTGCCGAATACTTCTCCATCAGCCTCGGCTTCCACGGGCTGGCCTGGTTGAGCCTGGGGATCTACACGTTGGCAGCGCTATTGTATCTGCGTTCGCGCATCTAGTTCGGCGGGCAGGACTTCGCGCGCGAATTCCCGTAATTTGCACCTCCAAAAACCAACGGGGAGGCCGTAAACGTGGAACTCGCGATTACCTTCAAGGGGGATATCCCGCTCGAGCGCACGGTAGCGCTATGTAAGCAAGCGGAAGTAGCAGGCTTCGACTATGCCTGGTTCTTCGACTCACACGTCTTATGGCGGGAGTGCTATACCACCATGGCGGTGTGTATGCGGGAAACCAAACGGATTCGCTTTGGCCCGTGTGTCACCAACCCCCTGGTGCGAGACTGGACAGTGGCCTCCAGCGTCTTCGCCAATATGTGCGACATCAGCGACGGCCGCTTTGACCTGGGTGTGGGACGCGGCGACAGTTCGCGCCGCCTGCTCGGCTTCAAGCCCAGCTCCCTGGAGGAGATGCGCGACTTTACCACTTTCACGCAGAACATGGTGGCCCGCCGCTCGGTCGAGTATCACGGAAAGTTTCAGGAGTTGACCTGGACGGACGGCCACATCATGCCCGCCTGGGTGGCCGCTTATGGCCCCAAGGCACTGTCTCAAGCCGGCGAATACGCCGACGGCCTCATCCTCCAAATCGGAGATCCCTGGCTGGTGAAATGGTTCGCAGACCAGGCCAAAGAAGCCGTTCGCAAGGCCGGGCGCCCCGAGAACGCTCTGCGCATCATGTCCGCCTCCCCCGTCTGGATTGGCGACATCAACAAATGTCGCGAGCAGACCCGGTGGTTCCCCGCTATGGTAGGAAACCACGTGGCCGACCTGGTGGAACGTTACGGAAAAGAGGGCGGCAGCGTGCCCAAGCGCCTGACCGACTACATTGAAGGCCGCAAAGGCTATGACTACAAGCACCACGCCGACAAGGACGCAGACCACCTCGACTTTATCAGCGACGAAGTCGTCGACAGTTTTTCCATCCTGGGCCCCATCGAGAATCATCTGGCCAAGCTGAAGGAATTGGAAGCGGCCGGCGTGACCCAGTTCAACATCTATCTCATGTGCGGTGACGAAGAGCGCATCGTGGCCGAATATGGGCAGCACATCATCCCGCATTTTAAGAAAGCCCGAGCCACCGTCGGGGTCTAAAAGCCGTCCAAACGAAAAAGAGGCCCTCCACCCTGGTAGGAGGGCCTCTTTTTTTCCAGAACCAGCGAGCATGGATAAATCCCCTTTGGATCCCCCCCGTTCCGCCGAGGACCGCCTGCTGGCCGCTCTCGCTTATCCCTTCTGGTACCTGGCATTCCCGATTTTTTTGCTGGCGCCGAGCTTTCAGCAACGTCCGTTCCTGAAGTATCACGTTTATCAATCATTGGCACTGGGCTTGGCCATCCTGTGGGGCGGCGTCACCCTGTGGACGACCGCTGCCGTGCTCGGCAAGTTTGGCCTCTTCGGCCTGCTGCTTTATCCGTTCCTGAAGTTGGCCGAGTGGGTCGCCTTCCTGACAACTGTTTACGCCGCCATCGGCGCCTGGCTGGGCAATCGCACCGAACTACCCTACATCACCGAATTCGTTCGGCCTTTATTACATGAGGGCCCCAAGGGGAATTCCCCTGAGTAAGGTCATCCTCTATACCGACGGCGCCTGCAAAGGCAACCCGGGACCGGGCGGCTGGGCCGCCCGCCTGATCGACTCCAAGACGGGGGTCATCAAAGATCTGTGCGGGGGCGATTACGTGACCACCAACAATCGCATGGAGTTGATGGGTGTAATTCGCGGACTGCAGGCTCTGAAAAGGCCGGTCGAGGTAGATGTGCACAGCGACAGCAGCTACGTGATCAACGCCTTCAAGCAGCGCTGGATTCAAAAGTGGCAAGCCAATGGTTGGCGCACTTCCAGTAAGAAACCCGTCGAGAATCAGGACTTGTGGCTGGAGCTTCTAGCCGCCGTCGGCACCCACAAGATCAACTGGATTCAAGTCAAAGGGCACGCTGGAGTGGAACACAATGAAGCCTGCGACAAACTGGCCGTCTCAGCGGCCATGCGCTTTGTAGAGAAAGACCCGCTGGTTACCTAGCGGCATTCCACTGCTGCAAGCAGGCTTCTTCCAAGATGTCCGCCGCCAGCTCCAATTCTTCCCATTCGTTTCGCGCCAGCCTCAAAGGCGCTTGATGGTTTTCCTGGCGCTGGCAAGTCTGCACGACGATTTGAGAATCGTGAACCTCAAGCCAGGCCAGGTTCTCTGCCTGACGGCCCGGATTTTCCAGGTGGTTACTCTTTCGACACAAGTTATTGTTGGGCTCGTAAGCCCGGCAGACATCCGGCTTGTGAGTGTGGACCCGGCAATAGAACAAGCCGTCCTCTTTGCGATCCAAGAAAATGCATTCCTCGTCGTTGGCCTGGCCCCTCACGGTTAGCTCCAGCAAGTTGCGAGAGTAAGCGTTGCAAGACTTTTTCTTGAGAATCCGGTCTTTCAGATTCCAACTAAAATTTCCGGGTTCGGTATACTCCTCGACGAATTGCCGGGCGGGTATTTCGAGAAAACCACTCAATCGCGTGATATCACTGGGATGAATCTCGACCGAGTAACGTCGACAGCACTCGCCACAAAGAATGCACTGGGGGTCCGAATGGGTGAGCGCTTCCTGAAGAACCTCATCGGCTGTCTGCAGCACGGCCAGCACCAGACCCTGGCGGGCGCGCTGCAGTGAAACCGCGGCCAGTTTCTGCTCGGAGCCGAACGGAAGGCGGGCCACCAATTCGGTTTCGCTGACGAACAGAGTGTTCCAGGGGCGTCTCGATTTGCGGCCGCTTGAACCCCTCGGAGTATCGCAGGCCGGCCTGGTCAGCAAACGCTGTAGATGGTGATAGCGCCTCCAGGCTTCATCCAGGGAAACCTCCTGGTCATCGCCTAGTTGAGTTAAATCGGCGGCCTCCCGAAGAACGCGATAGAGGCGTTCGATCAGCGCCAGGTAGGCGGTGTCTGCCTTGGCAGGGTTAAAGTCTCGAATCTCGTCGCCAAACACCTCATTGAGCGAGTCCACGATCTCCTGGAGGCGCCGATCCTCCAACTCAGGCGACTCCATAATCGCCTGAGTCAACCGCTCCCAAACTCCGGCCAGAGTGGGGCATTCGCGGCGCTGTCCATCTTCGAGTAAGACGACGATCTGACTGGCAGTGATCCAGCCACTGGCCACCTCTTGAAGCAGATGACCCGGATCCTTACGACAACTGGCATCATTCGATAGAAATTCTCGACAAGATCGCGGACGAATGGAATAGATGGAGCAGGCCGCCTGCTGGGGCACGCCCGGTTGAGTGGTCTGCAGGAACGGACAGTTCCCTTCCGCGGTCAACCGCACGTGGCCGTCCCGATCGTTCCAGGTATGGGCCGGCCCGAGGTAGCGTTGGCGAAAGTCCTCTTCGCGCAGTCCCAGCTGCATCTGGATGGGAAAGATCTCCTGTCCGCGCACTAAAATCTCAGGGCGCCGGCAACTGTTGCCGCAGCGACCACAGACTTGAGGAAACCAGGTGTTCTGGTTCGTCGCCACCAGGTCGAGCATGAATTCTCCCAAGACCTCGCGCAAATCCGGAAGATCGCGCAGGCGCATGAAGGGAGTGGCTCTGCCCTCGATCTCCAGCTGCAGGTAGTGAGGAAACAAGCAAAGGCTGCTGATCTGGGACCGATCCTGAACGAGCATCGCGGCGTTCGGTTAAACGCGGAGGTCGTCGAGGGTTAGAAAATTCCGATAGGGACTGATGTAAGTATCCCACTTCTCGGCCGTGAGCACGGGACGGGCGTGCTGCGAATCGAACTGACGCGTGGCCTTGTCGGAGGCGACGGTTCCCCCGGCTAACCCCGCCAGAGCACCCCCGGCCAGGGCTCCCAGAGCGGAACCGACCAGGGCGACTTCCTGAGAAACACCCAGAGCTTGAGCAGCCAGCGCCATCACCGGAAAGCCAATTCCGGCAGTAACTCCGCCCGTAGTCAAGAAGCCACGAGTCATACTGTTTGAAGCCACCTGATCGCGTTCGCTGACGTAGCGATCGGCGTGCGCCCGAAACTCGGCGTCCTGAGTTTTCTCGTATAGGCGGTCGGGCATCGGACGGGGTGGAGTGTAGGCCTGTATTTTCATGTCCCCACGATAACTCGTGACCCTTAAATTTTCTTTATCCGAGCGCCCTGGCTGAGAGTGCCGCCTCGGTTCAAGCAGGTTCCCAGTAGGGGCATTCTTCGGGTTTGCCGCTCTCCAGTTGCAGATGTTGCTGCACGGTGGCCGCGATGTGCCTTTCTTGAGTGACCCAGCCCAGCTTCCGGCAGGCGAATTCGTAGTCGTCGCCTTGTTCCTGGCAGCGCAGGTGGCGGCATAGAGCGCAGATGCGAAATTCGCGAGGCTCCAGGCTGGCTCGCGGGTGCTTTACAGCGCGCAGGGCTTCTCGAGTCTGGCCGATGGTTGCGTAACGGTCCTCCCGCTTCAACGCCAGCATTCTCAGCAGCACTTCCTGGAGTCCCAGCGAGATTTCCGGGTTCAGATGGCGCGGTCGGAGCAGTTCCTCTTCCCCGGTCAGCAGGGCCACCGAATTGGGCGGGATCTCCCGAGTCAGCAGGTAATAGAGGGTGGCGCCCAACGCATAAATGTCGCTGCGTTCATCGGTTCCTCCCGAGTATTGCTCGACCGGGGCGAAGCCGGCTGTGCCCGCACCGGCCAGCACGGTGGCGGTGCGCATGGCCGGGCCCTGAAAGCGAGCGATGCCGAAGTCGATCAAGCGCACCCGGCCGAGGTC
>JALHOV010000170.1 GCA_022842865.1 Vulcanimicrobiota bacterium | reverse complement strand
CTCGGATTTAACGAAGCCGGCAATCACGGCTACATTCAAGATGCTGAACGATTGGGTGCTTTTTTTGAAGAGGAAATGTCCTACCGGTTCGGGGGTAGAAAACCCCTTCGGGTCCAGGCCTCCGGTCTCGCTCTCGGTCCAACGGGTCAACACGCCGGTTTTCACGTCGACCGAGTACGCGTCCATGGAAGTCTGAGCTGAGTTCAGCGAGAAGGCCAGATCGCGATTGTTGTGATGAAAGGTCAGCCCCCCCACGGTGCCGATGGGAATCTTGGCCTTGACCGGGATTTCTTTCATGCTGGGAAACTGGAAGATGTGCAGCTTTTCGGCGCCGGCTTCATTGACGACAAGAGCCAGCGTCTGGCCGTCATCCGACAGCGTGAAGCCGCCCACATCCCAGCCATACTTGGGAGAAATTACCCTGGTCTGACCGCTGGCCAGGTCCATCTGCATCAGCCGCGCGAACTCGTCGCCCTCATCGCTGGTGTAGAGGGCGCTCTTGCCGTCGGGAGTGTAAAAAGCTGGTGAATAAGCCACCTTACCGCTGTTGTTGGTGAGCCTTTTCTTCTCGCCGTTCACGGTGCTCAACCACCACAGCTGACTTTCATTGGCCGACTGGTAGTTTTGCAGCAGCACGCCCTTTTCGTCGGGAGCGATGTCGCTGACGGTCCAGCCGCCTCCCTCGCCCTGCATCAACAGCTTTTCGCTGCCGGGATCGCTGGGGTTCATCCAGTAAATATCGGTGTCTTTGCCAGTCCGCTTGGTGGATTCATAGGCCAGCTTGCTGCCATTGCGCGAAAAGACCCCGCCGGTATTGCGCGACTTGCCGTCGGTCAGCAGGGTGACTTTGCCACTGGCCGCATCCTTCCAATAAAGCTGGAAAAATTCGTTGCCGCCGGTGTCTTTGCTAAAGAGAAAGCCGTCGCCCCGACCAGGACGCCAGTGAGCGTAACCGACGCGTTCCGGGTAGAAAGTGAGCTGCTTGCGCGCTCCGCCCGGCATGGCCACCGAATGAACCTGGGCCACGTCGGCAAAGCGAGTCTGAATCAACATCTCGCGGCGCACCGGGTGCCAACTCAGGAATGCGGCGGCCCGACTCTCGGTGTAGAGCCCGATCTCCTCGACCAGGCTCTTGGTGATGGGCGGCACACCCTCCACCACCAGATTCTCATTGGGAGCGACGGTCCCGTCTTGAGCCCAGGCCAGGGCCGAGAGGCCCATACACAATAATGCAGTTGCTATCTTCATGCCCACCGGTTTGCCGCCGGGCGGACGATTCCTACGGCCTGGGAATCACCTCAATATTGAGTTTCTCGTTCATAGTGGGCACTTCCAAAATCATTTGAAATGGCTGGCCGTTACCGAACTGTTGGAGTAGCGGGCCGGCCTGAGCAGCAAACATTTTCAGCATGGAAGTCACCATCTGCTGGGCATTCTCGTCCTGCAAAGCCGGCACCGCCAGCATCTGGTCGTTGATGCGAAAGGTCGGATGGAACTCCGTCCGCTTGCTCTCGCCGTTTTCTTCGTATTCGCGAACAATCTTCAGGTCGACCTGGCCGGGATCCGCCCAGCCCAAGACCGTCAGACTCAGGGCAACCATCAGCATCTTCTTCATAACGGGAAGCTTCGGGCCCGCCCCGAACTTCCCCCCACATGCAGGAACTCAACCCCAGGGCCCGTTTCTCCCTCCGCGACCTGATGCGCCCCGGCTGCGTGGTCGGAGTCATCGGCCTCCTCATCATCGCCTTCGCCGCCTTCCGCATGGCCTGGGGAGCCGCCACCCCCGACGAGGGCCTCGAGATCGCCAGCTCCGGCAAAGCCGTCAAACAAATGGTCTGGCTGGTCATGGGCGTGGGCGTCACCATCTTCGGCGCTCTGCTCAGCTATCTGGAATACAAACGCCGCTAATGGCCTTCAACCTGGAAGTTTTGCGCAAGCGGTTTGGAGAAATCGAGCAAAACCTGTTGCTTCTCGAGGAAGCGTCGCGGCTGCCCCTGACAGACTTTTTGAACCTCCCCGACAAGGTTGAAGCCACCATGTTCCGGCTGTTGATCTGTATCGAGGCGGCCCAAGCGGTATGCACCCACGTGGCGCCTCGGGTATCCAGCCAGACTCCGGACTCCGCGGCCCACTGCTTCGAGTGCCTGGCTCAGGCTGGTATCTACGATGACGAATTGGCCAGCCGCTTGGCGGCGATGTCGCGCTTCCGCAATTTGCTGGTTCACCGCTACTGGGGACTGGACCCGGCGGTGGTTCACGGATTCTTACCTCAAAGCCTGAGCGATTTACGCCTTTACATTGCTGCCATCTCTCGGAAAATCGTTGCGCTATGATTTATCCACCGCAGCTTCTGGAAGAGAAAATTCCGGCTCTCATCACCGTCCTGGAGCGCGCGGGCGTAGCTTTCGCTCTCCTCTTCGGCTCGGCCGGTCGCCGGCAGCCCTTTCGTGACCTGGACGTGGGCATCATGGGATCCAGCGGTCTCAGTCAACTTCTGGAACTGGGGTTGGCCCTGGAAAAAGCTGCCGGCGTCCCGGTCGACCTGGTCGACCTGGAGAAGGCGCCCACCGCGCTTCAGTTTGAGGCCAGCAAAGGGGTTCCGCTCACCCTCGCGGACCCGGAAGTGCTGGCCGCCTGGAAAGAACGCGTCTGGAACGCTTACTTCGCCGAAGCCACGTTTCTGGACGACTACGCCCGCGAAATGTTTCAAGCACGTGGATCCCACCCAAATCAGTGATTTTTCACCGCGGTCTTCTAAGCTGAAGGCGGTGAGAATTCGCGAAAGCATACCCCAGTCTTGGTCCGGCCACAGCCAGTCCGCTTTGCGCTACAAGGGCAAACCCGCCCCGGCCGACTCCTTTGCGCTCAGCGAACCCGAGCGCTTTCCTCAGTTGCGGGGCAAAGCCCAGGTTTCCGGCCACCTGCTCAGTGATCCCCGGCACCTTGATTATCCTTCCAGCCGCTACGAAATCCGCTGTTACGCTCCGGGCCCGTCCGGACAGGTGCGCAGCCTGAGCTTCGAGGAACTGTTGGCCGCTCAAGAGCGCCCCTTCCAGCCTGAGTTCCGTTTCACCGTCGAGGGCAACAGCGGGCGCGCCCGCCGGCCCGAGGAAAAAGTCGGCATGGTGCTGCCCAAGGATCACAGCCTGCAAGTCGAGTCGATGGACATGCACTATCAAAGCTGGGGCGCCAACCGCCAGTATTTCCAGCAAATGAGCGAAGTGGGCCGGGTCGAGCAGTTCGAAGTGCGTGGCCTGCTTTCACCGGACTCGCTGCCCTACGCCGAAAAATATTTGAGCGAGGGCGGTTATACCAACTATCAGCTTCATCCCACCGAACTCACAGGCAAGTGGCTGGAAGATTACAGCGAACCGCTGCTGAACGGCGGGCGGGTGGTACCGGCCCGTTTTCCTGAAGAAGGCAAAAAACTCGGCGAAGTCCTCAAGGAAGCCCGCCAGGCCCGCTTGGCACCGCACGGATTGAGCGGCGACTTCACCAACCAGGGCAGCGTCAACTCCAGCCACTGCCAGAAAGTCGGTGGCGCCCAGGGTCGCGTGCACGGTGAAACGGTCTATCAGGCCAACAGCTACGTGGAAGGCGGCAATCTGCTGTCAGGCCTGCGCCCGGATGGCACGCCCTACGTTCTGGTCGGCCAGGACAGCCTGGATTTGACCAAAGAATTGCTGGCCCGCCAACTGGGCCGCATACCGGAAGAACAGGAAGTGCTCCAGGCCGTGGCCCATGACTACGGCGTCCAGGGCGACCAAGTCTTCCCGGTCGAGCAGCCGGGCGAGTTTCATATCGACATGCGCATGTCGCCCCTGGCTCCAGGCGTTATCGCCCTCCAGGACAGCCGCCTGGCGGCCCAAATGCAGGCCGCCTGGATCCGCGAAGAGCTGGCCGAGACCATGACCCCCGAATGGAACCAGGAAGTTGACGCCATGGTAAAGGCCGCCGAGGAAGCCGCTCGCTACGAAGCACTGAGCCGCCGCGACCTGGAGAAAGCGGGCTTCGAAGTGGTTCCTATGGCCGGCGCCTTCCGCAACATGAACAACACCAAAATCGATGGCGCCAACTTCTTCAACTCCCGCCACGGCACCAATCCGGAGGGCGAGAAATACACCATCATGATGGGCGGTACCGCCAAACAAGAAGCCTATGTGGCCGACTTCCTGCTCGGCCAGGGCCACCTGCCCGTAGAAAGACTCTACTTCCTCGACCCCGAACAAAACCAGGAGACCTTGCCCGAGAATGGCGGCCTGAAGTGCCGCACCAAACCCAACGGACAACTCGTCTAGCGGTTGTAAGTGCGGGTCGCCCAGATGACGCGCTGGTCGACGCTATACATGACCATGTTGCCGTCGTTTTGAATGCGCAGTTGCGCGCCCGGAGAATTGCCCGTATTGGTGGCCCAGATAGCCTCTCCGTGACCGTAGATCACCAGATTGCCGTCCGGCTGCATGCGCAGCTCGGACGGGTAAGTGCCATTCGTCTGGGTGGACCAGAGCGGGCGCTCGCCGTGATAAAGCACCAGATTGCCGTCGTTTTGGAAGTTTAAGTGATAACGCCCGTCGGGTGAGAAGGTCACCTGGCCGGGAAACATGGTCGAATTTGGCTGTAAAATGCCGTTAGGTTGAGCCGCGGCCAGGCCGCTGGCGAGGAACATCAATGCTAAAGTCTTGCGCATGGCGGCCCATTCTCAAGCCGGGGCAAATTCCCCTAGTGCTCGCGAATCCAGTCCGACCAGTCGGCGCGACTTCCCGACAAGCGCGCCTGGCTGTAGCGATGGAAGGCGCTTAGAAATTGATTGCGCTCCACGTAGTAGAGATGCTTCGGGCCCTCGGCAATCTCGTTCAGGTCCCGCCCCGGCGGAAGAGCCGCCTGGCGCTTCAGCATCTCCTGGAGCGACACCCGGTCGGCATTGTGCAGCATATCGAACATGGCCATAAACACGCTGGTTCGGCCCACCCCGGCGCGGCAATGGAAATGAACCCACTGGTCCGAGTGCAAATCGTCGACCAGGTCCACGAAACGATCCACTTCTTCATCGTCGGGCCGGAGATGATCCACCACCGTCAGGCGCTCGTAATCCAGGCCCTGGGAGTGCACCAACTGCTCCTCGCTGCGCACCGTCTCGACCTTGGCCGCTTCGCCGGACGAGCCTTCGCCGTTATCATACTGCCGGGCCGCCACCAGGCCGACCGAACGCTGGCTGGTCAACAGCTTGATACGGTCGCGCTCGGCCCTGACCGCCTGGCCGTGGTCCATGCCGACGTTGGCCCAGTCTTCCCCGGCTTCCCAGGTCACCAACCGGTCATTGATCAGCACATGCGATTCCTGGCGCAGGTCCACAATCACCACCTGGCGGGTGGGCAAGCTCTGGAGAATCTCGGCCAGATACACCGAGTTGAACTCGGAACTTCCCGACATCTTCAGGTCGGCCAGCCCGGTGGCGTCGCCCTTATAGGCCGCCGCCAACTGAGCGGCGGTGCGAAAGAGCAGCGGGGGGTGATCTTCTACCATGGTTGGGCGATCCGCGTCCAGCGGACGCGGCGGCAGCGTATAGGGCAGCACCTCCCCGAAAACCAGCCCCCGCAAGCACAAAAACAACAACAATTTACGCATGGAGATTCAGCTTCGTAGCAAACGACGCAGGGCCTTGCCGGCCGGACTGCGAGGGATCGAATCGATGAGCTCCAACTGGCGAATTTGCTTGTGCTGGCACAGGCGCTCGCGGCAATATTCTTGTAATTCAGCCAGTTCGACCGGCTGCCGGCAGACCACAAAAGCCTTGGGGATTTCCCCCGCTTCCAAGTCGGGCACGCCAATCACGGCGCAGTCGACGATGTTGGGATGGGTCAACAGCACGCCTTCCACCTCGGCCGGGGCCACCTGAAATCCCTTGTATTTGATGAGTTCCTTGACGCGGTCGACCACGAACAGGTGGCCGGACTCGTTGAGAAAGCCGATGTCACCGGTGCGCAACCAGCCATCGCACAGACATTCTTGAGTGGCCTCCGGATGGTTCAGGTAGCCTTGCATTACATTCGGTCCGTGCACGTGGATCTCGCCGCGCTCGTGGTCGGGCAAGCTCTGCCCGCTCTCCGGGCAGCGCAGCTGCACTTCCACTCCCGGCAACAACAACCCGGAGGAACCGGGAAGACGGCTCCCCTGAGGCATGACGCTGACGGCCAGACTGGTCTCGGTCATTCCGTAGCCCTGCAGCACGGCCACGCCCAGACGCTGCGAGGCCGCCGCCTGCACTGCCGCGTCCAGCGGAGCCGCGCCGGACATGATGTAGCGCAAGGAACTCAAGTCAAACTGGTCCACGGCCGGGTGCTTGGCCAGTCCCACCACGATCGGAGGAACCAGGAAAAAGTGGCTAACGCGATGTTCCTGGATCAGAGCCAGCGCCCGCTCCATCTCAAAGCGCGGTAGGGTCACGGCCGTCAGACCCTTGGCAATGGTGTGGTTCATCAGGACCTGCATGCCGAAGATGTGGAAAAAGGGCAGCACCGCCAGCACCGCGTCGCCCGGCTGGTTGCCCAGCACCGCTTCCATCTGGAGCAGAATGGCGATCAGGTTGCGATGGGTCAGCATTACACCCTTGGGTCGCCCCGAAGTTCCGCTGCTGAACGGAACCGCCGCCAGATCCCGCGAGGCGTCCACGGCGACCGGCGTAAACTCGGCCTCGGGAAAGGCAAAGGGCATGGAAATCAGATGTTCCATTGGAGGGGCCTGAGCCATGAGCCCTTGGCTGGCAAAGAGAAAGCGCACGTCGGCATCCTTCACTTGATAAGCAATTTCCTCGGACGTATAGCTGGGATTGATGCCGGTCACCACGCCTCCGGCCAGCACCGCGCCCTGCCAGGCCAACACGTGGTCGATGCCGTTGGGAGCCAGTACGCCTACCCGCTCGCCTTTGCGCAGGCCCAGCCTGGTAAGATGGGCGGCCACCGACTGAGCGCCCTGCCACAATTCCCGATAGCTGATCGAGCGCCCGCCCACTCCCTCGATGAAGGCGGTCCGTTCGGCCTTCTCCTCCATTCCGGCGAAGAGAAATTCGCTCAAGGAGCCCTCAGGAATCACGATATTTGGAAACGCACTTCTAGCCATAAACCCTCATTCGCACAGGATCGGGCTGTGCCTTCGCCTAAGCCAGGGCCATGTTTGAGGCGGTGATTCTCGATTTTGACGGCACTTTGCTCGATACGGAACAGCACAATTTCCGCTGCTGGCAAGAGACAGCCGAGTCGATCGGCTTTGAGCTGAGCGAGGACTTCTACCGCAGCATGGTCGGTCTGACCTTGGAAGACAGCAATCATTTATTGCGCCAACAGTTCGGTCACGAATCCCCGCTGAATGAATGGCGCGCCCTGCGCCGGCAAAAATTCTACCAGCTGTGGGACGACGGTCAGGGACCCGGTTGGAAGTCCGGGCTGGAGATTCTTCTCCCTTACCTGCAAGGCCGCGACCTTAAGAGAGCCATCGCCAGCTCAAGCCTCAAAGCCGAGCTGGAACACAAACTGGAGCGATCGCAGTTGCTGGCCCACTTCCCCATTCGAGTGGCCGGCGATGAGGTGGCCGCCGGCAAACCCCAGCCCGACGTCTTTCTAGAAGCCGCCCGCCGCCTTCAGGTCGATCCCAGAGGGTGCCTGGTGGTGGAAGACTCCATCATGGGCGTTCTGGCCGGGCGCGCTGCAGGCATGTCGGTCGTCTTCATCCCTGATATGATCCCGCCCGATGACCGCGTGCGCCAACAATGCCTGGCGGTCCTGTCCAGCCTGGCGGAGATCATCCCGATCCTGGAAACTCCACCGCTTCAGGGAAACGGTAAGCGAATCTGAGGAGCAGCCCAAAGCGGCGACACCGAAGGGTGGTCCAGCGTTCCCCCCAGCTTCACCCCGCGCAGGCGCAGGGAGCCTAACAGCCCGGCGGCTGGCAAAACCGCCTTGAGTCCTGCCGGCACTTCAGCCAGCCGGGAAATCTCCATGGGCTGAGCCAGTTGCAACTGTCCGTCCAGGCCCGGGTCGGCTCGTAGCTCCAGCTGCCCGTTGCCCAGGTCCACGCCGCGATACTGCATTTCATGCACCTGGCCTCCGAACTGCAGGCCCACTTGCTGCTGCTGGGCCGTCAAGCCAAAATCGCCATACAGCCGGGCGGAAAGATCGGCCGGTGCCTGACCGCCGCTGAGCAAAGACAAATCGGCCAGCGACTGCCCCTCGAGACGGCCACGTAGCTCCATTCGATTGGTGGCCGGCCACATCCGTCCGTGGGTGTTCAGGGGAGGATTGAGACCCAGCAGAACTTTGGAAAGCAACCAGGAATTCCCGTCCCCATTCCCCTCCACCGTTACGTCTGGAAAGGGGCGCCCGTGCCAGTGGCCGCCGCGCAGCTTGAGACTGCCCTGCTGAGTGGGCAACTGGCCGTCACAGGCAAAGCTCAGTTGTCCTTGCAAACCCGGATAGCGCTGCTGCAATAAGGCCACCCCCGAGGCCTCGAAGCCGCTGCCTTCCACGTGAATCTTGTCTTGATAGGTCAGGGTCAGTTTGCCCTGACCCAGCTTCTGGCCGGCTACCACCAGATTGCGCAGCTCCCCATCAAAAGCCAATCCGGAACTGTAAGTGAACTTGCCGAAAGCCTGCCCCTGCATTGGCAGCTTGCCGGCCGAGATGGCGTCCAAAGACTGGCCCTGAAGCTCGCCGGAGAGCCTGGTGAGCAGTCCAATCTGACCACGCAAAACCAGCGGCGGGCTCACCTGCCAGCTGACTTCCGCCTCGCCCAGACCGCTGGCTCCCACCACTCCCGTGAGAGAAGCATCCGGAACGATCCGGTCATTCAAAAAGACGTCCTGCAAGCTGGCGGTCAAAGAGGGAGCAGCCGCCCCTTTTTTGACCAGCTCAGCCGTCAAGCGTCCCTTCAAGGCCGGCAGCTTCTGAGCCAGCGCATCCACCTGCTGCACCAGAATAGGCCCTACCTGCAAACGGCTCTCCTGACCCTGATGGGAGGCGTGCACGGCCAGGTCGCCCAGAGAAGAACCCAGTACTCGCAGTCCCACAGCCAGGCCACTGGCCTCCAAGGTCGGGGCGCTCCAAAGCCCTTGGGCTCGCCACTGCCCCCGCAGGCTCCCGCCGGTGCCCGGCGGCAATCCGGGCAGTCCCGTCAACCTAAAATCCTCGAGTTTGCCCTGCAAAGCCAGCGTTTTCTTCTTGGAGTCCAGCCATCCGTTGACACTGACGCCGCCCAGTTGCCCCTCCAGCTGGCAGGGACCGGCCGGATCCAAGTGCACGGCCAGGCGCGCCTTGCCCAGCATGATTGCGCCCAGACGAAGGGCCGGCGCCGTCAGGGACAGCTTGGGTCGCGACTTGCCCTCCTGCCAGTCCAGCTGGGCCTTCACGGTCCCCGCTTGCGGAACTTTCAGAGCGGGATTGGTCAGCCGAAGCTCGGCTTTCTGGTTCATCGGCTTGCGCGCCAAGACTTTCCAGGCCCCCAGATCCTGACCCCCATGCTTAAAATCTTTGACCTCTCCTGCGAACTCCACCGCTGCCAGGGAAGCCTGCAGCCGACCGGAGGCTTTGCCGTCAACGCCAGTCAACTTTGAGCCGACGGCCCCCAACAGAATCGTAAGCGGCTGCGCCTGGAGCGTTCCAGTCACTTTCCAACTGCTCGGAGTCCAGCCCCCGCGAGCCTCCAGGGGAAGTCGGAAGGTGGGCCAGGCCAGCTCCAGACGGTCGGACTTCCAGCCCTGGCGATCGCCAACCAGAGCTCCGCGGAAATCGGGCAGTCGCACGCCGCGCCAACTCAACTGCTGCTTCTCCGCTTCCAGGCGGAGCTGAGTTTTCACGACCGCCAGCTTTAAGTCCAGCGTTCCCTTCAAGCTCGGATTCTTCCACCACTTTGGGTCCAGGCGCGTGCGCAGGGCCGGCTCCTGTAACGGGCCGCTAACCGTCAGAGCCGCGCCGTTCCAGCCCGCTTTGCCGCTCCAGCGGGGCGGCGAACCGGCTAAATCGAGCCGGGCCGACTGCACTTTGGTGCCCGGCCCGGTGAGCAGGGGCAGACTCAAATGCAGGTTCCAGCGGTCGGCTCCCTGGCGCACCACCTTCCCTTCCAACCGACCTTTCCAGCCGGGCAACAAGCGGGCCACCTCAAGCGGCTCGAAATCGATATGCAAGTCGCCCGTCCTGGCATTCCAGGCCAGTCGGCCGGGCCAACTTCCCTGCGGGCCGCTGAGACGCCAGGCCACCTTGGGGAGGCCTTCCTGGCGCAACGTTCCGCTTGCATCCGCGCGCCAGCTGCCCAAGGCGCTGGAGCCCGCCTTGACCGCATCCAGCTGGAGCCGCAGTTTAAAGTCGGTCTGACGTTGCTGGGCGCTGCCCTTTACGTCCACGTCCAGACTCGGGGGCGCGGCCTGAAAGCCAACCGGCCAGGCAATCGGAAAGGCCGCGCAAGACAGCTTGCCGGTAAAGCGATCTTCGCCCTCCACCGTGGCTTGCAGTCGCCAATCTCCGCCCCGCCAGCGCAATTGCCCCGGACCGACCTTCCAGCCCTGTCCCTGGGGAGCGAAATCGAGCTGTATTTTATCGATTCGCCCGATGCCGGTCAGCTCACCGCCCGGGGAGCTGAGCCGCCCTATGCGCCCGGGCTTCAGGTCCAACGTTAAGGGGCCAGTGAATGGCACCGAGCGCAATTGCGACTCGATGTGCCAGGCACCTTCGGCCAGCTGAGCGATGAGGTCCACCTGGGCCTTCTCCTCCAGGTTCGGATACTCCGCACCGGTGGCCACGCTGGCCAATCGAGCCACCGCGAACTTGCTCAGTTTCACCGTTGTTTTACCGTTAGATCCGGATGCCTCCAAGGATTCTTGCTGTGGCCCCTGCAAACCGAGTTTCCACTCGCCGGCCGCCACCGGCGGGAAGCTCCCCTGCCAGTCCTCGATATGCCAGGCCACTTTGCCCCCATCGTCCAGCCAACGCATGTCCAGGGAGCGCAAAAGCAGCGGAAAGCTCCGCGCCTTAGAAGGGCCCTTGGGCTTGGCCGCCAACAAGCGCCAGCGCCTACCGCTCAGCTCCAGGTCGGGCTGGTCCAGCAGCAATCGCTGCAAAACAAAGTTTCCGCGCAAGGCCTGGTTGCGGTCGAAGTCGAGCTGAGCCCGGTCCATCTTCAGAAACGGCTTTTGCTCCGGGTCGAGCAATTCCAGTTTGTCCAACACCAATCGCCCATCCCAGCTGAGATGGAAGCCCTGATAACGAATGGGATAGCCCAGGCCTTTTTCCAATTCCCCCTGGAGCAGGTGGGCGGGAATCTGCCGCTGCAGCGCCCAGCGCAGTCCGAGCAGGCTTAGCAAGCTCAGTCCGGCAGCCCCCAGCAGAGCCTTGCGCAGCCGGCTAATAACCGAGAGCCGTCCCGCCTGTCCGGCGCGGGTCGGCCCCTCCTTCGAAGTCGCCGTTGGGCAGGCGCCGCACCAGCATACAATGACCAATCGACTCGGCTCGACGCATATTCTGCCCCCAGGACTTCAGCAGAGTGATCGTGTCCGGACTGAATCCTTGCTCGTAATTTACCTCATCCGGATACCACTGATGGTGGATGCGCGCTTCGCACACGGCGCTCTGGGCGTTCTGATCGAAGTCGACCAGGCCCAGGATCACCTGCAACACGGCGGTGATGATGGTCGAGCCGCCTGGCGAACCCACAGCGGCCACGAACTGCCCGTCGCGCTGCACAATGGTCGGCGTCATGGAAGAAAGCGGCCGCTTGCCCGGCTCGATGGCATTGGCCTTGCCGCCCAAAAGCCCGAACCCATTCGGCCTACCGGGAGCCGCCGAAAAATCGTCCATCTCGTCGTTCAACAAAACGCCGGTGCCCTCGGCCACCAGACCGCTACCATAGGAAAAGTTGAGAGTATAAGTCATGGAGACCGCCCAGCCCTTTTCATCGGCCACCGACAGGTGGGTGGTCTGGTCGCTCTCGTAGCCGGGAACCTGGGCGGGCGCCACCTGCTCGCTTGTGCGTGCCTTACGGTCGGGAATTTGCTCGCGGATTTTACTGGCGTATTCTTTGGAGGTCAGATACTCGACCGGCACTTTGACGAAGTCGGGGTCGCCCAGCCAACGGCTGCGGTCGGCATAACACTGACGCAGGGTTTCGATGATGCGGTGCAGGTTGATGGCCGAATTCAGGCCGTCCTCGCGCATGGAGAAGCCTTCCAATACGTTCAAGGCCTGAATGAGATGAACCCCGCCCGAGGAAGGCGGTGGCATCGAGTCGATATCATAGCCCCGATAGGTACCACGAACGGGCTCCCGCCACAGGGCCTTGTAGCTTTTCAGGTCCTGCACCGTCATGACGCCGCCGTGCACCTGGATGGATTTGGCAATCTTGGCGGCGACCGGTCCCTCGTAAAAACCGGCCGGCCCGCGCAGTTCGATCGCGCTCAAAGTGGCCGCTAACTCTGGCTGCTTCCACACCGAGTCGGTGGGCAGCGGAAAGCCACTGGGAAAGAAGATACGTTTGCTTTCTGGAAAGCGGCTGAGTCCCGGGCGCACTCGCTCGACCTCTGCGGTCAGCCAGGGGGGCACGTGAAAACCGGTCTCGGCGATCTTGCGCGCGGGAGCCACCGTGCGCTTCAGATCCCAGCGGCCAAAGCGCTTGAGCGCCAGGTCCATGCCGGCGACGGTACCAGGTACTCCCACGCTCAGGGCTCCGATGGTGGCCTTGTCGGCGTCTCGGTTGCCTTTGCCATCCTGAAGCATGGTGCGCGTCGAACCGGCGGGTGCGCGTTCGCGGAAATCCAAAGCGTAGACCTTGCCTTGCGGGTCTCGGATCAGCATGAAGCCGCCGCCGCCGATGTTGCCCGCGCGCGGCAAAGTCACCGCCAGCACGAAGGCCATGGTCACGGCCGCGTCCACCGCATTGCCGCCCTCTTTCAGCACCTGAATCCCCGCCCGCGAAGCCCGCACCTCGGGGGACGCCACCATCCCGTGCCGCCCCACCGCCGAAGGGAAGCGAAAGCGGTCTTGCTCCACGGGAGTGGGCGCCGCGCCCGCCACCAGAGGCACCAGCAAAGTCAGGGAGACCAAGAAACGACGCAGCATCCCGATTGCGTTCCACCCAAGACCCGCCCGGCCCTGTCTGACAGCGGCCCCCGTCAGGTTGCCCCGTTCAGCAGAGGCTTTGCGCCCGGCCCACTAAGTCAACAACGACCGGCGCAGCCAGTCCAAGGCCGCCTGAGCGCAGCGACTGCGCACCAATTCGCGATCCCCTGGGAACTTGACGCGCTTGGATTTCACTACGTCCGGCCCCGCCAGGCCCAGGTAGACGGTACCCACCGGGTCCTCCTCAGTGCCCCCATCCGGTCCCGCATACCCGGTCAGTGCCAGAGCGTAATCCGCGCCCGAACGATCCCGCGCACCCGCAGCCATCGCTTCGGCCACCGGCGCACTCACGGCCGAGTATTGAGCCAGCATTCCTTCGGGAACCCCCAGCAGCCGATGCTTCATTTCTTCCGAGTAAGTCACAAAACTGCCCAAGAAGTAGCGGCTCGATCCGGCCACTTCGGTGACACGCTGAGCCACCAGTCCGCCCGTGATGCTCTCGGCCGTCACCAGCGTTTTCCCCGCCGCCAGCAACTGCTGCCCCACCACCTCGGCCAGAGACTGCAGGCTTTCGCCGTAAACGTAGACTCCCAGCACCTCGCGCACGGCCTGCTCAAAAGGCGTCACCTTTTGCAAGCCCAGCTCCGAAGTGGTCCCGCTGGCCAGCAAATGAACCTCCAGATCCAGTGGCGTGAACAGAGTGGTCACGGTCACCTCCGGATGCTGCGGATACAGGGGAGCCAACAGCTCGTCCATGGCCGATTCGCCCAGTCCGTAGACTTTTAAAGTCCGTCGCACCAGCACATTCGACCCCGCCAGCGGCCGCAGCCGCTCCATCACGTGATGGGAGAACATCGGCTTCAGCTCGCGCGGAGGCCCGGGCAGCAAAATCAAAGCACGACCTTCTCGTGCAAACCACTGACCGGGCGCCGTACCGTTCGGATTCGCCAGCGACTCGCCACCCTGAAGCACCAAGGCCTGGCGACGATTGTTTTCGGGAATGGGCCGGCCCATGCGGGCGAACTTGGCCTTCAAATCCTCCCAGAGCGATTCCCAGTGCTCCAGCCGAACCCCCAGCGCCTCGGCCGCGCAATCGCGCGTCACATCGTCCTCGGTCGGCCCCAATCCCCCGGTGGAGATCACGATGTCGGCGCTGGCCAGAGCCTGGCGGTAGGCCTGGGTCAACCGGTCGCGGTGGTCCCCGATAATCGACTTGGCCGTCACCTCGAAACCCAGCTCATTCAGCTGGGCCGTCAGCCACAAAGAGTTCGTATCCACCCGCTCGGGCGTGAGAAGCTCGCTTCCCACCGCAATAATTTCCACACTCGGCATACTCCGAACAGGTCGCCGCCGGCCCAGTCTTTCCTCTCGACTCCAGGAGAAACTGGCGAGATTGCCCTAGGAAAGCGTCCGAAAACCCCGGACTTTAGCT
>JALHOV010000169.1 GCA_022842865.1 Vulcanimicrobiota bacterium | reverse complement strand
AGGAACAGGGCCACGTGCAGCTGCAGGCCAGTGGTGTGCGCAAAGGCTACCGGCGCATGGGCGCCGCGGCCGACGTGGAGGGGTTGGTGGAACGCTTCCGCTTGCGCGAAAAGCGCGACCTGGCCAGACTGGAGGAAATGCAGCGGCTGACCCAGACCCAGGATTGCACGGCGCGCGCCTTGCTGACCTATTTCGGAGAAAGCCTGGCCGAAGACTGCGGCGTCTGCGGCAGTTGCCAGGGTCGCCCTCCTCAGGCCAGTCAACGGGTAGTCGGCGAGATCGGCCCGGCCCACTTAAACAGGATGCAGAGACTACGCAGCCAGAACCACCCGTCCTTGCAACACCCCCGTCAGTTGGCGCGCTTCCTGTGCGGTCTCACCTCCCCCGCCACCAGCGCCGCCCGCCTGGGCAAACATCCGGATTTCGGCTCCATGGCGGACTTGCCGTTCCTGCGTGTCCTGGAGGCACTGGAGCTGAGCCTCGTCTGAGCGGATGGATTCTCTGAATAAGCCGGTTTGGGAAGTGGCACCCCATCTGCTCGGCTGGCGAGTGTGCCGGCGTCTGGGCGAGACCGTTTGGAAATTACCCATCGTGGAAACGGAGGCTTATGCCTCGGTTGAAGACGGGGCTTCCCACGCCTGGCGCGGTCCCACTCCGCGCAGTCGCCCTATGTTCGGCCAGGTGGGACGCTCCTACGTGTATTTTATCTACGGGATGTATCACTGTTTAAATGTGGTGGCCCACGCCCCGGGAGAAGCCGGTGCGGTGCTCATCCGAGCCCTCGACCACCCGTCCTGTAACGGCCCGGGCAAGCTGTGCCGCTTCTTGCAAATCGACCGGGACTTGTCCGAAGTCGACCTGGGATCCTCCGATTTGCTCTGGCTCGAACCGGGGGAACCGGACGCGCCCGTGGCCCAGGGGCTGCGTGTGGGAATCCGCAAATCCGTAGAACTCCCCTGGCGCTTCTGGCTGCACGGCAACCCCCACGTCAGCCGCAAACCCGTCGTCTTCCCGTAAGCACGCGTCATCCTCACTGGCGCAAGTCTGGCCCCGAAAGGGGGATTGGGGACATATCTCAAGCCGGTTTTTGGGTTGGGGTTGATTTCACTCTAAATCTCAACCTGAAAAGGGGGTAGTGTCGGATGACCCGTCCCCCGGTCGCCAGCCACCATAGCTTTCGCAGAATGACTTTATCCTCCGAAAGGGATCCAGTCGGCCGAGGCTCCCCGGCATTTCCATCATCCCCCTTCGGGAGCCAACAGAGGCCGGCGCCAGTGTCGCGTGCGCAGGTGTCCCAGGGTCTGGGCTGGGGGATTGCGAAAGAGCGGACCCATGAAAACTCTGCTTTCTTTCTTGTTACTTACCGGCGCGGTGTGGGCCGAGCCTCAGCTGTTCCCGGCGGCCGAGCCCGTTCAGGGACGGGTGTTGCTGGTGGCCGAGGATGGCCAGAAGGAGGCAGCGGCTCTGGCCGGGGCGGGCATTGAGTGCTTGCTCAGTCACGCCAAGACGGCCGAGGAGTTGGGTCAGGACTGGGAGTGGGCTCTGGACCGCTATCCCTGGAAGTCTTCGAGCAGCCAAACGGGCAACAGTCTGACCGTGACCGCCTCGAAGCCCCGGGTGAGCCTGATCGGGCTCGGGGAAAGGGCTCACCTCGCCTGGACGGCCAGGCTCAACGGGGTCATCTGCATCGACCCCAGCCCCAGGGTCGACAATTATCCGCGCTGGGGGAAGAAAACGGTCGGGAGCGGGCAAGCTTCCAAGGTGGACCCAAGCCAGGGTCTGGCCTACGAACGCAGCCTCATCGCATCAGAACCCCTGGTTTTGGTCGCTCCGGAAACCAGTGACGAACTCTGTAACCAGTTCGAAGGAAATGTCCATAAAGCCGCCGGCTCGCTGGCCGAAGCCAACTCGGCCGTGCAGAAAGAGGTGAGACGCTGGATTGCCATTCAGCAGCCACTGCCCGTCATCGGCCTGCCCGACACCAAATTCCTCCCCTCCCCCAACTGGGGAGTGCGCAGCCTGGGCGACAAGATCGACACGCTGGTCATTCATTCCACCGTCATAAACACCTTGGAGGGCACCGAGCGGGCCTTTTGGGATGACAAGGAACGGCGCGTTTCGGCCCACTATGTGGTCGACCGCGACGGCACCACCGTGCAGATGGTGGATGAACGGCGCACCGCCTGGCATGCCGGCGTCTCCGAGCTGGAGGGACGCACCGGCGTCAACGACTTTTCGGTGGGCATCGAGCTGGTCAACCTCAACGACGGCAAAGACCCCTACCCCGAGGCACAATATCAGGCGGTCCAGCGCATCCTCCAGGACCTGCGAACGCGCTGGAACATTCCGGATGAGCACATCGTCTCCCACGCGGCCATCGCCCGGCCGGTCGGACGCAAATCCGATCCGCTGGGTTTTGATTTTGAGAAGCTGAAAAGCATGCTTGGGCCCACAGGCCGCTCGCGTCCCTAGGATTGTACAAAAAAAAGGGCCCCGTGGGGCCTGTGGATTGTTATTGATTGGTCCGTTCGACATCGTAAGTTCCGTCGGGTCCAAAGCTCTGACGGCTTTTGAAGTGAATCGTTTCGTAAAGTGGAGACTCGGAGATCAGCTCGTACTTCGAACCCAGGCGGCGATAGAAGAAAGTGGGCTTTCTGGACCACACCTTAGGCGACATCACTGCCTTGGGTAGCTCCGGCAGGTAGTTTGGCACCAACTGCTCGAGACGATCCGGGTAGGCTCCCTGTTCCCTATGGAAGATCTCCAACGCCACCACCGTCTTGAGAGCTTCGAAGCGAGCCAGAATGCACATAAACTGCGTTTGCGCTCGATGGGTTGCCGGCGCCAGTTGGCGGGCGGCGTAACTGAAGGGCAGAAAATCCCCCGGGTCCACCGAATTGGGGCGGGCCAGGTCGTGGCAACTGCTCAAACCGGCCAGCTCCAAGTTAATGTAGGCGTTGTGCTCACTCTTCCAGTAGCTGCGCGGAAGCACCTGAATCAGCACTCGCCAGGCGCCTTCGGAGGGCTCTCCCCCGATGCTTTCAAATCCCGCAGCCGATTTCTCGAGCAACTCGCTGAAGGCCTTATCCGCCAGGTAAACCTCACGCTTCATGGTGGTTTCCAGCATGTCGCGGGCAAATTCCGCTTGTTGCAGTCCCTTCAACATCCGGCGCAATTGGCTTGCATCTGGGTGCGTCTCAAAGACCCAGTGCTCCACACAGGAGATGGCGATAGACTGCTGAGCCACGCCAATCATCAAACTGATCAAGGTGCCTTCGCAGACCCGCCCCGACCAGCGAAAATTGGTCAACTGAAGCTTCAGGCTCTCCTCGCTCTGACCGCGCTCCACCGCTTCACGGGCCAGGCCTTCCAGGCCCTGGCTGCCGGCACGACATAGAAGGAAGTTCGGAACCAGCGATTGGTAGCTGAAGCCCAAAGTGTTAACGTAGCTAAAGTAGGGCCTGGCATTGGCCCTCTCGATAGCGGGAATGGCCTTGAGGAACTCCTTGCGGGCCAACTCCCAGGCAACGGCGCCCTTATAGTAGGAAGGTTCGTAGCGATCATAGAGCACCCCCCCCTGGCGAAGTTGTAGCGCCAACGCTCCCACCTTCGAGGAACGGTTGGTAAAGGGCTCTTGCAGTTCGGTCCAACCGTTGTCCTCGGGGCGAATCGCCTTTTGTTGCTCGACCCACTGACCCACCTCCCGAAGCGTTTGCTGATAAAGTTCTGGTTGGTCGATCTGACGAGTTAGCGAGGCCTGGTAGGAACCGACCAGCACGGCGCTGATGGGAAGGCCGCCCAGAAGCAGGCTGCGAAGGCTTTTGCTCAGGGCTGTCCAGAGAGCGGGACGGCCCTCCTCTTCCAGTGGTGGGCGCTTGCTCAGCGCGACGGAGACGACCAGGGCCAGCGCTCCGACCGATGCCCAGATGGGAACCAGGCTCGCTTTGGAATCGTGCAAGGTACC
The DNA here is from genome assembly GCA_022842865.1 of Vulcanimicrobiota bacterium. Lineage (GTDB taxonomy): Bacteria > Vulcanimicrobiota > Xenobia > Xenobiales > JADMJV01 > JADMJV01. Next base: position 10,652 of record JALHOV010000169.1, on the reverse strand, counting down.
AAAAACACTGGCCAGCACTGCAAACCAACCGGCGTGGAGGAACTGAACCGGGAACATCCAGCCCGCTCGGCCCACCGACTGACGCTGCAAAGCCCTCCAGGTAGGAGTGAGAGCGCTCAACAGGTAGAGCAAAACGGCCAGGCCGCAGACCGGGCCGAGCAGCACCGAGTTCCAACCAGCCGAACGAAAGTTAATGCTGAATAGACTTAAAGCCGATACCACTCCCCCGCAAAAGAACGAGGTGGCCAGGGCGCACATCCCGGGGAGCAGATAAAAGAGCAACGCCGGGGAGCGAAAACGCGCCCTGTCCTGGCCCATAACCGGGAAGGAATAGACTTCGAGCAGTTTCCAGAGTATCACCAGGGCAACCAGCAGCAGGCCCCAGCCAGCCACACCCGTTCGACCGAGCAGGCCACCTCCCAGGGTGCCAAACAGCACCGCCAGGGTCCAGGGAAAGGCCAGGCGGGAGGCGATGGGAGCCCCCAAGACCGGATCCATTCGAACCGCCAGTTTGCGCAGTCCCGACATACGCTCGAACCGCTGCTCCGCGTCTTGGGCCGTGCGCCGGGCGAAGTCGGCGGGTAAATCCAGAGCGGGAGTGGCCCGCAGGCTCTCGCCGAGTTCCTCCAGCAAAACCTCATCCTCTTGACTCAATAACTCGGAAAATTCTTGTTCAGTCATGCTGCACCCCTTTGAACTTGTCGATGAATCGTTGGCGAGCCTTGGCCAGACGCGAACGCACGGTTCCCAGCGGAACCTGCAACACTTCGGCCATCTCTTCGTAGCTCATGCTGCAGACTTCCCGGAGGGCCAGGGCGGTGCGGTCGATTTCGGGAAGCTGGGCGAATGTGGCCCGGATAGTTTCTTGACGCCCGAAGCCTTCGGCCAGGTCGGGCGCCGCTTCAGCCACCTCGATCTCAGCCTGAAACTCCTTGCCACGGCGGCGCAAAATATCGTGACAGCAGTGGGTCACGATGCGAAAAAGCCAGCTCTTGATGGCATTGCAGTCGCGCAACTGGCCGATGCGTTGGAAGACCACGAAGTAAGCGTCCTGCAGAGCATCGCGGCTTAGCTCCGGGTCTTTGAGAATCGAGACCGCCAGGCGTGAGCAAGCCGACTGAGTTCGCTCAATCAGCTGCTCCAAGGCGCCCGCTTCCCGAGCCTGCAGCCGCTCGGCCAGTTGCGGCAGGCTTTCTTCTTTGGGTGGCTGTGCAGTCACAGCGATGGACAACGAAATGGACAACCCATGAACCCTCTCCTTCATCAGCGGTTCCTTCGGAACTCTTTTGAACGGTGCTTAGACGGGAGGGGTCTGCAAAAAGTTCGCACCCGCGCCAAAAAAAAGCCTCGTCCGCTGCGGACGAGGCTTTTTTCTCGGGTTGATAACCTAGCGTTCGTTCCATTCGCGGGTGCCGTCGTCACCGACCGACCAGGTGCCAACCCAACGGCCCTTGTCGAGGTCGACCACGCTTAGCCATTGCTCCAGTTCACCGTCTACGCGGCGCAGCACGCCCAGGCTGTTGGACTGCTTGTCCACGGCAAATTCGAGCAAGCCGTCTTTCACCATTCGGCTGATGGACCCCCCGGAATTCTCGCGGATGGCCTTGAAAAGAACCTTGGTGCCGGGAATGTCGCGGACTTCAGCCAGAGACTTGCTCTCCAGTTGGCCGGCCTTGATTCCAAGGGCGAAGTCGAACTCGCCACCATTGGCTTCGCAAAGAGCTTCCCAGGAGCTGCGCACTGCCTCGGTCTTGGCCGACGGCTCTTTTTGCGCGGTTCCATATTCGTTCACCTTGTCCAGGTTGAACGAGGCGATTTGGAAAGGCGTCTTCTCGTTATAGCCCGGATAGAGATTTACGTCCGTGTGGCCGGCGCGAATCAGATGGCCTTTGTCCGGGTTGGTGAAGCTGCTCCAGCCGCTGCCGCTGTTGATCTGGGTATTCCCAGGCACTTTGCCCTCCCGAGGGGAGATGACGACCCAGTAGGGAGGAATGTTGTGATCTTCGACGCCATCCAGGCGCGATGCGTGCACGGTCATGGTGTCGGTCAGAGCCAGAACCACATCCCTGGCTGTGGCTCCCGCCAGGGCCTTTTCAAACTCGATGTTGACCTCGACCTTTTTGCCCTGCCCCTTGACGGTGATCCCGTCGACGGCGATGCCGGGCTGGTCGAAAATGGTCTGTCCGGTGAGATGTTCGAAATCGGCGCGCAGCTCCTGGGGGAGAAAGCGAGCGGACTCGGCATTCAGGACCCCGTCACTGGACTTGGCCGCCTGCTCAGCGGCTTCTTTCACCAACTGCTGATCGACTTGGTAAACTTCTTTGAGAGGGATAGAACCCTTGCGGCTCTGGGAAACTTCGCGAAGGTTGTCGGTCAACATGGCCAATTGGGAATTGTTGCGGGCCTCCTCGCGAATGGCGTCGGTCAGCTTGCCGCTGAGGGCACGGGCGCCGATGCTCTTGGCCAGCGGGCCGAGCGTGTCTTGCAGCAGTGCGCTGTGCGACTGGGCGAATTGGTCGGGTGTCACACCTTCACCTCTGGCCTTGGAACCGGTGGCCTTTTTGGGGTTTGCAACGGAGCCGGTTGGAACGCTCTTGATCATGATGGATCTCCCTCTGAACTCTTCTCTATCTGTTTCTAAATCTTAGAGCGTTTGGCTGAATTTTTCCGGAAAGAGCGAGCTTTCAGAATTCCTTGGGCATCGGGGGCTAAAGTGGCAGCGTGCAGATCCGACCCGTGAAAACCCCCAAGAAACCAGATCCTCCCAAGCCGCCGAGCAATCTATGGCAGACGCTGACCAGCGGCGAGTTGCTGGAGTTGGGCCTGCACCTTTCTCCGGCCAAGTTGGCCGAAGCCATCAGCGCCTCCCGTGACCTGGGCAAGGGTCTGGGTCAGTCCTGGCGCGATATCAAAGACACCTTCCGCAAGGTGCTTCGCCTGCCGGTGGTGGCCGAGCACATCGACCCGGAAGCAGCGCGCCGAATCTCCTCCATCACCATGACCGTGGTAGCCGGCGTGGGCTACGCGGCCGCCGGCATCCAGGGAGTGGCCGGGGTCAGCAAACTGCGCGATGGCATTCGAGAAAAAAACCGACTGAAACAATTGGACGGCACCCTCGACCTGGCCATGGCCGGGGCGATCGGCACCACCATTGCAGCAGCCGGCGTAGCCCCGCTGGTGCTGGTTCCGCTGGCGGCCACCCTGGGGTTGACGCGCGGCCTTGTTCTGGCCGTAGCCGGCTATCGCAAAGGCAATCCTCAACAGGAAGTGCAGGGCGCTTTGGACGGCACCCGCTCGGTCGGCATTCTCGGCTCCATGCTCGGTCACGTCAATCCCTTGCTGGCCACGGCGGGCGCCATCTGCGGGCCGGTGGCCGGGGTCATTCAGTCTTGTCGGGGTTTCCTCGATTTGCGGGCGGGACTGACCGAGAAATCGAAGAGCAAACAACTGCAGGGTCTGACCGATATCGGCTCGGCCCTGGGCCTGGTGCTGGCCAGTACCGGCGTGGGCACCATTCCCGGGGTAGTTCTGACGGCCGTCAGCGTGGCCGCCCGAGTGCTCTACCCGTTAAGCGAGAAATTCCAAAAAGGCTGTGACCGGGTGCTGGAAAACTGTGAGCCGGCCCTGGCCAAAGGTGTGAGCACGATGGAAACGTTGGTAACACCGGCTTTACAAGCCGTTCGGCCCATTCTCGACAAGATTTTAGGAAAAGACAAACCACCGCCCTCAAAATGATCAGGACGAAAGGCTGAAGGGCAGACCGCGGCGATGAAAAAATCAGACTTGATGAGTAGGCCCGGCCAACCAGAAATTTGCTCTTGCGGCAGCGGTCAGGCTCCTTACACTTGTTGTCTGGAAGAAGCTTGCTCTCCCGCCCTGCTGCTGGAAGCACAATTTTGTGACCGCTTACGTCAATTCGCGCTGGGCAGCCGCGGGGCCGCCTGGTTTCTCAAGGCCGAATCCGAACTACAGCTGGATTTAGACGACCAGGAACTCTTCGAAAATTGGTATGGCAAGCTGGTCTATTACCATTACGGTCAGCCCAGCGTGTTCGAGGCATTCTTGGCGGAACGTCCTGCCCTCTCGGCCCAAGAAAAGACCCTGGTCTGGGCCCTTCAGCAAGTTCGCCTGTCTATATTCGCCATTGTGGAGATCCGTAGGGGTCATTCCATTTTAATGGAGGACCTGCTTTTCGGCGACCGGGGCTGGGTTCTGGAAAGCACCCTGGCCGAGCCGGATATGCTCAACGCCGTCATATTGGCGCGCCTGGCTCAGGTTGGAGACGAGCTCCTTCTCATGGGAATGTACATTCGACCGATGGCCAACTGGAAAGCCCGACAGATCGTGGCGGAGCTGCGCAGCCCCGAGCTGACTCCCGAGCAACTGCGTCGACCGGACGCGGCTGCCCGCCTGACTCGGCGCTTCCGGCAAGGCCTGCAGGAACTGGATGAATGCACGATGCCGATGCAGGTCACTCCCGAAGGCGAGCCGTTGTGCCAGGTGCGGGACCGCTTTGCCTTTGGGCCCACCGCCGCAGCCTTGGTGCGCCGCGCGCTGGACGATTTCCCAGAGCTCTATTGGGAATCCCCGCAGCGCGCCAGCTGGATTGTCGGCTCGTCGGAATTGGGACAGCTCGTTCTCCACAAAAACGCCTTGATCCTCGAATGTAAGTCGCTGGGGCGGGCTGACCGACTGGGCGAGAGCCTGCGTCGCATTCCCGCTTTAAAGGCGCCGCGGCGCACCCAGCAATCGGCCCCCTCCGCGCAAATGGTCCGTCAAGTCTATGAGCAGTGGTCCAAGCAATGGCCGGACCAACCCGTGGCTTGCCTGGGGGGCGCAAGCCCGCGCCAGGCGGTAGCAAGCCCCGAGGGGCGCTCCCAGGTGGAGGCCCTGATCCGGGACTTCGAATCCTACCAGGCCATGCTGCCCCCGGACCAGTCGATCAGCCTGCGGGAGATCCGCCTCCAGCTCGCCTTGCCGCCCGAGTAAACTCCTCCATCACCGGAATGGCTTCCGCGCGCAGCAACTGGGCCTGCGGAATGTCCCGCTGAGGCCTGCTCAAATCGGCGAAGTGTTCCACGTCCAGGAAACCCAGTTCCTTACCCAAGGCATAGGTATCCTCGATGCTCAGAGCATAAACGATGCGGGTAATTCCCGCCCAGCGACAGGCGGAATAGCACATAGGACAGGGCTGGCAGTTGGTGTAGAGGGTCGCGCCAGCCAGGCCATCCAGACGACCGCTCCTGCTGACCCCGTCGCGGATCGCCACCATTTCGCCGTGAGCGGTTACATCCAGGTCGGCGCTGGTACGATTGTGCCCCTCGCCCAAAATTTGGCCATCCCTGACAATCACGCTGCCGACCGGCCCGTTGCCGCTTTCCAGGCCGCGCCGCGACCAATCGATGGCCAGACGCATGAAGGCTACGTCGTCTTTTTCCACGTGGTCGAGTTCGCAGAGAACGGGTTTTCCCCTGGAGCGTGGAAGTGGAGTTTGCCTGAGAGCAAACTCCGGGGTTTGCTATCGCAAACTTCCAGCACGGCAGCGAGAAGGGAGTTCGCCTGAGAGCAAACTTCCAGCACGGCAGCGGGGAGTGGGGTTTGCACGGAAGTAAGAGGAGACCTGTGACTGGGCGCAGCCGGGAAATCATCAAGTTCGTCTCTTTGGCGCTGGGCTATTTTGTGCTGAGCCAGTCGGTCACGGGATTTTTTGATAACCGCAGCCTGCCCATTCTCATCTGGCCCTGCAGCGGCCTGGCGCTGGCGGCTCTGGTGATGGGCGGAATGCGTCTGTGGCCGGCCGTGCTGCTCGGGGGGTGCTTAGACGGCTCTCTCAACGACCTCACCTTTCATGCGGGCAAAATCCCCCTGGCCAGCTGGGTCGGTCTCGGAAAAGCGGGGTCAGCTCTGCTGGGGGCCTGGTTGCTACGCCGTCAGAAAACGTTCAACCGCGACCTGGAGCAACCCTCCGATTACCTCTGGCTGGCCCTGATGGGCTGCCTGAGTGCGCTGGTGAGCGCCTTTACCGGTACGACAGGGCTGGTGCTGAAGGGCATGGCCGCCGAAAAAGCTCCAGCCGTCTTTCTGGACTGGTGGCAGGGCGACTGTCTGGGCATCGTGCTGGTGGCCCCCATCCTGCTGGTCTGGCGCCGACTGCCTCAAGGCTGGCTGCGCGAAGACCGCCTGCCCATGACCATCGCCTGTTTCGGCCTGTCTTTTCTAGCCGGTGGGGCCATTTTTATGGGCTGGTTTCACAAAACCCTGGGCTCCTACAATCACGACTACTGGATGTTTTTGCTGGTGGCCTGGGCGGCCGTCAGCTACGGACGCCACGGCGCCTTGCTTGTGTGCACCTGCACCGGGGTTCAGGCCATGATCGGCAAAGCCCAACAACTCGGCATATTTAAAGCCGAAGAGATCCACGCCATCATGCTGAACCTGTGGTTTTACTTGTTCGCCCTGACCACCGTCGGTCTGATGCTGGCCATCATCATCCACGACCGCGAACTGGCGCGCGCCGGTCTGGCCGAAGCCAAAGAAGCGGCCGAGTCGGCCAATGCTCTCAAGGGCGAATTCCTGGCCAACATGAGCCATGAGATCCGCACCCCGATGAACGCCATTCTGGGTCTGAGCCACCTGGCTTTGCGCACCGATCTGACTCCCAAACAGCACGATTACCTGCTCAAGATTCAGTCCTCTTCGCGCAACCTGCTCAATTTGTTCAACGTAATCCTGGATTTCTCCAAAATCGAAGCAGGCCGACTGGATGTGGAAAACATTCCCTTCCACCTCAGCCAGGTCATCGAGAACGTCGCCAATATCCTGGCCCTTAAGGCAGACGAGAAGGGTCTGGAGCTGATCTTTCGCGTGTCCAAGGGAACTCCCCAGGCGCTGGTGGGAGATCCGCTGCGACTGGGCCAGGTGTTGCTGAACCTGGCCAGCAACGCCGTCAAATTCACCGAGCGCGGCGAAGTGGTGGTCTCCATCGCGGAGGAAGAAGAGGGTACGGGGTCCGGTCTTCTGCGCTTCGTGGTGCGCGACACCGGGATTGGCATGACCGAAGAGCAGGTGAATAAGATCTTTTCCGCCTTCACCCAGGCGGATGGCTCCACCAGCCGCAAATATGGGGGAACCGGGTTGGGCCTGTCCATTTCCAAGCAGTTGGTGGAACTGATGGGCGGTGAGATTTCCGTACTCAGCCACCCGGGAGTAGGCAGCACTTTCACCTTCGTTCTGCCGTTCGCACTCGATCACAGCGGAGAGGAACGTCAGTTCCTGCCGCCACCCGGCATGGAAAACATCCGCGTGTTGGTGGTCGATGACAACGAAATCGCCCGCGACACCCTGCGCGAGGAGTTGCTGGCCATGCGTTTCGCGGTCACCACCGCCGACTCGGGGCGAGCCGGCGTGGCCGAATTGATCCGCGCCGGCGAGGCTGGCGAGCGGCCTTACGATCTGGTCTTGCTGGACTGGAAAATGCCTGAGTTCGACGGCCTCGAGACAGCCCGGCGTATTAAGTCCGACGCGCACGTCCCCAAGCTGCCGGTCATCTTCGTGGTCACCGGCGACGGACGAGACGAGATTCGCTTTCAAGCCGAAAGCCTGGGCCTCCAGGCCTTTCTGCTCAAGCCGGTCAACCCGTCGATTCTTTTTGATCACATCGTGGCCGCTTTCGGGGGAACTCCGGTCGGCAACATCATCATGGCCAAAACCGACGAAGACTTCTCCGGCGACCTTTTTCAAGGCGTGCGCATTCTGGTGGCCGAAGACAATGCCATCAATCAGCAGGTAGTGCGTGAGATCCTCGAGCGATTGGGGGCCAGCATTGAAATTGCGGTGAGCGGCCGCCACGCCGTGGACAGGCTGCGCGAAGACGCCGATTTCGCGGCCGTGCTCATGGATGTGCAGATGCCGATTATGGGCGGTTACGAAGCCACCGAGTTGATCCGTAATGAGCTGAAGTTGACCGTGCCCATTATCGCGGTCACCGCCCACGCCATCGAGTCGGAGCGTCAGAAATGTTTGGCGGCCGGTATGAACGACCACGTGGCCAAGCCGATCGAGCCCTTCCAACTGGTCTCGACGCTGCTGCGCTGGATCGACCCGTCGAAAGTGGTCGTGCTCAAAGAAGAAATCATCCCCGACTGGCCGGCACTGCCCGGGGTCGATGTCAAAGCCGCCCTGCGCCGAGTGTCCGGCAACGTCGCCCTGCTGCGCAATTTGCTGGTGGACTTCGCGGCGTCCTGGAGCGACGTGGTCGACAAAATGGACACCGGTGAGCAACGACGGATCGCCATGCATACCCTACGCGGCACCGCCGCCACGCTGGGAATGGACGAAGTGGCGGCGGCGGCGGGCGAACTCGAAGGGGGCGGCACGGACGTAGAGAGACTAGCACGGGCTCTGGCGGTGGTTTTGCCACCGCTGGCCAATCTTCCCGCGCTGCCATCCGAGGATCGAGTGTCCGAAGAGATCGGTCCGCTTCTGACCGAACTGGAAAGTTTGCTGGCTTCCCAAGATTTTGACGCCACCGAGCGCTTCGAGGTGCTCCGCTCCAGTCTGGGTCAAGGCTCATGGCAGCCCGCGCTGGACCAACTGGCCCGCGATGTGGACCGGCTCGACTTTCCGGCCGCCCAAATTAGCTTGAGGGCCCTCAAAGATTTGTTGGCACCCGAGGCGAATGGGGCACGATGAGCGAGAAATCCACCGTGCTGGCTATCGATGATGCCCCGGCCAACCTCAAGCTGCTGGGCCAAATCCTGAGCCCGGACTATCGCTTCGTCTTTGCGACCAGGGGAGCAGACGGTCTGGACATCGCCATCAATCAACGCCCGGACATCATTTTGACCGATGTGGTCATGCCCGAAATGGACGGCCATCAGGTGTGCAAGCAGTTGAAAAACAACCCGCTCACGGCCAAAATCCCCGTCATCTTCATCACTTCGTTAAAGGATGAAACCGACGAAGCCTTCGGTCTGGAAATCGGAGCCATCGACTACATCACCAAGCCGTTTTCGCCGGCCATCGTCAAGGCGCGCGTGCGCAATCACCTGGAGCTCAAGCACTACCGGGATATGCTTGAGAGTCAGGCGGCCACCGACGGTCTGACCGGTATCCCCAACCGGCGTCATTTTGACGAATCCCTGGAGCGCGAGTGGCGCAGCGCGATTCGCCGTAAGTCAGCCATTTCGCTGATTCTCATGGATATCGATTGCTTCAAGCCTTATAACGACTTCTACGGCCATCTGCAGGGAGACGAGTGCTTGCGAGCGGTAGGTCGTTCGCTGGTGGGCGGAGCCCGTCGTCCTTCCGAAACGGTGGCTCGCTACGGTGGAGAGGAGTTCGCCTGCGTGTTGCCCGATACCGATGGGGCCGGCGCCTTCCACGTGGCCACCGAGTTGCTGGAGCGGGTGCGCGCGCTGCAACTGACCCACGAAAAATCAACGGTCGGTCCCCACGTCACCCTTTCGCTGGGCGTGGCCTGCATGACGCCCGAAGTGGGAGAGATTCCCGGAGAACTGATCCAGCGTGCCGATGCGCAGCTTTATGAGGCCAAGCGAGCCGGACGAAATCAGGTTAAAGCGGAGTAAGTCCGGCTTCGATCTGGGCTCTCCTTGCTTCTAAGAAGGGAGGTAGGGCCAACTTCTCGCCCAGGCTGTGCAGCGGCTCGTCGGCGGTGAAACCGGGCCCATCGGTAGCAATTTCGAAGAGAATGCCATTGGGTTCCCGAAAGTAAAGGCTGCGGAAGTAGAAGCGGTCCACCGCTCCGCTGTTGGCCACCCCGTAGTGATTCAGGCGGGCAATCCATTCCTGATATTGTTCCTGGTCGGGCGTTCGAAAGGCCACGTGGTGCACTCCCCCAGCGCCTTGACGGGCGGGAGGCAGGTCGGGCTGAACGAGCAGGTGAATCTCGGGACGATCGCCCATGGCGTAGGCCTGATCGCCCAGGTGGGTCAGGCCCATGACCTCGGTCAGAACCCGGGCTGTGGGCTCGGCCCGGGGCACGCTCAGAGTGACCGAAGCCAACCCGAGAATCTGATGTTGGGCCGGCACCGGGCTGCCTTCCCAGGGCTCTCCCCCACCGTCGGCCTGGACCAATCCGAGTCTTTGTCCTTCGGGATCCTCAAACTCCAGTCCATCGTGGCTGCGCCGCGCCTCAGGTAGCCGCTCGGCCCACCAATCCAACGAATCCTTTCGCGCCACTCGCAAGCGCGTGCGCACGATGCTGTGGCTACCCCGCTGCTCCCGAGGCAGCCTCCAGTCGAAGAAGGTCAGGTCGCTGCCGGGGGTGGCGGCGGCGTCCGCGTAAAACAGGTGGTAGGCGGAGACGTCGTCCTGATTGACCGTCTTTTTGACCAGACGCATTCCCAGGGTTTGCGTGTAGTATCGATAGTTGCCAGGGGCGTCGGCGCTGATGGCGGTGAGGTGATGCAGTCCTGCGAGTCTCATAGCCCGAGTGGGTTCGCGCTGGGAATTGCCAACCCCCTGCGTCTGTGGTAGCAGGCTGAAGATCTCCTATGGAGCGGAGCATTTGCTCTCCTGGGAAGGAGATCGCCGAAGCCGCCGCGTCCCCCTAGGAGCGCGGCCGAAAACCCCATTGACATAGCAAACTTCACCGCGGTCTTGCATGATTATGGGCTCTGGCCGTCGAAGAA
>JALHOV010000168.1 GCA_022842865.1 Vulcanimicrobiota bacterium | reverse complement strand
CCCTCTCCTGCTTAGGAAGGGGAAACGCAGTCCCTAAGAGCGCGGGATCAACTTCTCCAGAGCGGCCTCACACAGCGGAGCATTGAGCTGCGTTAGAAAATAGAAAGAGGATTCGCGCAGCAGCCGATTGGCGGGATGATGCAACTGATTCGCCTGTCCGCCGCAGCTCACCACCGCGGCTTGAGCCGCCTGCAGAGCGAGCAGGTTCGCACTGGCGCGAATTTCTAGCGCTTCGGCAGGGTCCTCAGCCCAGGCCAGGGCGCGCCGGCGTAGTTCGGCGGCCTTTTCCTGGAGACTGCGACGAACCCGCTCGTCCTTCAGGAAAGGAGCGGCCGCGCGCACCACGCCCAAAGGCAAGACCGTGTAGCCCAACTGGGACCGAAAATCGCGGCGCGCCATTTCTTCTAGCGTCTGGGTCAACACCAGGGCCGCGCGGGGAACCATCAGGTCATGCAATCGGAGCGAAACCGTGGCCGAAGCCTGGATGGCTGAAAGTGGCGGAGACTCACGCGACTCGATGCTCTTTTGAGCCAACGGGACCAGCGTGTAAATGTCCTGCCCCTGTTCGTCGCGGCCAGCCAGCACCACATCGTCCATCAAGCCCCAACCGCTGAACCAGGGCGCTTCTCCGCGAAAAATCCAACCTTCCGAAGTGGTTTCCACGCTGACGGGGGAACGCGGGCGGCGCAAATGAGCGAAGGCCACTCCGCACAAACGTTGGCCACTCAAATAGTCCTCACGGAGCAGCTCGGGATTACCTCGCAGCAGGAAACCAAGTCCCCCTTGATGCTGAGCCTGCACGAAGTGAGTAGAACCGCAAGCGGCCGCCAGACTTTCGTTGACTTCCCAAACCAGCTCCGGAGGAGCGGCCAGACCGCCCCGTTCGGCGGGCACGGCCAGCCGGTAGATTCCGGCTCGACCCAGCTCGCGCAGGTGCTCCAACGGCAAACGACCGCTGCGGTCGGTTTCCACAGCGGCCGTTCGAAACTGCTCGAGCAGTGGCTGCAGAGCCTGCAGCACACTCTCCATTTCAGTTAAGGAACGCGGAGACTGCCGTTCCATAGTCCATGAGCGAGGGGGGTCCCAGGGGGAGGCGAGCAGCCCCCCCTGGATCCATAAGTAGTGTGGGCGGGTTGGCCGGCGGATTCTCCGGAGGCTTGGGCTTAGCCGGATGCACTTCAGGCTTGTCGCGCTTGATCAGGTTGTGAGCGGCAAAGTTGTTGGGGCAGAAGATCGGAACCACTGCGGCCGGGTCAGGCGAGCCGTCGGGCTGGGTCTTAGGAATCTGCTGCTCTTCCGGCACCTGCTTGTTGACGCCGTCGATCAGGTTGGAGAGGCAAGAGTTGTTGATCGCATCATACATCGAATTCGAGTGATCTTTGACGGCTTCAGCCACACGGTCGTTGAGCAAGGCCACCTTCTGGTCGTGGTTCAGCAGCAGACGATAGACCTGCAAAGGATAGTGATCAAATACATTGGCTTTTTCCAGTGCGTCCGTCCAGGTACCCAGCTGATGAATGACCGGGTTCTTGGCGTTAGGGTCAAAGGCTTCTCCCTGATGAAAGTGTTGCTCGACCGATATCGCCAGAGCGGGATCGGTCTGCCCCTGGCTGTTGGTGACGGGTGAGTCGGCCTCGAACTCGAACTTCAGCAGCGCGTGTCCTGGGGCGTTCATAGGCTGATCAGTAAACGGCTTGATACACAGGAAAACGTCTTTCACCTTGCTGGGATTGAACACGGCGTCGGAAAAAACGCCCTTTTCGATGCACTCCCCGTTGGGTAGATTCTCAATGTCCCAGCGCACACCGTCGAGATGTATACGTCCATCCTGAGTCGGGCCCAGGTCTGTGGCGGCCTTTTGTAGGGCGGAACGCGGCTGCTGGGCAGGGGGCGCGGGCTGGGCCGGGGGCTGGTTGGGGCGGCTGAAGGTTCTCTGTGTAATCATCATGATGCGGTCAGTTTAACCTTGCCACCCAGTCCATTTGTTTACCGGGTTGTGTCCTTTAAGCCACTAAGGCGGACTCTCGAACAAAATGCGCAACCAATCGTCTGCCTGCATGCGCGGCTGCAGTCCGTGCTGAGGGGATTCCAGAATGAGCCACTGGATGAAGCTTGCCAGCAAGTGACGCAGTTCGTCACTCATGGATTCGATGCGGTGCAGCTTGACCTTGGGCCCATAGCCATGCACAAGGGCTGAACGTGCGGCATAAGCCGAACGGAAGAGGTGGTAGCTGGGCTGGCGGGGTGCCTTGTGAATCCAGTGGGAAAGCGACGAGCCATTCAGGGAAAAACGATGGCTGAGTTCATTTTGCAAGCCCTGCAGCAACACCGCTTCAAAACCGATCACGAGATCAACCAGGCGGTCCTCGTGGCGCAAACGCGAACCGGCCAGCGCATAGCGATGCAAGGCGGAGCGTAAGGCAGGGTAAGCCTGGCTCTTCTGCGCCACCTCAAAGCTTCGGCGCAGCTCCGCCAACTCGCCGGGATGAATTAAACTGGGCGGAAAGATGGCCGGCCCCGAGGCTCGTGGCAAGCGGGAGGCTGCGCAACGCCCGAGGTGGGGATGGGTGACCAGAAAAAAGGGCGTCCCCAGTTCGGCCTGAGCTTCCGGTTTAAGCAGCAGCACGGCTTCCTGCACTCGTTCGGTTTCACGCAGGTAACTGCGCCAGCGCTCGGGCCCCTTAAAAAAGTGATCGAACTCACGCAATCTTTCCTGGCGAGTGACGCGCACCTCCACTCGCTGCAGAGTGGCCACGTCCGAGTTGATCAGCCCGTACTGCAACGTGTCCAGCGAGGGCATCCGAGCCGTCAGCTCTTCATCGTTGAGACTGTGCAAGCCCACCTGATAGAGAGCATCCGGCTCGCTGAGATCGGCGCTGTCTCCCAGTAACTCCACCCCCAGGAGACGACGGCACAGCACAAAGGTGGCCTCCCCGCGCCAACTGGCCTCGGCCAGATCGCGCAGATACTGAGCGAACTGGGAACGTCGCAGGGTCGTACCCTGAGTGGCGTGGGCCAGAGCCGAGTGCACCACCGCTTCCGCGTGCATCTCAGGAGCCCGCGAAAATTGCAGGCTAGACCTTGCCAGGCATTCACTCATCACCCCGCTAAGATGGCGAAAAGACGACAGCGAATGGACAAATTCTCCCGACCAGCTGGCAAACTCGGCGTTCGGGTCGATGTGCAGAGAACCGCTCCAGGCTTTCAGGGCAGCGCCGGGGGCGATGGAAAATTTACTCTCGCTGGGATGAGCCAGAATCTCCGAGATCAGCTCTTCGGCGGCCTGGGACAACCGGGTTAAAGGCATCAGGGACGTTTCGGCGTGGGATCGAGGTACTCCGCCAGGGTATCCTCATTCATAGGGGCTGCTTTGAATTCAGCCTAAGCTAAGCCTAGAAAATTGAAAGGAATTCAACTACCATGAACGGCAAATGGATCCTCACCCTTTTCTGGCTAACCCTGCTCACCGGGTTGCTGGCCCAAGCGGGCAGCGGAGCGGCCCTGGTGGGGCTGGCTCGGCTGCTTGTGGTGGTCTTCGCCTCCCTGGCCGCCATCTCGCTGGTCCTACACGAAGGCGGCCAGACGATCGCCTGAAGAATATTTCCGGCGACTCTAAAACTTTTTCCCCCACCCCTGGCTCTTCCCAAGCATAGACCAAACGATCGATCGGTTTGAGTTCAGGGGAAGAGAGGAAAACCCATTGTCGGCAACACTATCAGCCTCGTGGGTTCACAGAGGGGGGTCCAAGGGGGACGGACGTAGTCCGCTGGGCGAAGCCCATCAGGCCACCCTTGAACAACAAAAAGGGGGGACGCAGGTGAGCGCTCAGCCACAAAGCTCCGCGTCCAGCCCGGCGCAAGATTCGCTGGAAAACTGGATCAGCCAACTACAATCGGGTCAATCCGATGCCCTGGAGCCTCTAATCGAGCACACGCAGGGGCGAGCCTGGCAAATCGCCTACGCCATCCTGCAAAACCGGCAGGAGGTCGAAGACGCGCTCCAAGACGCCTACCTGCTGGTCTATCAAAACATTCAACAATTGCGCGAGCCCAAAGCCTTCTGGGGCTGGTTTAAGCGCATCCTGGTCCATCGCTGTTTGCGCCTGCACAAGCGCGCCGTCACCGCCGAGCTACCCGAAGACAGCGCGGTGCCCCCCGAAGACAGCGAAGTCCGCCTCGATATTCATGACGCCTTTGCCAAGTTGTCGCTGAGCGACCGCACCGTGCTCGGCCTGCGCGAGGTTCTCGACTTCACCTACGAGGAGATTTCGACACTCCTGGAGGTGCCCCTGACCACCGTCAAGACCCGCCTCTACAACGCCCGCAATCGCTTTTGCAAGTTCTTTGCCCGCGACATCCAAGGAGACAACTACCGATGAGCTGCCAACTGAACGATAGCCAAATTCAAAGCTGGCTCGACGGCGACAGCGACGAGAGCCAGCACCTGAGCGAATGCTCCGAATGCCAACAGCGGATGCTCTCCGTCCAAAAGCTGCGCAGCCGTCTCGCTCCACCCCCGAGCCCGCTAGGTCGGGACTTTGCGCGCCGCACCGCCCAGCATGTCTTGCGCGTCAGCGACGTGCACAAGCCGCACAAGCCCCAAGGCGGTTGGTGGAGCCGGCTGACCGACAATCCGCTGCTGCACGTGGTGCAACGGGAACGGGCTCGTCGCCTGGTGCGAGTGCCAGGACTGGCCGCCATCTTGCTCCTGTATCTGCTACCCGGCGGTTTTGTTTTCCAGTCGGGCGACCCGGACGCGAACTGGGCTTTCTTCGGAATGATGCGCATCGGACTGACCGTTCTGGTCCCCCTTTTCCTGCTCAGCCTGGAGTGGAGCAGCCTGTCGGCTCTGGTGCGCGGGCGCTGCCTCGAGGAGATGCTGCAGGCAGGTCTGAAACCGGCGGTCGTCAGCGACACTCTGGCCTTGAGTGGCCTGCGCAGTCTATTTCCCGCCTTGCTGATTACGGGTCTCGCCTTGTTGCCCGTTCATCCCCAAAGTCTGCTGGCCTGGCTCCCCCTGACGCTCATCGCCTTCAGCGCCGCCGGCTATCTCTCTCAGGCCCATCTGGTGGGACTGAGCTGGCCGCGTTGGCTGACCATCTTGGGAACGGCCGCCGTCGCTGGTAGCCTGGGAGCTCCTGCGCCCTGGAACCTGGTCTGCACCGCCGCACTGGCGGGGCTGGGCTACGTGGCGCGCCGCCAAAGCGTGAACAGTCTCGAGCTGCAGCAACAGGGACGCCTACCCGCTCCCCGCCGGAACCGCGGCTCGGTCTGGCAGGCCTGGCTGGCTCGCCGTCTCCCCGACCTGGCCCTGCTGCAACGTGAACTGCGCCGGCGCAATCTGTTCACCCCCTCCATTTTGCTGGGCAACCTGGGTGTTTGCGTGGCCGCCTACACGGTCTTCGGCAGCAACGCCTACTGCTGGCCTATTCTAGCCGGCGCTGCCGGACTTCTGACCGCCTTCAGCCTGGTCCAACGCGAGAAAGACGGCGGCGCCTACGAAGTCCTCCTGCACAGCGGCCTGCGCCCCGACGACTTCTGGACCAGCGCTGCCTGGATCGCCGGCCTGCAGTTCCTGCCCGCTTGCCTGGCGGGCGCTGTGTGCGCCTGCCTGCAACTCTGGGCTGCAAGTCCCGTGAGCGGCCTGGTGGCCGCTTTCGGTAGCCTGTTGGCGCTTCTCGTGAGCCTATGGGCGGGAGCCGTAATCGGCGCCAGCCTGGCCTGGAAAGCGCAAACTCCCCGGCAAGCCTCCACTCGCTGCGTTCAGGAAGTAGCTCTGCTCGGACTGCTTTCGCTGCTGCTGATCGGCCTGGTGCCGCCCCTGGTCGGATCGGGCAGCCCTCTCTCCCGACTGTTGCAATTTCTCGACCTCACTCTGTCCGAAGCCCTGGACGGACTGGCCATCCTGCCCACCATGCTGGCCTTGCACTTACGAGCGCGCTGGTTAAGTCAGGCTCCTCAAAGTGTAAATCCCTGGGTCGGCTCGCTTGCCTTGCTGGTGCCAATGTGCCTCTGGCTCCAGTTAATTTCGGCGAATTCCTATCAAGTGCAGTCGCTGGCTAACTTCTGTGCGGGCCTGACCTTGATGATCGGGCTGGGCTGGGCCTGGTGGGCCGCGCCCCTGGCGCAGCAACCTTCCAAGCAGCGTTGGAGCGTTCTGACCCTGAGCTACCTGGTCGCTCTGCTGGTAGGAATTCCCGTGGTGATGTGGTCTACCACCATCTTGAACGGGTTTCGCATGGGCTCCCTACCGCAGGGGCTGCACGAAGTGGATGCGCTTGGCTTGCTCGGCTTGACGGCCTCGGCCGGCTGGCTCATCTATCTCCTGGGTGTCCGCTTCCAGTGGCGCGCCTCGAGCTCGCCGGATTTTCGCAAGCGCAGTTGGGCGGCGGGTTTCGTGAGCGCTGGACTGATTGGCTACTTCAGCCTGGGCATGGCTCGCCTGGCCTGGGAACCCAGGCCGCACGCAGCCCAATTTCGCGACTTCCTGCAAAAAAATCAAACGCCTCAAACCTCTCCGTCGGTTTTGCGAAAGCTGCTCAAAGGAACCAACCTTTCCAGCTATCCGTACTACCACGGATTTAAGGGCCTGTCCCTGGCGGACCAAAGCTGGGAACTGCGCAACCTGAAATCAGTCCAGCAGAGCTTCCAGAAAGTCCTGGCGCGAATGTTGGCAGACTCGACCATTGGCAGTCTCAGCGATCGATCTCAGGCCTTCCGGGTCGTCATCCTCTATCTGGATCAGGCCCTCTACCTGCACCAGCCTTTGCAGACCTTGGAACACCTCGAGCAACTGGTGGCCCTGACCGCTCAGTCAGCCCAATGGGATGTCCATCAGGCGCGACAAATGTCACTGGCCGTGCGCGGACGCATCCTGTTGGCAGCGCGCAGCCAGAGCTGGACTGCTGCCCAGCTCGACCGGCTCGATCAACTGCAAGCCAGCCTACCGGATGACCCGGCGCACGCCGGTCAAAGTCGCGACCTGTCGGCCGCCCTGACCTACGATACCCTGCTGCACGACCGCTGGAGCCTGGCCGAAAACGCCCCAAACGACCCACTCACTCGATACTTCTTTCGCCAGCAAGCGGAGATTTTTCTAGAGGGTTACCTGTCCGGCTCGCCCGGCCAGAAAGATGGCAGTCTGGCCCAGAACTTTATTTGGCAGCTTAAGTTCTTCCGCAATGACGAGGTGAGCCTGGTGGCCGCCGCCGGCAATCGTCTGGTGCTGGATCTGGAGCGCTGGAAAAAAGTCCACGGTCGCTACCCCGACCAATGGAAGGAGCACTCCAAGGACATGAAAATCGCCTACCGCCCCACCGCCGACAGCTACGAAATCAGGGTCTGGCTTTCCAGAGAGGACGGCCCTCCCTTAAAGTTGTTCAGCGATGGACCTCGATTGCTCTACAACAACTATCGTTAAGGGAAGCCCGGGCCGAAAGGCCCGGGCTTCAGGCCAGCGGCAGGCGAAAAACCAGCAAAGTTCCCTGCGCTGGGGCGCTGAGCTCCAAGGTGCCCCCGTGAAGTTGCACCCGCTCCCGAATGCCCACCAATCCCAGCGAACCTTCGCGCGGGGTCTGGAGCCCGAGGCCATCATCCTCGACTTCGGTCACCACCCATTCATTGTCTAAATGGATGCGAACGGAGGCGCGCCGGGCCTGGGAATGGCGCACAATATTGGTGAGCGCTTCTTGGCAAGCCCGATAGATGGTGGTGGACAGCTCCGGAGCCAGCCGCTGACTCAGACGATAGTCCAACTGCGCTTCGATCCCGGCCCGGCCGCAAATTTCCTGAAGCAGCCAATCGATGGCCGCCTGCAGCCCCAGGTCGTCCAAGATTTGTGGCCTTAAGGCAGTGGCCACGCGTCGGACCGTTCCCAGAGCCGAATTGGCCAGAGCCTGGGCCTGCTCCAGATGACTGATGAACCCGACCTGATCTTCCGGCAAACGTTTCTCCAGCCAGGCCAGCTCGATGCGCACTCCCGTCAACACCTGGCCAAGTTCATCGTGCAACTCGCGCGCCAGGCGCTGGCGCTCGTCCTCCTGGGCCTGCTGTAATTGGGCAGACAAGCGGCGCAGTTGTTTCTGGGAACGAACCACCTCGGCCTGGGCCTGCACAAACTCGGTAATGTCCCGCGAGACTCCCACCAGATAGCGTGGCGTCCCGTCCTCATCGCAGAGCGGAATTTTCTGCGTGTACAGAGACCGGGTTCCCGACCGCGTCATCACCTGCTCCTGCGGGATGTCCAGCGCCTGGCCCGAGTTGAGAACCAGTCGGTCTTTCTCCTGAAAGAAAGTGGCCTCATGCGAGGGGAAGAAGTCGAAGTCGGTCTTACCCAGCATTTCGGCGCGAGGAAAGCCGAGCAACTCTTCACCGGCCCGATTGAGAAGAACGAAGCGCAGCTCGCTGGCTTCCTTCACAAAAATCATGTCGGGAATCTGTTCTAAAATCTCTGAAAAAAGCCAGACTCGCTCCAGGCGCTCCGCGTCGACCTTCAACTGGCCCAGACCGGCCGGTTCGGCCAGCTCCGGAAAGCGCTTCTGGATGTCTTCCCACTCGCAACCTTGCGCCAGCAAGCGCAGCACTTGAGAGCCTAAATTCGCCGTCATCCCCCTGCTCACCAGCGATGATTCGTCCATTCAGTATCACCACCCCTGCGTTGGTCGACGGCCGGATGCTACAATGTGGGATGAGGTTGGGAAAGTGCCTGCTGGCTTCGGCTCTGTTGCACACCGTTTTCGTGATGCCGGGCTGGACCCGCATGTTCTTATCTGAGCCCGATAGCTCGGCACGCCCCCGCCTTCCGCCCCTCCAGGTCCATCTGCGACCAGCTCCGCCCCCTCAGTTGGCGCGAACGCAGAGCCAATCGGTGGCTCCTGCCCTACCTGGCCAGCCACAGGTGCGTCCGGCAGCCATCCCCCGGCCGGTAGCCCCTCCGCGGGTCCCCACGCGGCCGGGCCCGGCGACCATGGTCTATCCCGCTTTACCCAGCAATCCTTCGCCCTCCCAGGCTCAGAAAGGGTATCCGGTGCATCACCCTACCCAGGTAAGACGTCAGGCGGCAGCCCCGCTCAGCAGCGATGGACTCGGGGATGTGCCCCTGGACCCACCGACCATGCTCAAAGGCCCGCAACAAATCCACATTCCCGCTTTTCTGCGCAATCGCGAGGGCCATTTTCTGATGACCTTGCGCTGCCGAGTAGAAAAAGACGGTTCTACCCGAGTGGAAGTGATGGAGGGCACGGGCGCCCCCACCTTGGACGAAGCGGTGCGCCAAAGTTTTTCAGGTCTGCCCTGGTACCGCGCCGAAATCGCTGGCCAACCGGTCGCCGTTACCGTCCGCCTGGTGATTGAAAGCGGTTGGGAAATTGGTCAAGAGAGCATCCACTGGGGCGGTCGCATCCCTCCGATGGAATAACGGCCGGGTTCCTACTGAGACTCGTCCGGCACGGGTTCTGGATTGACGTCTTCCTCGATCGGCGAAACATCCGGGGTGGCCACAGCCGAAGGGGTTTCCACCAGTGGGACGCGCACGTTGGGCAGGCGGGGGTCGGCGCGCGGGCCACCGATGATGGTTAAAGATCCGGCTCCGAGAAACCACTCGTCGCCGATCTTTTCCACCAGGTAAGAGCCCATATAGGGAACCTGTTGTCCCCCCTCCGAGGCGCGCATAGCCACATCGACCTGAAAGCGTCCATCGCCCATGGGAATGACCTGACGGATCTCCGTGCTCAGGCTGTTGGTGCGCGAGTATCCGTCGACAAAGTCGGTGAAACTCAACTGAGCTTTCCAGGGGCCCGCCAAATAGGAGTAGGCGGCCGCAAAATCCTTACGCACCACCGCTTCGTAGAAAGCCATCACGGTCACTTCGGCTGCGTTCGGCTTGTTCAGATCGGCCGGCTTGGCGAAAACCAGATGCTTACTCTGGACCCAGACAATCGAGCTGTCGCCCAGGCGAACCTTATCCCAGTTATCTTGCTGCTCGAGGTGGTAGACCTCTTCCCAGCGATTCAGCTTTTTCAGAATCGGCTGGTTCAAGCCCGGCTCGTTATACACCGGAGTCTCCACCTGAGAGACCCAGGCCGAGCGGGCCTGGCGCAAATCGGGCGTTTCGCCGGTCATCGTCGGTACGTCAGGAGTGGTGGCCGGCTGGGGAGTGCGGTTGATGGCCGGCACGGGACGCTGGGAGCCGGCGGTGGACCAGATGCCCACCGCCAGACAGCCCACAAACAGCATGGCCGTCATCAGAATGGGGCGGGCCCGGGGATTGTCCTGGAACCATTCCTGCAGCTGTGACATCAGGCCGGCACCAATTCAAACAACTGCTCAAAGGCGTGCAGAGGCCGAGCCGCCGCCGACGCCTGACCGAAACCATAAGTGGCAAAAAGAAAGTCACAGCCCGATTCGCGCGCCGCCGCTTCGTCGCCGGCCGTGTCACCGATGTAGAGGGCGTCATTCCAGTTCTGGCGGGAACACAGGCGGCGGATGTTTTCACCCTTGCTAAGACCGGTATTTCCATGACATTCCCAGTCTTGAAAGATGGGCCGCAGGCCAGTCCACTCCAGAAACACCTCAATGTAGCCTTTCTGACAGTTACTGACGATGGCCAGAGGGTGGCGCTCGGCCAGAAGCCTCAAGCCCGCTTGAACCCCAGGATAAAGTACCCCGCCGCGTTGACGCAGGAAGTCTTCCTCGCGGGCGTAGGCCCGTCGCGAAAACTCATTCCAGTGTTCGCGATCCAATCCAGGGAAAAGCCTTTCACGAATCTGCTCATGGGTAAGCCCCATCACGGAGGCGATGTCGGCCGGCTTGAAAGAGCCCAATTCCAACCCGGCTTCGCTCACAGCGGCGTTCCAGGCATCGGCCACCACTTCGGTCGAGTCCCACAAAGTGCCATCCAGATCGAAGACCAGAGGCCGACCTGGGTTCACTAGCTCTGACCGAAACGGGAGCGAAGCTTCCGGTAGTCTTCCTCAGACAGATGCTCACGTAAATGGTCCATGTTTTCGCGAGCCTTGCCCACATCGCTGGCCTTGAAGCCTCGGGTGGCATCCTTAGAAACCTGTTTGAACAGCGATTTCATCTCGTCTGTGCCGATCTGCCCCTGGCTCTCAAAGTAACGAATGGCGACTTCCCCCAGACCATAGGTCCAACCATAGACAAAAGGCGCGCTAACCAGTTTCCCGATAATTGGGATCAAATTGCTCACGAACAGGGTGGTGATCTGGCCAAACACCGAGGCCCCGCAAGCGGCCGCAATATGGGCCAGGGTTTTCTCTGGCGGGTCCTTCACTCCATAGGCCTTGCCGATAGAGATCACCATCGCGGTCTGGATGGGCATCAAGAGCACGAGGTCGGAAAAGGGGATGGGGAACAACACGATACCCGCAGCCCATAGAGAAAAGCTCCGAGCGATATCGCGAGCCTTCTCCCGAGGCGAGCCGGCACCGCCGCTGGGAGCATCAAACGACAGGGGCGGGAGCGGACGACTGGCATCCGCTCTCATAGAGGGCTCATAAGTGGGCACCGGGTAGCTGGAGGGGGGCGGAGGAGTGTAGCCTGTGGTCCCGGAGGGATAGTCATAAGACTCCCAATGCTGCGGAGGAGCGTAGCCGCCGGTGCCCGGTTGCTGCTCTTGGGAGTCAAAATTGCTCCAGCCACCCTCTTGGGCCGGTGGCCCATAGGTGGGACTGGCAGGCGGCGCGACGGGAAACGAGCCGCCACAGCCGCTGCAAAACTTGGCCGTATCTTTGGCTTGGTGACCGCAATTGGGACAGAACTTGGGCATTCTTTACCCGCTTTCTCGAACTACCATCAGACTTCCGGTTGAGCGCGGACGGCTCCTGCTGGCCCTTAGAGCCCGCCGACCAGACCTTGCATCCACTCCAGGACGGGACTTGCCCACAAAGACAGGGCGAAGACCCCGGCCACGGCCGAGCCGATGACAACCCAGAAGGTGGCCGGCAATTGCTTCTGGGGCTCCGGCGCGGGGCCCAGGCTGTAGGCCTGGACCACGAACCGCAGGTAGTAAGCAGCCGAGAGCAGTGAACCCACCAGAGCAGCGGCCACCAGGTATTTCGGCAGCGGCCCGCCTGGCGAAGCCATCAGGCAGCTGAACAACTGATATTTGGCGACGAACCCGGCGGTAGGCGGCAAACCGGTGAGACTGAACAGACAGGCGGCCAGCGCGGCCGCTAAATAGGGCTGGCGCATGCTCAAGCCGGCCAGTGACGGCAACTCGACCGATTCCCCCAACTCCTCGAGAGCGGCCACAATGGCGAAGGCCCCCAAATTCATGCACAGGTAAACCAGCAGGTAGAAAAACAGACTGACCTTGGCGGTAGCGGTGCCCACGAATACGGCGCTCAGCAGGTAACCGGCCTGGGCGATACCGGAGTAGGCCAGCAAGCGTTTGAGGTTGGTCTGCGAGAGGGCCATCAGGTTGCCAAAAATCATGGACAGGATCGAGAGCGACCAGAGGATGACCCACCACTGAATGCGAGCGGTATCTGAGGCACCACCGGCCAACCCTAAAGTCATCGGGAAGAAGCGCAGGAGCGCCACCAGTGCAGCCGTTTTGGTGGCCACCGACATAAAGGCGGTGACCGGGGTAGGCGCGCCTTGGTAAACATCCGGAGTCCAAAGATGGAAGGGAACCGCCGACACTTTGAAGGCCAGGCCAGCCGCCAGCATGGCGCTGCCGACCATCAAAAGCACCCCGGCCTGGTCAACCCGAGCTCCGATTTCGTGGAGCCAGGTCGTGCCGGTCGCCCCATAAATCAGGGCCATTCCGTAGAGGATGACGGCAGAAGCCAGGGAGCTCAGGATAAAATACTTCAGTCCCGATTCCTGGCAAGTCGCTTTCTCCGGTTGGAAAATGCACAGCAAATACAGGGCCAGCGAGAAAATCTCCAGGGCCAGGAAGGTGACCAGCAAAGAGTTGCTGCCCATCAACAAAACCATTCCCAGGGCGGAACCCGTCAACAAAGCGTAATACTCGCCCAGATGACCCGTCTCTTCGATGGACTTGGGAACCAGCAGCGTGACGGCGGCCAGGCACAGGAAAATCACCAGCGAGCCCAGGCGGGTCACGCCGTCGTAGATCCACATTTTGTGAACGACTGCTTCACTCGGCTGGTCCGGGTAGCAAATTAGATAGAGCACGCCCAGTAGGCTGACCAACAGAGTCCAAAAGCCTCCGGTGGTGCGGCTCTTGGGCGAACGCAAGATCTCAAGCAGAAAGTGGAAGACAAACAGCCCACCCAGCATCAACAAGGGCACCATCCCCTGCCAGGCCAGTTCGGGCTTCAAGATAGCAATCGGGTTCATACGAGGGCCCTCGTCCACTGAAGGATGGTCAGGTCGGGAAAAAACCCGATGGCGAAGCAGAGCACCACCAGCGGAAGCAATGCCACCCATTCGTTTTCATTCAAATCAGAATGCTGCGGCCCGTCTTGTGGAGGACCATTGAAGGTCCCCTGATAAAAGCGCAGCCCATACCAGGCCGCCAACACCACCCCGCTGGAGGCCAACAAAGCCAGCATTGGACTGGCGCTGAAGATGCCCAGGAGCATGGAAAGCTCGGCTGGGAAGGAGCACAGGCCCGGACAACCCAACGAAGCCATCGCCAGTACTAAAGCCAGGGCCGCCAACTGGGGCGTGGAGCGTGCCAGTCCGCCCAGGTGCTTGACCTCGGACGAGAGACCGCGATTTTCCAGGGCAGCGACCACCAAGAACAGGCCGCCTGTGCAGATACCGTGGGCGAACATTTGCAGGATGGCGCCCGATTGACCGGCCGCCGATCCGCTAACCACACCCAGCGTCAGGAGACCTAAATGGGATAGACTCGAATAGGCCAGGATGCTGCGCAGGCAAGTGGCGCCCAGCGCACTGACTGCACCGTGCAGCAGGCTCACTAAGGCCAAGCCAGCCAGAACGGGAGCGTAGTGGGAGGTCGCGTCTGGGAAAAGCCCTACCAGCACGCGCAGCAAACCAAAGGCGCCGGCCTTGGACATGGCACCGGCCACCACCGCCACCACCGGCGCTGGCGCCGAGCGATAAAGATCCAGCTGCCAGCCGTGCAGCGGGAAGACCGGAAGCTTAACCAGGAAGGCCAGCGCAAAAAGCCAGAACAGCGAAAGCTGAAGTTCTTCGGGAAGATGAGAGAGTTGGGAGAATCCGAGACCGTTTCCGGCCGTCTGGAAACCCAGTGCCAGAATGCCCAGCAGCATGGGCAGACTGCCCATCAGCGTATAGAGGAAGAACTTCAGGGCAGCGGAGCGGCCACGATCCCCCCCCCAGCGCGAGGCCAGCAACAGCGTGGGTAACAAGATCAATTCGAAGAAGACGTAGAACAGCCCCAGGTTGTCGGAGAGAAACAACCCCTGCAATCCGGCCATAAGCATGAGGAGATGGCCGCAGTATTCACTGCGCCTCTCCAGTCCCGGACGGGTTAGACCGAGAGCGCAAAAGGTCAAAAGGGGAGTCAGCACCAGCATGGCCAGACCGGCCGGATGCAGCGCCAGTTCGAAATTGATGCCAAGCTGCGGCAACCAGGGACGAGTAAAGGTTTGCTTGCCGCCGTCGACCAGGGCCCATAGTCCCTGTAGCAAGCACACCAGGGAAATGAGTCGACCTGTCGCCACGGCGTTGCGGTCCCGC
>JALHOV010000167.1 GCA_022842865.1 Vulcanimicrobiota bacterium | reverse complement strand
ATTTGGGCGGGCAGCGCGGGTTGTTCCAGAAGGGCCAGATTGATGCCCGGGAGGCGCACCTGAGACAGAAATTGTCCCAACTCCTCCAGCAAGGTTCGACGAATGGCCTCCTCCTCGACGCCCAGGTCGGTGGGGCCGAGCAGGTCTTCGGTCTCGGCTTCCAGGTGAGTCTCCAGCCAGTGGGTGAAAAGCACCCGCACCCGCATTTGCCCTTCAAAGCGCACACCGAGCTTGCCCTCTCCAGGGCTTAGGGCGGACACGCGGCCGCGCACTCCCACGGTATAGAGGTCGTCGAGTCCCGGCTCCTGAACCAGACTGGAGCGCTGAGTCAAGACGATCGCTTCCTCGCCAACCTGGGCCGCCGCCATTGAGCGAGGTCGCTGCAGACACAGCGGGACGCTCATTCCTGGAAAGACGACGGTCTCCATCAAGGTGATGACGGGCAGCGACTTGGAAATCATACTCACACTCTAGTCGCTACCGGGAGTTTGGCTATGACCCCGGTCATAAACTGCGCAGCAGCTCCCCACTACCGCCGGCAAAACCTGGTGCTGCCTGAGTAACTGACGCAGATCAGAGACAGCTCCCACTAGATTCTCTACACTACAACGGGCGGAGGTGATGAATGCTGACAGATAGGGATAAGCCGCGTTCGGATGCGTTGGTCTTCTTTGGCATCACAGGGGACCTGGCCTACAAAAAGATCTTTCCGGCCCTCTACGCCATGGCCGGCCGGGGCCGGCTCGGGGTCCCCGTGATTGGCGTGGCGCGTTCACCCTGGACGGTTTCACAACTCAGAGAGCGGGCCAGCCAAAGTATCTCCGAACGCTTCCGCGAGGTGAACCAGCAGAACCTGGCCGCTGTGGCCGAACGCCTGCGGTTTGTCAGCGGGGACTACGCCGACCCAGCACTCTACGCCGAGCTCAGCAAAGAATTAGGGGGCGCCGAACGACCACTGTATTATCTGGCGGTTCCGCCCAGCGTTTTCCCGGTGGTCGTCAAGCGTCTGGCAGAGTCGGGCTGTGCCAAAGGGGCGCGGGTGATTCTGGAAAAGCCTTTTGGTCGCAATCTCTCATCGGCCCGCGAATTGAATGCTATTTTGCGTCAAGCTTTTGAGGAACCCGATATCTATCGAATCGATCACTACCTGGGCAAGGAACCCGTGCAAAACCTGCTCCTTTTTCGCTTTGCCAACACGTTCCTCGAGCCGATCTGGAATCGCAACTACATCGAAAGCGTGCAGATCACCATGGCGGAGAAGTTCGGGGTGCAGGGCCGCGGACGTTTTTACGAGGAAGCCGGCGCGATTCGCGACGTGATTCAGAATCATTTACTCCAGATCGTCAGCTTCCTGGCTATGGAGCCGCCGGCGACTTCTTACCACGAGTCGGCCCGGGACGAACAGGTCAAGGTCTTTCGCACCATTCGTCCCCTGGAGCCCGAGAATCTCGTGCGCGGGCAATTTCAGGGCTATCAGCAGCAACAGGGAGTGGCTCCTGACTCCCGGGTAGAGACTTTCGCAGCAGCCAGGCTCTGGATCGAATCGTGGCGTTGGGAAGGGGTCCCGTTCTTTGTGAGAACCGGAAAGTGTCTACCGGCCACCACCACCGAAGTGCTGGTCAAACTGAAACGTCCCCCCCTGATCCGGCTCGCTGCCGGAGAAACAAATTACGTCCGCTTCCGATTGTCTCCCGACGTGAGCATCTCCATCGGAGCCAGAGTGAAACGGCCCGGCGAGCAAATGATCAGCGACCCCTCCGAACTCAGCTTCGTGCATCAGCCCAAGGGAGACGAAATGGACGCCTACGAGCGGTTGCTCGGGGACGCGATGCAGGGAGATCCGACCCTTTTTGCCCGACAAGACGGAGTGGAAGCGGCCTGGGCCGTGGTGGAGCCCATCCTCGACCTGCCTTCCCAGCCCCTGGAGTATCTCCCGGGAAGTTGGGGACCAGTGGAAGCCGAGCGACTGGCCGATGACGTGGGAGGCTGGCACTGCCCGAACTGCGTCGAGGGTAGCTCGGGCTAGCCTCCGTGGCGCGCCTCGTCTATGATGGCCCGGGTTGTTTCTTCCACCTCGCGGGCGATCTCCCGCAGGTCGGCGTCCTGAGACAGAGCCGCAAGCATCTGGGCAGGCTGCAGCATGCCCAGAAGAGTCTTGCCCTTTTCGGTAAAGGCCGAGATCCGGCAAGGGAGCACCATGTTCAAGCGCATGTCCGTCTGCAACACTCTGGCCGCTTGACCGGGGTTGCATACTTCCAGCACTCGGCACTGTTCAGCAAAAGGAAATCCCTTGCTGCGCAGCGTGTTGCCGAAATCGTGAATGTGCAACACAGAAAAGCCGTGCTTCACGACAGCCGCTTCCAGGTCGGCGACGGCTTGCTCGAACGGTTTGACCGTTCCAACGATGTAATACATAGCTTCTTCCTTCTAACGTGGTTTCTTGTTGAGCCCCGGGCTCTAGCATAGTCGCCAGTGGGACTGGCGAGAGACTTTCGCTGTACTTGCAGGCCAGGACGAGTGTCCCGAACCTTCAGGCTCTACTCGCCCGGGCCTCCATATTGCTCTTTACATAGATCTCACAGGCCCAGAAGCACTTTCCTTCACCGAGGTGGCTACAATGCTAACGACCCAACTTGACCGCTCCATCGTTTATCGGCCTGCCAGCGCCTTAGGGTATATCCGGCATTTGCGAGCGCAAAAGACCCCGTGGAAGCAGACGCTCGTTCAGACAATCCTGCATCTGGGCCTGCGTTTTGGACAAGCAGAAGCCGTCAACGAAAACCTTGCGCGGCTGCTGGCGCGTCGACCGAGGCGACTGCAAGACTACATTCAGGCGAATCGTCGGCTGTGGACTGAGACCGCCTGACCCATTGCTAAACCTCAGGGGATACTCAATTCACAGGACGACTGCCAGCGATTGACCGATCCGACTGGATTAGACTATTCGAAAGGCAACATTAAATCGCCTGATTGGAGCCAAACATGAAAAATTTCCTGTATTCTCAATTTAGAGATTCGCTGCAGGCCGAGAGAACCATCGCAACCTTAGTGGATCGTGGTGCGGAAACCGCGGACTTGACGGGCCTGTTTCCCCTTCCTCATCGTCCAAGCCAATATGGCTCGCTAGATTCAAAGCTGATTCCCGGCTTGGGACTTGTCACGGGAAGTGGCTCGCTGGCGACGGCGCTGTCAAAGCCAATCAATCCAACGGTTTCGGTAGCCCTGGCGGGCGGGGTGAGCGGCTTCCTCGAAAACCAGGGTCTGCCACGCAGCATCGCTTTCGACACGGCCAGGGCCCTCAAGAACGGCAGCGCGATTCTGGCGGTTGCCTGTCCGACGGGAAGGCTCGAGGAATTTGAGGTGATGGAAATTCTCAGCAAATATCAGGCTCAGACGTTCGCACGCTCTCAGAACGCACGAAAGGTGATTTATGCGCTTTAACGGCAACCAGGATATCGATCATTCCATGCCTCCGGCGGCTTTGAAATCGGACGTCCAGCTAAAGGCCGACGTTTTGGCGGAACTGAGCTACGAACCCAAAGTCAACGTTACCGATATCGGGGTGCTGGTGCACAATGGAGCCGTTACCCTTACCGGTTTCGCCAGCAGCTACGCCGAAAAGTGGGAATCTGTGGCGGCCGCCAAAAGAGTGGACGGAGTGCGGGCCATTGCCGACGACATTCGGGTCAATTTGCCTGAATCGATGTCCCGCACCGATGGTGGTATCGCCGAGGCGGCTGCCAACCGATTACGGGACACAACCACCATCCCCTCCGGGCTGGCCAAAATCGTGGTGGCCGATGGCTGGATTACCCTGACCGGCGAAATGGACTTCTGGTATCAGAAGGCCGCCGCCGAAGATATGGTGAAATTTCTACCCGGCGTCAAAGGATTAACCAACTGCATGACTTTGAAACCAACTCCGCCGACACCGGACGTGGACGCCTTGATCCGAGCGGCCTTTGTCCGCAGTGGCGTCCTGCATACCAAAAATCTCGCCGTAGAGTCGGTGGGAAACAGCGTGACCTTGCGGGGCCAGGTGCGCACCTGTCACGAACAGGAAGAAGCGGAAAGGGCCGCATGGTCAGCCGCCGGGGTTCTGTCGGTGGATAACCAGATTTCGGTTCGATGGGATTGAGTCTGCTTGTCGTTGGCCTGGCGGCACTGCTGTCGCTGCCCTTTTTTGCCTCGCAGAAGTTGCCCTTTCTGGTAACCAAACCCGGCGACGGCTCCCAAGTAGCGCTGGAGTTTAGCGTTCAAGGCCAGGCCAGCCCCTATCAGACCGTAGAGGTCGTGGCCGAGTATCCACCCAGCCAGCTGGCTGGCTACGAAACTTACCACGATGTGGTGGGCAGGTGGCACGGCACTATCGATCCCGGTGGGCACTTCTCGGTGCCCATCCGTTTGGAGCACCTGCCCTCTGCCGCCAGATTGGTTCTATTCGTGAAACCGGGCTCGGAGCGACCCCGGCGCATCGAGATCCGGGTGGAACGTTAAGCGAAACCGAAGAATGGAGTTCTGTCATGACGATCATACCCAGGTGGAGCCTGCTATGGGCATTCTCTTTAAGTTTGAGTTGGATCGCGCCGGCCCAGTCGCCTTCGCCGTCGCTGTTAGAAAACGGATTCCAGTTTGTACTGGATGGACGGATCGATTCGGCTTTGGAGTTACTCGATCGACAGGTGGAACAATACCCGAAGGACCCCCGTGGCTACCGGGCGCGCGCCGCCTTGCTGTCCAACGTGGTCAACGACCCAAGCGACCTGACGCCGGCACTGATCGACTATGACCGCGTGCTGGAGTTGGAACCCCAACAAGATAGCAATTTCTATTATCAACGCGGCCTCTTGCTGAATCGAATGAACTTGCATGTTCGGGCGATCAGCGATTTGAACCGCACGGTGGCCGCCGAACCGGACAAGCCAAACGCTTACCTGATCAGAGCCCGCTCCCACTGGTCACTGGGAAATATGGCCGAGTCTTCCCGAGATCTGGACAAGGCCATCCAGCTCAGCCCTGGTCTGGCTGATGCCTTCGGACTACGCGGACTGATTCGACTGCGCCAAGGACAGAAGGCTCCCGCGCTCGCCGACCTGGCCCGAGCCGTGCGTCTTGATCCGGCTTCGGAATACCAGGTGGACCTGCGCCTGGCTCAAAGTAGCCAGACGGAACCGCAAGGCCTGAGCTGGAGTGAATTTCTATCTCCCGAAGGAGATTTTTCGATCCGCATGCCTTTACCGGTTCATGCCGGCTACCAGGCGGGACGGTATGTCGTGGCCTCGGAGCTGACAGCCGGTCACATGTTCGGAGTCTTACGTCGACCCGCTACTTCAGAGACCAAGATGGTGAACCTGGCTTCCCGAGAAGGCAGAGAGTCAATATTTCGCAACTTTGAAGCCAAAGGAGACAAGATAACCGATTGGAATATGCTGAGTTTTCTGGGCCGGCGCTGCCTCAGGGCACAGATCCGTGGTGCGGATTCGACTGATACCGACGTGACCGTGGTGCCAACCAGGAGCTATGTGTACTTTCTAGCCTGCACTCGGTCCCTGGAAAGCCCTCCCTTCGACCGGGCCCGACAGGCTCGATTTCTCGGTTCCTTTCGCGTCCTCAAAGACTAAACATCAAGCGGGGACCCTCCACCAGAAACTCAACCTAACGGCCCTTAAAACCGCCAGGACTTTGG
Organism: Vulcanimicrobiota bacterium; assembly: GCA_022842865.1. Classification (GTDB taxonomy): domain Bacteria; phylum Vulcanimicrobiota; class Xenobia; order Xenobiales; family JADMJV01; genus JADMJV01. The sequence continues at coordinate 9,170 of JALHOV010000167.1, read as the reverse complement.
GCTGCGCAGGCCAAACCTTAGACCGTGAAGAGGTACCCTCAATGAAGGTTTTGCTGACGGTTCCCTGGCAAAGTCCAGCGCGATATTTCCTCGCGTTTTTTTCGCTCCTGCTTCTATGGACGTTTCGTCACAGTCTAACGGAGCTCTGGGCCGGTCACCTGGGAGGTAGCCCTTGGGAGCTTATGCTGGTTCCCTTCCTGGGCGCGGCCTTTTGGGCCGGTTACGCAGCCCTGGCCGATGGGTTCAACCGAACCCATGTGGAGAGCGACGGGAAAACCCTGCGAATCCGCCACCTGCCCATTCCCTGGCCAGCTCCTGCCCCGATAGCGCTGGACCAGATCAAGGGACTGAAAGTGGCTGCTCGGGTGGTCTCCAGCGATTCGCGTCAGATGGTAACTCACATCTTGCAGGCCGAACTCAAAAGCGGCAAAACGACAAAGTTGCTGAAGCTCAACTCCAAGAAGAAAGCCCAAGAATATCTGTCGACCCTACGAGAGCAGATAGCCACTCTACCCTGATCCACAGCCGTCAACGGAGGGCGAGATCCCGAGGAGTCGCAAACAACTGTAGCTTCTCCCCCACCGCCCGCACCTGAATGCAGGAACCCGCCGGCACTTCGCCGGCCAGCAGCATTTCAGAGAGCGGCTCGAGGACGAGTTCCCGCAAGGCTCTTTTCAGAGGACGAGCGCCAAAAGAGGGCTCGTAGCCCAACTTTGCCAGCAAATCCTGGGCATCCTCGTCAAACTCGAGATCCAGCCCGCGTTGCGCCAGAAGTTGGCGGGTGGACCGGACCTGAATCTCGACGATCTGGCGCAGGCTGGACTTGTCCAGTCGGGTGAAGACGATCTGGGAGTCAACACGGTTGAGGAATTCCGGGCGAAAGTGCTCTCGCAACGCTTCCTTGACCATTTGGGCGGCGCGCGCCGGGTCGGATTCGTCCAGGATGAATTGGGAGCCAATGTTGGATGTCATGATCAAAATTACGTTACGAAAATCCACGGTGCGGCCGTGACCATCGGTCAGACGGCCGTCATCCATCACTTGCAACAGCAAGTTGAAGACGTCCGGATGGGCCTTTTCCATCTCATCCAAAAGCACCACCGAGTAGGGACGCCGGCGCACTGCCTCGGTGAGCTGCCCGCCTTCATCGTAGCCGACGTATCCCGGGGGCGCGCCAATCAATCTGGAAACGGCGTGTTTCTCCATATACTCGGACATGTCCACGCGCACCATGCTGCGTTCGTCGTCAAAGAGGAACTCGGCCAGCGCCTTGGCCAGTTCGGTTTTCCCGACTCCAGTTGGTCCCAGAAAGAGGAAGGAACCGATGGGTCGGTTCGGGTCCTGAAGGCCCGCTCGTGAAAGGCGGATGGCCCTGGCCACCTTGACCACAGCCTCGTCCTGACCGACCACGCGGAGCCGCAGACGCTCCTCCATCTTCAACAGACGCTGGCTATCGCCCTCGAGCATCTTGTCCACGGGAATACCCGTCCAACGCGACACGACCCCCGCAATCTCCCGGGCGGTGACCACCTCGCGCACAAATCTGCCCTCGCCCTGCGCCAGGGTCAAAACGGCCTGGATCTCCAGCATTCGCTTCTCCAGAGCCGGGATCTCGCCGTAAGTGATCTCGGCGGTGCGCTGCAAATCTCCACGCTGTTGCGCTTGCTCAGCCTCGGTCTTGAAGCCATCGATCTTTTCTTTGAAGCCGCGCAGTTCCACAACCAGTGCACGCTGCTTTTGCCAGTGGGCTTTTAAGCCTCGCAAGTGCTCGCCCTGGGAAGCCAGCTCGGCGCGCAATTCTACCAGGCGCGGCGCGGCTGATTTTTGGTCCTCCATCTGCAAGGCCTGTTCTTCAATTTGCAAACGGGTGATTTCCCTTTGGGCCATGTCGATCACGGCCGGGACACTTTCCAACTCCATTTTTACCTGACTGGCGGCTTCATCCATCAGGTCGATGGCTTTATCAGGCAAAAATCGACCGGAAACATAACGGTCGGACAATTTGGCGGCGGCCACGGTGGCGCCGTCTTCAATGCGGATGCCGTGATGAACTTCGTACTTTTCTTTGATGCCACGCAGAATGGAAATGGTGTCGGCCACACTCGGCTCACCCACGAGCACCGGTTGGAAACGGCGCTCCAGCGCTTTGTCCTTTTCGATATATTTGCGGTACTCATCCAGGGTGGTAGCGCCCACACAGCGCAGCTGTCCACGGGCCAGAGCAGGTTTGAGCATGTTGGCCGCGTCTTGCGCTCCCTCGGCAGCGCCGGCACCCACCAGAGTGTGCAACTCGTCAATGAAGAGAATGATGGATCCGTCGGATTTTTCGACGTCGTGAAGAACTGCCTTGAGTCGCTCTTCAAATTCGCCGCGGTATTTTGCGCCCGCCACCAACGCGCCTAGATCCAGAGAGAGAACCTTTTTGTGCCGCAAGCTTTCGGGGACATCATCGGCCTGGATGCGCAAGGCGATTCCTTCCACGATGGCGGTCTTGCCTACGCCAGGCTCACCGATAAGCACAGGGTTGTTTTTGGTTCGGCGCGAGAGCACTTGCATGGCCCGGCGAATTTCTTCGTCCCGCCCGACCACCGGGTCCAGTTTGCCTCCCCTGGCCAGGGCAGTCAGATCGGTGGTATATCGCTCCAACGCCTGAAACTTGCTTTCTGGCTCCATGCTGGTCACATTCTGTCCCCCGCGCAGTTCTGTCACCGCCCGACGCAAAACTTCTTCCTTGAGTCCCAGTTCCAGCAGCAAATGGCCGGCCTGGGTGACAGCCGCCGTCACCATTCCCAGCAGTAAGTGCTCGGTGGAGACGAAGTCATCTCCCAATCGGGTCTTGTGCCCGAAGGCCGCCTCCAAGACCGTCTTGAGTTCACGACCGATATAGCTTTCCGCGCCGTGCACCTTAGAGGCGGCTTCCAGCTTGCGCGCCAGCAGGCTGCGCACAGCCTGGGCCGATAGTCCCGCCTTGTCCAGAATGGCGGCGGCCATTCCCGACTCCTGATCGATGAGCGCGGAAAGCAAATGCAAGGAATTGACCTCTTGGTGTTGCAGCCGATGGGCAATGGCTTCAGCAGAACTGATAGCCTCCCTCGATTTGGTGGTCAATTTATTTAAATCCATCAATTCGACTCCCAAACTCGGGTGACCAGCGTCAAAGTGAGCTGGCCCTCAGGCTCCTCAAAATCCAAACTGCGGACCAGGAAGGTCTCGCCGTTCCGTTCAAATTCCTCACAGCGCGAATACCCTCGCTCTTCCATTTGCAGATGTCGCGCCAAGGGGTTGGCAAATAGAATTCTCCCGTCGGAGTTGCGGATCAATACTCCGTCGCTGATGCCGTCCAGCAGGAAGCTAAGCGGGTGATCGAAAACTGGCACCCAGCCCGCGGGGCCGGGCCCGCGACGTCCGAGCCGACCCAGCGTGGTCACGAAGCCCGCCGGTTGCCTTCGGCTAGCGCCACTCACTGGCCGGAGCTTAAGCGCCCCTTCTTCTTCGGCTTGCAGAACAATTCGGTAGCGATGGTTCATGGTTCGTTCTCCTTTTGAGGTCAACAATTCTTCTATCCAAGTGTAAACGAAGGTTCGGTCGGGCTGAAGTAAGAAAGTACTTGGCACAGCGGTCGAGGAAATTGCTACTCAAAGACCGGGTGCGGGGGTGCCTGGAGCCTAAAGTCACTCAGCCGACCAGCAAACGCGCTACTCGTGCTGCTACCCAGCGGGCCATCTGGAGGTTGGAAACCAGACCTCCCAGGCAGCGACCCTCGGCTACAAAATGGAGCTGAGCCCCATTGCGCACCTGACGAACCCAGATGTCCTGAATGTCCCCGACGGGGATACAGTCACGCCCGATGGGAATTCCCCAAAGAGAGCTGTTAGTGCACAGGGAAACCTCTCCTACCAACAGTTCTTTCTGGAACCCGAAGGCGACCATCATCAGGCCAGCCAGGGTGGCCCCACAGAGAATAAAATATCCGTAGCCGCGTCCCGCTTGAGCCAGATAGAAGGGCGACTGGGCGACGTCCCCGGTAGAGAGCGGAGGAGCTAAGGCCAGGAGCGACATGACGAAGGCCACCATCATCAGGTAAGGGCCCAGATGAGGCCAGGTGAGCTGCCAGCGAAAACTTACCTCTCCGTTGGCCTCCACCAAAGACACGTTGCCCAACGGGGGTCTCTCCACCTCGGCCGGGAGCAGCTGGGGGTGCCGCTTGACGCGTTCGCGGTAGGCCAGTCCCAACTCATCGGCAGCGATGGCAAGCGGCTGGGAATCGGACGTCCCCACCAGCGAACCTCCGACCGCCCTGGCTAAGCACACCGCCAGGTTCAGATTTTCGCTGAGGTGGTCTGTGCTGTCGTGAACTCGGTAGTGGAGTTTTCCGCAGACCAGGTCCACCGCCCAGCTCTCGCCGTGCCTGGTTTCAACGCTAGAAAGATGAATATCGGCCGGCCCCTCCCAATGGTAATGTACCGGAGAGGTGAGTAGACCGTCTTGCACGGTCAACTTTCCGGATTCGACGCGAAAGCGCTTGCGAGTAAAGTGAAAGAGCAGCACCCCGACTACCAGGAAAATCACCCCCAGGAGATGCCAGAGCCACGGCCGTGCGGGTGCGCGGTTCAAGGCTGCGAGCAGAGCGGGCACCGGCAATGCCAGCACACCGCCCAGAAACATCACGAACAACCCGACATTCTTATTGTAGTCGCTATGGACCCAAATTTCGCGCAAACTAGTTTCTCGAGCGGCCGTTGCTGAGAAGCAGGCTGAGCACGACCTGAAAGAGATTGAAGATGCCGGCAAAGAGAATCAGTGCTCCCGATACCGGGTCATTAAATTGGGGATCATTGAGCACTTTGGAGGTCCCATAAAGCAACTGGACAACCGCCAACACGCCGACGACTCCCAGCAGAAGGTAAGTGATGAAATCGTTGACGGGAAAGAAGAAGGCGACCGTCATGAGGCCCAGGGCGCTGAAAAAGAGACCCGAGAAAAGTCCCCCGCGCCAATTGAAGTTGGCGCCGCTTTTGTGCACGTAGGCCGTCACGCCCAAGAAAGCGGTGGCAGTGATCAGCAAGGCGGCCTGAACCAGGTTAGGGGCCTGCTCTCCATAGCCGCTGACCCTGAGGGCCAGGTAGACCAGCGGGGAGAGGGCCAAACCGCTGAGCAACCCATCCAGGGCCAGCACGATGGTGCCGGCCCGGGAGCCGCCCCCAAGCATCCTCAGTGCGATGGCCGGGACGGCATTGATGGCGATCAGGCTTAGAATGAGACCGGGGCCGGTCACCAGAAATTGAATGACGGGCAAAGTACGTGAAGCCCACCAGGCCGAAGCCATGGCGCAGAAAACGGCCACCGCCAGCAAGCGGTAAGTGGCCTGGATTTTATCAGCGCGCTGGGCGGGAACGTTGCGGACAGTGGATCGTTGCAGTCCAACTCGCTGCAGGTCGAGCCGGGGCTGTTCCAGCTCGGCCTGGACATCCGGGCCCTGGTGGGGTGTTTTCATGGTCTTATCCTCCGGGCAGGGTTCTCCCGCCAAATTCACCTTAGGTCCCTGGGTTGGCTACTGCAAGTAGAGCAGTACCGCACCACAACTACAATGGGGGTCACCGCTGAGCGACTCGACCAACTATGCTGGAATCATAACCAAAGGAGCAACATTACCATGCCAAATACCAAAAAATGCGGCCATAAAGGCTGCGACTGCAAAATTGCCGATGACAAGAGCTTTTGCTGCGAATCGTGTGAAAGAGCCGAAAAACAAGGAACCGGCGAAAAATGTAGCTGCGGATGCCCTGATTAACAGTACAATCATACTTGATCAGATAGAGTCTAGCGAATAGCCTGGCTCCATGTTTAACAAAATCCTGGTGCCTTTAGATGGGTCTTCTACCAGCGAGGTCGCGCTCGATTACTTGTCTCACCTTAGGGTCCAGGAGATCCTCCTGGGACGTGTCTATCCGGAATTTTCCGATGCCAAGGAGATCTGGGTTCCCCTGCCCCCCGAAGCGGAACCCGAGGTGCAAAGGGATTGCCTGAGATACCTGGAGGATGTTCGTAGCCGGTTGGACTCGACCCTTAATGTCCAGGTCGCGGCAATTCCAGGAGAACCGGCCGAGGCCATCCTTCGCTTGGCGGAATCGGCCGGATGCGACCTGATTTTGATGACCTCACACGGACGCCGGGGGCTCCGTCGCTTCCTTCTGGGCAGTGTTGCCGAGAAACTGACCCGCTACGCGACCTGCCCGGTCATGATGGTCGGGCGCAATGTGACCATTCCTGCCGTCGTTCCGGTTGAGTGAACCGAGCTGGAACCTCTGGGGCCCGGTGGCTGGACTTCCTGACCCGAATTCTGATCGGGCGAGCCAGAGCGCTGGTAGGAATCGCGCTGTTGGTTGCCCTGGCTGCAGGTTGGATCAGTTTCCAATTCCTCCATTATTCCAGTGACCGCACCGACATGCTCGCGCCTGATCAGCCAGTGCAACTGGCCTGGCGGGCTTTTCACGCTGAATTCGGTCAGACCATGGACTACGTGGTGCTGGCGCGGGGTTCACGGCAAGAAGCAATGGATGCCATCGAATCCGTCGCGACACGAATAAAAAGCCTGCCAGAAACCTTCGATCAGATTCTTTACCGGCTGGACTTGCCAGGGCTGGCGACCGCTTCCTTGTTCTATCTGTCGTTGGACGACCTGCGCAGCTTATCCAAGGAATTACAAGCCGCTCGTCCATGGCTGAAAAATCTGTCCCATCCCAGCAGTGCTATCTTGAAACTGAAGACCGTTTTGGCCCAACCGGACAAGGCCCGGCTGGCACGCCAACTCGAGCCTGCGCTACCACTGCTGACCCAGGTGCTAGAAGCCCTGGTGGTAAGCCTCGAGTCTCGTGGAGAGGCTGCTTATCGCAGTCCCTTTGACCGGTTCGAACCCGAGGTGGCGGTGCTCTCCGGTGGTGACTTCAGGCCCGGTCAGACGCGCTTCTATACCACTCTCGACAGCGGGGGAACCTACATGCTGCTGGTGCGCGCCCACTCGCAAGAAAGCAGCTACCGTTCCGACGTGGACAACTTAAAGCGCCTGCGGTCCATCGTGGGAGAAGTTCACGCCAGACATCCCGAGATCAAATTTCTGGTGAGTGGAGAACCGGTCATCAACACCGACGAGATGGTGGGAGCCGTCCAAGACGCCGTTCGCTCCGGCGCCCTCTCACTGGTGCTGGTGAGCTTCTTGCTAGTGCTGGCTTTTGGCACCTGGCAGCGAGCTGGGGCCGTTCTGCTCAGTCTGGTCATCGCTCTGACCTGGTCTTGCGCGTTTGCGGCCCTGACGGTGGGCAGCCTGAACCTGCTGACAGTGAATTTCGCGACCATCCTGGTCGGTCTGGGAATGACCTTCGGGATTCACATTCTTTACCGATTTCAGCACAATCGAGCGGCCGGAGCGTCTTTAGAGATGGCCCTACAAGAGACCCTGGCACACTCGGGTCGTGACAACCTGATCGGTGCGCTCACGACCGCAGTAGCCTTCTGGGCCCTTTTTTTTACCTCATTCCGGGCGGCTGGTGAGTTGGGGCTGATTACAGGAGCAGGCGTTCTTTTCTGCTTCCTCTCAATGGTTACAGTGCTACCCTGCCTGCTCGTTCTGATGGACAGCTCATCAGCCGCACGTGTTCCTTTGCCCAACCTGTCTTGGATAGCCGGAGTCGAGGCGCGTATTCGCAGTCGTTCCGTCGCCGTGGTGGTGGTTTCCCTGCTGCTCTCACTCTACTCCGCCACCTGGGTCAATCGCATCGATTTTGACTACAACGTTCTCAATATGCAACCCACCGACTCCGAGGCGGTCCAGGTGGAGCACTATCTTCAATCGGTCGGCTATTCCGCTCTTTTTGCAGTAAGCATCACTCAAGGTCCAATCGAGGCGCGCCTGCAAACCGCTCGCTTTGCCAATCTAGCCTCGGTGGCCCGCGTCGAATCTGTGGCGATGTTCGAACCTTTAGGCGTGGTGGCCAAGCAACCGCTGGTGGCTCAAATCATCCAGTCCGTTCGTGGCCTTCGCCCTCCCGGAGTGTTGTCCACCCGGCTAACGGCCTGGCAATTGCTGACGCTATACCGAGAATCTCAGGAGATTGAGCGCTCTTTCCGGCGCCTGATTCCTTACTTCGGCTCCCGGGCTGACCGCCTCCGGCTGGCCCTTTTGCTCGACCGCCTGGACGCTAGCTTGAGGCCCGACAGTCCAGGTCCCGCCGAAGGCGGCGTGCGCAGTTTTGCCAACCACTTGAGCCGTGACCTGGAGGCACGCCTGGGTTTTCTGCAGACTCAACAAGCCAGGCCACCAGGAGGCTTGGCCCAACTTCCAAAAGAGTTGCTTTCGCGCAGCATTTCCGAGCGCGGGCGGCTGGTGATAAGAGTCTTCCCGAAGCAGGACTGCTGGGAGCGCGAAGCCCTGGAGCAATTTGTGCGCCAGCTCCGTCAAGTAGACCCGCAAGTGACCGGCACGCCCGTCCTGATCTTGCAATACTTGCAAGAACTGCGTCTGGCCTTCTCGGTCTCAGCCCGAAATGCGCTGTTCGTGATCGTGGGGCTCTTACTGCTACACTTTCGTTCCTGGCGAAGAGCGTCACTGGCAATCGGCCCGAAACTCTTGGGTTTACTTTGGATGGTCGGGCTCATGGGCGTGTTAGGAGAATCCTTCAATCCCGCCAACTCCATGGCCCTACCGCTCACGCTGGGAATCGGCCTGGTTTTTGGGGTCCAGGTGCTGCAACACCACCTGGACCCCAAGTCTCTCTCCCTATTTGAAGACTCCACCGGACCCGCCATCCTCGTATCCTCGTTGGCCTCGATTCTCGGTTTCGCAACTCTTCTGACAGCCCAACACCGGGGAGTTGCCAGCTTTGGCCTGGTGATGACCCTGGGTGTCGTATCGACCCTTGCGGCCAGCATCTTGACCCTACCGGCCCTGGTCTTTTTGCTGAAAGCCAGGGGCTATCGCCTTTAGCCTCAGATACAGTGCATAGCCACCACCTCTTCCTGGTCCTCGGCCGCCAACAAAGCGGCATGGTGAGGTTCGAAGTAACGGGCCACCAGCATATAAACAGGCACCAGAGCGGCATTGATCAGGGGAAAGATGATACCCAGTTTAGAGCTTTTGACGACCCAGAGGGCCAGGAGGCAAACCAGTTGGATCA
>JALHOV010000166.1 GCA_022842865.1 Vulcanimicrobiota bacterium | reverse complement strand
AACCTGGCCGCGCTGTCGTTTTTTGATTACCTGGAAGGCAGCGAACTGCGTCGCCGCCTGCGCGAAGACCGTCTGGGACCGCTCACTTGCGTGTTTCATCTGGGCGCCTGTTCCGACACCCGCGAGCGCGATTCAGCTTACCTGCTGGACAATAACTACGCCTTCACGCGCGAACTGGCCGAGTGGTGCCTGGCCCGCGGTGTGCGCCTGGTCTATGCCTCCTCGGCGGCCACTTATGGTGACGGCTCCCACGGCTTTTCCGAAGGGGTCAGCCTGCACAAACTACGTCCCCTCAACGCCTATGGCTATTCCAAGCATCTGCTCGATCGTCACGCCGAGAAGCAGGGCTGGTTGGACCGGTTGGTGGGGCTGAAATACTTCAACGTCTACGGGCCTAACGAGCAGCACAAGGGCGATATGCGGAGCGTCGTCAACAAAGCCTTCGAGCAGATTCAAAGCAGTGGTCGGGTCGGGCTATTTAAGAGCTACCGGGCCGAGTTTGGCCACGGAGAGCAGCGCCGCGACTTCCTCTACGTGAAAGAAGCCGCCGAGATCACCGTCAAGCTGGCCACCTCTTCGGCGGCTGGCCTTTACAACGTGGGCTCAGGCGAGACGCACACCTGGAATGAGCTGGCACAGGCCGTCTTTGAGGCGGTGGGGAAAAGCCCACAGGTCGATTTCATCGAGATGCCTGAGGGGCTGCGCGAGCGTTACCAGTATCACACCCAGGCCGATTCAGGCCGGCTTTCCGGGTTGGGGCTGGACTTCCAGCGCTACACGCTGCGCGACGGTATCTTCGACTACGTGCGCAACTATCTGATTCCCGACGCCCACCTGGGAGACGAGAGCCTTTAGGGCCTGTTGACATTTAAGGTGTCGAGGCGAAAATTCGGCTACGCTCCGAGGGCTAGGCGCGGGTTTTCCGAGGAGCGGATTTTGCTGGTTGCAAATGAGCACCGCAGGAAAGCCCGCAACGACGCCATCGGAGATGTAGACGATTTTTCGGCCGATGGCTAATGTCAAGCCCTAGTCGGTGGTCCAGGGGCTGGGCAGGTTGCGCACTCGCTCTTCTTCTTCCTGGGTCAGTCCGGGAGGCGTGCTGAAGCTGATGGTGGGCTTGTCGTAGCCGATCCAGAAAACGGCTTCACCGAAGCGTTTGCCTTCTTTGATCAGATAGTAGGTGCCCTCGGGGCCGGGTTCGATTTCCATGGCTAGCGCTTCGGCTTTGCAGGGGCTTATGCCTGGAAATGGGAATTCTCGCAAGACTACCAGGGAGGTTTTGCCCATGTCCACCACCGTCAGTGATACCCAACGAGCCCATCGGGTCGTTTCGGATCTTCGGGAGCTTGCCGAGCTCACCTCGGATGAGCACGGGGCCCAGCGCCTGGCTTTTGGACCCATCTGGCGCAAGGCTCGCGACTGGTACCAGGCCAAGGTGGAGGCGTTGGGTTTGCCCATCGAGCGTGACCCCGCTGGCAACCTGTGGGTGACGCTGGAGGGAAGCAAGGCCGAGTCGGTGCTGGTTGGCAGTCATCTCGACTCGGTGCCGAATGGTGGCTGGCTGGACGGCTGCCTGGGCGTGCTGGCCGGCCTGGAGGCTCTGCGTTTTTATAAAGAAACAGGCCAGAAGCCGGCGGCAACCTTGAAGGTGGTCGACTGGGCTGATGAGGAGGGCGCTCGCTTCGGTCGCAGCCTTTACGGCTCATCGGCGGCGGGCGGTTCGCTGAAGCTGTCGGAAGTGGACCACCTGAAAGATCGCCAGGGTGTTTCGCTGATCGATGCTCTCAAGGAAAACGACATCGACATTCACGAGGCCCTGAAGTGCAACGAGTATCTTAAGAAAGTGCCTGGCAAAGCCTACCTGGAGTTGCACATCGAGCAGGGCCCGGTGCTGGAGTCCCTCAACAAGAGCACCGGCGTGGTGTTGGGTACCTTCGGCGTAGAACGGCACAAGATTTTCTTCTCCGGTCAGGCCGCCCATTCGGGCTCGACCCCTATCCCGATGCGCCGCGACGCTTTTCTGGCGGCAGCCCAAACTGCCCTGGCCATTCGCGAGATTGGCAAGAAGCACAGCAAGCCGGGCGCCAATGTGGTGTGCACGGTGGGCGTGGTTAAAGTGGAGCCCTGTATCGTCACGGCCGTTCCTGGCGAGTGCGAGATTTCGTTGGACCAGCGTGCTCTTGATGCCGGAGTGCTGGCGCAGATGTATAAGGAAGCTCAGCAGGCCTCCGAGCAGGCCGCTCGGGATAACAACGTGACGGTGCGCTGGGAGCGTCTCTGGGATATCGAACCCCGCCCCTTTGATTCGAAACTGGTGGAGTTGTGCGAGGAGTCGGTGCGGGAAATCACGGGCGACGCCCCTCGCTTGCCCTCCGGCCCCCTCCATGACGCGGCCGAGATGGTTCCCTTTATGCCCACGGTCATGATGTTCGCCTACAGTGCCAATGGTTTGTCGCATTGCAAGGAAGAAGACACGCCTGCCGAACATCTAGAGAAGACGATACGCGCCTTCTTGTTGCTGGTGGACAAAACCATCGCGCACGTCGGCAGCTAGAGGAGATTCTCTTGGGTTACTACTGGAAGCAAGGTCTGATCGCCGGGTTGGCGGTGGGTTTCGTGCTGCACATTCTGATGCAGCAGTTGGCCGCCCGCTCGACGTTGCCGACGGGGAATGTCGAAATGGAGCAGCCGGGTAAGGCGGCTCCGGTGACCCATCACACGCCGCTGGGGCCGTTGATGGGCCTGACCATCTTTGCGCTGTGTATGGTGATGCCGGGACCCGACTTCGCCAAGGTGGGCGAGTGATTTTTGCCATCTGCATCGGAGCGGCCTGCGGCACGCTGCTGGGGGCGTTGCAACCGCTCCTCAGTCAGACCGGCCCTTTCAACGCGGTTCCGATCCTGACGGCCGAATACACCCTGGTCGGAGGTTGCATGGGTTTCTGCCTGTGGAACTACGGGCGGATGCGCAAGCGACTGCTGCAGCGGGTAAGGGAAGCCACCCACCAGGACAACGCCTAGAGCAGCCAGTTGTTGTTGGGGTTGCCGAAAGCCAGGCCGGTGCCCTGCGGCACCTCGGTCCATTTCATGGGCTGCAGACGTTCGCCGGCCAGATAGGTGCCCTGGCTGGACTGGGTGTCCATGACCATAACTTTGCCTTCCACTTTTCGCATCAGGGCGTGGTGGTCGCTGACCCCTTCTTGGGCCGGCTTGAAATGGCTCTCCTCGGAACTGCCCACACGCACCATGGGTTGGTCGGAAGGCCATTCGAAAGTGCGCCCGTCAGGTCCCTGGAGGGCGTCGCTGGGGGTGCGTGACCCCAGTTGCATGGTGTGCACCGACTGGCCGAAGCCCAGTTCGGCGCCTTTGGGAACCTCGGCCCATTCTCCGCTGGGAAGCGGTTTGCCGTTGACGTAAGTGCCGTTGCTGGACTGGTCGCGCAGCCATAGTTGGCCGTTACGGAATTCACCCTGGCAGTGGCGGCGGCTGACCAGGTCGCCGTCGACGTTTACCTGGCAGTCCGCGTGGCGGCCGATCTGAAATCGTCCTTGTTCGGGCAGCCCGATTTGAGAGCCGTCGGCCGATTGCAGGTAGCGGTTGGGACTGGAGATGCTGACCTGATCGCCGGGGGCTTCCGTGCCTTGGGGTCCTTGCGACGGTCGTGAAACCCCCGTGGTGTAACTTTTGCCGACCTGCTGGAGAAATCCACCAATTTGCACTGTACCTTTCAGGATAGTTGCCTCAGGGGGATTCTGTCAACGCCGCCAGAATCGTCTGGGCCATGTCACTTCAGCGTTTGGCCATGCCCGGTTTGCGCATTTTCCTGACGGGAGCGGGCGTTTCGGCCGAAAGCGGCATCCCGACGTTTCGCGGCGCCGAGGGCTATTGGACGGTAGGTGCCCGCGAGTATCATCCCCAGGAGCTGGCCACCCACTACGCCTTTACGCAGATGCCCGAGGAAGTTTGGGCCTGGTATTTGTATCGTCGGGCCGTCTGTCGAGCCGCTCCCCCCAACGCCGGCCATCTGGCCCTGGTGGAGGCCGAACGCTTGCTGGGCGAACAGTTTTTGTTGGTGACGCAGAACGTGGACGGGCTGCACTTGCGCGCCGGCAACTCGCGCGAGCGGACCTTCGAAGTGCACGGGAATATCGACTACTATCGGTGTTCCGAGAACTGCGTGGCGGAGCACTTCGCTCTCGGGGAGGGCTTTTTGCCCTTCGCCAAGGACCAGAAGTTGAGCGCGGAGCAGCAGGCTTTGTTGCGCTGTCCCCGCTGCCAGGCCTGGGCGCGTCCGCACGTTCTCTGGTTTGATGAATGCTACAACGAGGAATTTTATCGCTACGACAGCAGCCGGACGGCGGCTGCCCGAGCGGTGGCACTGATTTCCGTCGGCACTTCGGGGGCTACCAATCTGCCCGTGCAAATGGGCTATATCGCGGCTCAGCGTGGCGCCTTTTTGGTGGACGTGAATCCTGAGCAAAACCCTTTCAGTCAATTGGCCCAACAGCAGGGGGGAAGCTGGTTGCGCGAAAGCGCCTCGACAGGGTTGGGGAAAGTAGTGAAGGCGATGCAACATGGATAAAGAGCAGTTTCGCGGAGAGTTTTCCCAGGCGTTTTACAAGTCGATTGAGGAAGGCGGCATCGAGCTCTCGGCCGTTCCCTCCGGTCAGCTGCAGGCGCTGACGCGAGCTTGCGCCGATGCCGTTTTTGCCACGCTGGACAAGCTGGATCGTCCCAAGCCCTCGGACACCGAGGAAGTGCTCTGGTCGGGCAAACCGTTTATGCGTCTGGGAGAGTATTACGAGTTGACCTCCCAGCGCTTGCGCATCTATCGCGGCATTTTTTCTCGGAGCCTGCACGAGGTGGACCTGATTCACGTGCGCGAGGCGACCTTCAGCCAGCATTTGGGCGAGCGCATGTGGAATCTGGGCGATGTGACGCTGGTGACCACCAATCCTGAACATTCCGAAGTGATGTTGCAGAACGTCAAGGATCCGGAAAAAGTGCGCGAGATCATTCGCGGAGCCTACCTGGCCGAGCAAAAGCGGCGCGGATTGCGATACCGCGAGGACGTTTGAGCTGGCGCCTCTCCAAGACGCTGCTGGTGCTGGCCGCGGCCCTGCACTGGAGCCTGGTCGTCTTCAACAACCTGTTCGACCATCCCACCAATTTGCACTATGTCCAGCATGTTTTGAGCATGGACTCGGTTGAGGTGGCCAATCGCGGTAGCTGGCGGGCCATTCACAGTCCGGCCGTTCAACACGCTTTCTACTGGCTGATTATCGTGACCGAAGCAGCCGCCACGAGCTTGCTCTGGTGGGGGGGCTTTAACATGTTGCGCGCCTTGAAGTCCGAGTCTTTTGGCCGATCCCGGGAGCGAGCGGTACAGGGGCTGACGCTGGTGATGCTGCTCTTTTTTAGCGGCTTCACCAGCGTCGGCGGCGAGTGGTTTATGATGTGGCAGTCGGGCCCCTGGGACGGTCTGGACTCGGCCGCCCACCTGTTTGCCATTCACGGGATCATCTTGCTCTGGTTGGGCCAGAGCGAACCGGGTTGAGGACGCCCCCGATGATACCCCCGAGGCTCGGACTGGGCGCTGGTTGAGAACTTTTGCGGGCCTGCTGGATTTCGAATTCCGATTCGTTGAGCATCTGCTGCTGGTCGGTGGGCTTACGCTCCAGTCCGCCTATGGCCATGTGTCGCTGCAGGCTGAGCAGTTTGAGCGCCTCCCCTTTGTCAATGGTGCCTTCGCGAACGCCGTCGTAGATGCTGCCCGCTTGCTCGTTCTGGGCTTTATCGTAGGGGGTGGAGCTGGGCACGGCCGGCTTGAAATCACCGCTGCGGTACTGGTCGAGCTTATTGGCATAAGCCATCTGGCGGGCATCCAGGATTTGCTGTTCTTCCGGAGTGATGCCGTCTCGCGAGAAGGTGTCGCGCAGTTGCGTCATCGCGTTCGACTCGTTGTTGAGGTCGAGAAACTCCTCTTTGTTCAGGCTGCCGTTGGCAACCCCCCGGGCCAAGCTTAGGTTCTGGATGGTCATTTGCTGGTCGGCCGCCTGGACCGCGAAATTCGTGATGGATGCTCCGATTACCATTGTCTTTTCCTCCGTCGTTACCTGTTGGACTTACTTTAGGCCGTGGAACGGGAGTCGTTTTGGAAAAGAGCCAGCCAGTTTTCATCTGTTTGTTAACTTTCCGCGGTCCATTAAAAAAAGGCCCCCCTTTCGGCGGGCCTTTCTCTGCAGGTGGAGCGGGCTATTCTTTGATCTGGAACTTGGCCGAGATCATCAGGTGGTCGGAGGCGGCTGAGGAGAGCCACTTGTATTTGCCGTCGGGGGTGGCGTCGTAGCGGTGAATGGCCGAGCTCAGCATCTGGTCGGCTTTCGACTCGGCGTAGACGATGTGGTCGAACTGCTCGGGATCGTGGCCATGAGTAGCGTTGGGGTTGGCGGGCCAGGTGTTGCGTTCGTCGGCGGGCAGGTGGGCCAGGCTGTCGAGGAATTTCTCGCCGGACTTGGGGTTGAGGACTTCCTGCACGGAGGCGTCGTCGGTGTTGTCGTTCCAGTCGCCGGTCATCACGAAGAGGCGATTGGGGAAGGGCTTCATTTCCTGGTCTACGATCTGACGCATGGCCCGGCCTTCGCTGGCGCGCTGGGTGTCGGAGCTGGGTCCGGGACCTTCGCTGGGGCGGCGCGACTTGGAGTGGGTGTTGTAGACGGTCAGCTCGGCGCCCGGCTTGCCGTCGGTATTGATGTCGACGCGCAGCAGATCACGGCTGAACTTGGTGTTACCGGAGCCGTCGATCAGCGGGAACTCCTGGTCTTTGTGGGTGATGACGGTTTCGAAGGGATATTTCGAGATGAGGCCCACGTTGATGCCGCGGTCGCTGTTGCCGTTGATGTGGGCAACGTTCGGATAGATTTCGTCTAATCCGTACTGTTTCATAAAGCTTTTGAGGGTTTTCTCGGAGGAAAGCTCCTGTAAGGCGACCACGTCGGCATCGGCGTTCTTGAGAACGCGGCTGAGCGCATCCAGCTCAAACTCGGGCTTGGGACGGGTGCGGTTGCCCGGTGCAATGTCTTCTTTGGCGAACAAATTCTTGACGTTGTAACTACCGACCGTAACGGTCTGGCCTGCCTTGATCATGAGAGCCTCCTGCGCGTATTCCTGCGCTAGAAAGCTATGCGATCGTCCTCAAAAAAAGTTGAAACAGAAATGAAACATCCGATAGGTATCGTCAGGTGTGTCTGAATTGTAAACAGACCGAGTTAATGCAGTATCTCTCGCCGGTGGGCTCGGGTCCGTCTTCGAAGACGTGGCCCAGGTGACTGTCACACTGGGCGCAGCGCACTTCCACTCGACGCATGCCGTGGCTGGAGTCTTCTAATCGGCGGATCCTATCGCCGGCGGCTGCCACCCAGAAGGCGGGCCAGCCACAACCGGAGTCGTATTTTCCATCGGAAGTGAAGAGTTCGTAACCACAGCCGGCGCAATGGTAGCTGCCGCTTTCGCTGTGATGATTGTATTGGCCCGTCCCGGGGTACTCGGTACCACCCTGACGGAGCACGCGATATTGCTCGGGAGTGAGCTGCTCGCGCCACTCCTGGTCGGTTTTTTCCACTTTCGCCATGGTGACGGCTTCCCGTCGGGAGGGACGGACCCTGCCGGTTTGCCTCGCTGGGCCGAGGGCCTATGCCCGCACTAAACTTATTTCACAAAAACAAGGCCGGTCCGTTCGGACCGGCCTTTTGACTCGCAGGGGGAGACCTTTAGTTGAGCGTGACGCGCGTGGGGCGCGTTGCCGGGCGGATTCGCCGGCTTCGCGTCTGCACGCGTTCTTGTTTGGGGGCGGCGTCCGAGAGCACGTAGGCG
Source organism: Vulcanimicrobiota bacterium (assembly GCA_022842865.1). Taxonomy (GTDB): domain Bacteria; phylum Vulcanimicrobiota; class Xenobia; order Xenobiales; family JADMJV01; genus JADMJV01. The sequence continues at coordinate 7,005 of JALHOV010000166.1, read as the reverse complement.
AAGACCAAAGGCGCCACAATGGTGGCGTCCGATTCGACCATGAACTTCGGGGTTTCCGCGCCCAGCTTTTCCCAGGTGATCTTCTCGTTGGGAGTGGCCCCCGAGTAGGAGCCGTAGCTGGTGGTGGAGTCGCTGATCTGGCAGAAGTAGCTCCACAGGGGAACCTGCTCCTGCTCCATGTCCTGACGCAGCATGGGCACCACGCAGATCGGGAAGTCGCCGGCGATGCCGCCGCCGATCTGGAAGAAGCCCCAGGGTGTGACGGCGCTTTCGCGCTGATACCAGTTGGCCAGCTCCATCATGTATTCGACGCCGGAACGCACGGTGTGCACGTTTTGGATGACGCCTTTCATACAGTAGCTGGTGAAGATGTTGCCGGTGGTCGAGTCTTCCCAGCCGGGCACGAAGATGGGCAGGTTTTTCTCGGCGGCTGCCACCATCCAGCTGTCCTTCGGATCGATCTGATAGAACTGTTCGAGCTTACCGGAGCGGATGAGGCGATATAAAAATTGATGAGGGAAGAGGCGTTCGCCCTTCTGGTCGGCCTGCTGCCATTCGTCCAAAAGCACCGATTCGAGACGGCGAATGGCTTCACCCTCGGGGATGCAGGTGTCGGTGACGCGGTTGAGGTGCGCGTCCAGCAGTTCCTGTTCCTGTGCCGGCGTCAACTCGCGCCAGTTGGGAATGCGGCGATAGTGGTCGTGAGCGACCAGGTTGAAGAGGTCCTCTTCTAGATTGGCGCCCGTGCAACTGATAGCGTGCACTTTGCCGGCGCGAATCATTTCGGCGAGGGATACGCCGATCTCGGCGGTGCTCATGGCACCGGCCATGGCGACCAGCATTCGGCCACCATCCTGAATGTGCTTACAGTAAGCCTCTGCCGCGTCTACTACAGCTGCGGCGTTGAAATGACGGAAGTGATGGCGAAGAAAGTTCCTCACCTCCACAGAGTGTTTCATCAAGGGCGTCCTCCTCAGGTTTTTAGGGGTCAACTGGAGTTCGCCTGATAGCGAACTCCGCAACTTCTGGATCGAGGGTGAAGGGGTTAGAACGGAAAGCGCGCTGCGGGTGTCCGGCGCGGTGCGTTATGGGGAATGAAGTGTTGCAGGGGCATCTCACACATCCTGACGACCTCCTGGAGGTAAGTAGGACGGGCGTTTTCACGCTTGAGGCGGCAACCTTCCCAGGCGCCGAGTATGCAGCCTGGACCCCCGGATGTCAATAGTCCCTTCGAACTGATTTTCCCCCACGCGTCTGAGCCGCCCACCGCGGGCACTCCGGGGGCTTCGGCGCCCTTATGGTCATGATTCGTAACCAACCGTAGATTGTGTTATGCAGGCCCGTCTTTAGATTGACCGAATGCCGTTTTTATGAAGAAGATATCCCTGCTCATTTGCCTGGCCGTTCTCCCGGTGGCCGCCGACGACTGGAAAGATAAGCTTTCCCCGCGCATGCGCGAAGCGTTCAAAGAGATGGCACGGGACGACTGGAAGCCTCAGAGTGCGGCCACCCTCTCGGAGCAAGAGAAGAAGGATTTGCGTCTTCTCTGGGACCAGTTGCACAAGGTTCCGGTCGCTCAACCTGCGCTGCCGGCTCCTCGCGTCACGGAAGGAAAGTGAGGCTGGGCGAGAAGCCTTGTTCATGAAGAAGACCCTGTTGGCGCTGGCACTCGGCTTGCTTGCTGGATCGGCAGCGGCCAAGCCCCAGCATCCCCGCTGGCCTCCCAAAGACTACGCGATCTGCTATGGAGCCTGGACTCCTGAAATGGTGCAGCGCGCCCATCAGTTTGACCTGGTGGTGGTTCACCCGGGCGACGATTTTGCCAATTTGACCTCCGACCTGGTGGGTCAGCTCAAGCGTGGCAAGGATGGACAGGCTGGCACGGGCGACGACGTCATCGTCTTGGGATATGTCACCATCGGCGAGGATGACCAGGTGCCGGCCGGGCCGCCGCGACCGGGCGCCGGTCCGACCGCCTACGTCAACAAGGCCTGGCGCCAGCAAAAGCGCAACTATCCCCCTCGCTACCTGGACCAGGTCAGCTATGTCTTCGAGAAGAACGGGGAGCGCCGCTACGGCGAGAACGGCAAACCCGTTACCACGTCCGGTCAGGACGGCGTGCCGGATGAAAACGGGGTGTGGGGCAGCTACTATGTGGACCCCGGCGATCCTCAGTGGCAGTCCACGGTGCTGGCCAAGATGGGGCGGCTGCAGAAAGACATCGGCGTAGACGGTTTCTTCCTGGACACTCTGGATACGGCTTCTCCCTGGGGCAACTATCGTTTCACTCAGTCGCGGATGGCTGGATTGCTCAAGATGATTCGCAAAACCTATCCGGATCGCCTGATTTTGGCCAACCGCGGTATGTTCTTGCTGGAAACCGACTACCAGGCGTTTGTCGATAGCATCGACGGTTTGCTCTACGAGAGTCTCTACTGCATTTGGGATTGGGGCGCCAAGCGTGGCGTCGTTTCGCCCTGGGCGGTGGGCGACGTAGGTTACCTGAAGGACCCGGTCCTTCCGGCGGCCCAGAAGTCCGGCTTCCATATGTTCTACATCAACTATCTGGATGCCGGTCAGGATGATTTTTACCCTCTGATGCATTCCATCGAAGACCTGGTGGGACGCAAGGGCATCTCCAACTACGTTTCTGACCCGCTGCTGCAAGGTTTGGGGCAGCCGATCACTCAGCTTTTTCCCGAGACGGGTGACGCTCCGCCCGAGTTGGGCAATCTGAGCCTGCTCGAGTTGCCCAACGGACGCTTCCGATTCAGTTACGAGGTAACCGGTCTGCAGGGACGCCAGCTCGGCAAGGATCTTTTCCTGGATGTGCGGCTGGGCAAAGAAAAGAGAGATATCGCTCTGCTTGAACCGGTCAAGGTCGACTACTCGAAAACCGTGGTGGACGGGGTCGGACTGGAAAAGGGCACCACTTATACCGTTTACGCGCGCGTGGTCGGCAAGTCACGGAACTGCCGGACCCCTTATTTGGAAGTCAGCTTTACCACGGCCGCCGGTGGCCCCTTGCAGGTCACCGAACTGGCGGCCATTTCGTTGGAGAGCAGCGTGAAGCTGAGCTGGAAAGATACGGGCTCGCACAGTTACCGTATCTACAAGGGAGTGGCTCCTGATCAGTTGGCGCCGGTGGCGACGACTCAGGGGCGTAACTACGTGGTGACGGGTTTGCAGAATAATCAGCCGCTTTACTTCGCGGTGTCAGCCATCGAAGGTTCGGATGAGGGAAACCTGTGTCGCCCGGTGCTGGGCCGGGCTGAGGACTGCACCCCTCCCTCATCCCCTGGCGAAGTGGTCATTAACGCGCGGGCCGGGGTTTTTCAGGTGAGCTGGCAGCCGGTGGTTGGCGCCAAGTCTTACAAGGTGTACTGTCTGGGTAAAGGCGAGAAATACCGCATCCCCGTGCGCACCGAGGAGACTCAGGTGGAGCTGCCGCGGCTGGGGGCGGGCAAATTTCAGATGTGGGTCACCAGTGTCGATGACGCCGGCAACGAAAGCCGCCGCAATCAGCTCATCGAGGCCGAGATCAAATAGCGCTCAGCGAGCGCAGGCCTTCGGTGGCTTCGGGCAGGCCGGGCACTAGATCGAGGGCCCGGTTGTAGCGCACGATGGCCTGTTCGCGCAGGTTCAGGTGGCGCAGGCAGTTGGCCTGGAAGACCCAGAGCATGGCGTCGGCTCCCTGTCTTTCGGCCGTTTTTTCGAAGAACCACAGGGCTCGATCCCAGAGACCCAGGTGTTCGTAAATGTGGGCCAGCCAGAACGTCAGGTTGGGGGCGCCGCGAAAGTAGAAGTCGTTGGCCCAGGTGTCTTCCAGGGCGGTCATCAGCTCCAGGCGTTCCCCGTAGCTGTAATTGTGCATGTGCTGGGGAATCTGCTTGCCCACGGCGGCCAGCGCATTGGGGTCGTTGAGGTTGAGGCGCAGGAAGCCAATCAGGGTGCGCAGCTGGGTCTTGCCGCGAAAGGGCGCGAACATTTCGTTGGTGTGGTTGAGGGCGTTGCTGCGGGCAAAGCGCTCTTCGAAGGCGTATCGGAGCTGGGGGCCGAGCACGAAGTCACCCATGAAACAGGTCTGCACGCCGTCGAGCAGTTCGCGACGGGTCATGAGGGCGCTGCGGAACCCCAGGCTGAGGGCGTGGAAGTTGACCATGTGCGAAAAGCAGCCGGCGTGCAGGGAGTGGGGGTGAGCGGGGTAGGCGGCCATGCGGTCGGGGGCGGTAAAGCCGCGGTCTGAGGTCAAAAGGACGAGCTCGCCGAGCTTGCGCAGGCGATCCAGACAATCCAGAGCGGCTACCGGGATGGTAAAGGAACCTTCACGCAACTTGCTTTTGTAGTGGTCGAGCACTGCCTGTAGGGGAGGGGGGTAACGATCGGAAAGGGGAGCATAGATCCGGCGCACCTCGACGTCGCGGATGTCCTGGCGAGTCGGAGTGGAGTGCACGGGGTTGGGTAGGGGAACGAGTTCGATCAGGCATTCTTCCAGGCCCTGCGGCGAAAAACGGAACTCGTCGTGAGGCATGGAGTCGAAGACGTAGTTGGCCAGGACGAACAGCGGATTGCGGCCGGGGTGGAGGCGCCGGCCCGATTTCTCCAGGAACATCGAGTCTTCGCGCCCGGGCTCGATAATACTGAAATCGATGGTTTCGCCGAGCGACTTGAGACCCTCGTGGCCTCTCCAGAACTCTAGATTGTCGCGCACGATGTCGCTCAGCACCAGGCAAAAGCGCAGTGGCCGGAGCTCCGGAAAATACTGCAGTTTGCGCCGCAAGTCACGGGCTAACTGGTAAGCAAAGCGCCCGGTGCCGCTGCCCAGTTCCAGCAGGTAGAACGGCTCTTGGAGATCGGGCGGATGATCTTGAAGGTAAGCGAGGATCAGGTCGGCATAGGTGTCGGTGAAAACCTGGCTGTTGGTCAGGTAGTAGGGCGTCTTGTCGTCCCAGGCCGCCACGCTCAACTCGCGATAGTAGTCTTGCTGAATTTTCCACAGCCCGCTCTGAGAAATCGGATCCGCCATGCCGATCGCCTTCGCGGCGGGTGCCAATGCGAACCTGCGTACGTGGTCCCGCTTGGCGGGCCGAGTGCACGCTTTTACAAATGATCGTTGCCGATGCAGAGGTTTTAGGATTTGCTTTCGCGACCATGGTCGAGTGCCCAAGCCCTCATTCCAACATAGTGCCCGCACACTGGCTCTCTGGCTCCTTTGCCTGGCCGTGGCGTGGGCCCAGCGCCCCTGGCCCAAGGTCAAGAGTTTCGCCTACCAATTGCAAAATTTGAACCTGGCCCAATGTCAGCAAAGCAACTTTGACCTGCTGGTGATCGACTACTCGCTCGACGGCACACAGGCAGGTCAACTCGGGCCCGGCCAGCTGACGCGATTAAAACGCAAAAGCTCCGGTGGCAGACGTCTGGTGCTCGCCTATATGAGCATTGGCGAGGCAGAAGATTACCGCTGGTATTGGAAAAAGGGCTATCGCACCGGCAAACCGGCCTGGGTAGGTCAGATCAATCCGGATTGGGGGGGAAACTACAGAGTTCGCTACTGGGACAAGGGCTGGCAAAAGCTGCTTCACGCTTATATGGACTCGATCATCGCAGCGGGCTTCGATGGAGTGTACCTGGATATCATCGATGGCTACGAGTACTACGAGCAAAAAGGCCGCGCCAGCGCGCGCAAAGAAATGGTCGAGCTGGTCCGCTCCCTGGCCCGCTACGGACGCGCCAAAGCCGGAGCAGACTTTGGAGTCTTCCCGCAAAACGGCGAAGAGTTGCTGACCGACCCGGACTATCTGGCCTGTATCACCGGCATCGGCAAAGAGGATACCTACTTTGGCTACTCCGGTGCCGGCAAGCGCTCGCCGATCGCCTGGACAAAGCGCGTCGAACTTTTGCTCACCGGTGCCGTCAAATCCGGTAAGCTGGTGCTCAACGTCGACTACATCCAAGGACTCAAGCAAGCCCAGGAAGCGCACCGCCGAGCTCGCCAACGGAGCTTTCTCGAGTATGCGGCCCCCCGAGAATTGGACCGACTGATGGTGCTAAAGGGCCTGCAGCCCTAGAAGGTCACCCTGAGCTGACCGAAGATCGAGTAGTTACTGTTAGACGTCACAAACCCTCGGGTCAATCTTCCTGCCACGAAGTTCCCGTAGTCGGCTTGCAGCCGAATAAAGGAGCCCTCGTCCAACTGTGCGTCAAGCCCCCCTTGAATGGTGCTGCCCGAAAGACCCGCGTTCGTAAAAGTGTAGAAGTATCCGAGATTAAACTTGAAGTCCTCGTTCACCCATTTATTGATTTCGGTGCCAATCGAGTCGGTCTGGAAGTTGGTGGGGCCAAAACGCAGATTCGGGTTGGCGTCTCGGCCGTTAAACAGGCCGCCGTGGGCGTAGGAAAGGGCCCAAACAAAATCGCCTGGATTGTTGACGGGCAAGACCGACGGTCCAATGTTATAGAGGAACTCGTTGATCCCATCCGTGTAGCTGGTGCGCATGAGGTTGCCCCCCAGGCTGATCCAGTCGCTGATTTGATAGTCGGCGTAGGCATCAATGCTGTCTCCGAACAGTCGCTGCTGAAGACCTGGAGCGGTTTGAAAGACCAGATCGCCCGAAACGCGACCACCGAAGCGTAGTCTTTCGTCACGGTAATTGGCCCCCACGCGATAGAGGCCGAAGGTTCCCGCCGCACCGTAGACGTCCCACCATTCATCCACCTTGTAGGACAGACCGGCCCCGACGGAATTGATGTTGGCGCTAGGGCTTCCGGGCAATTGAAAGGAACTGACGTTTCGGTAGTCGTTGATAAGCTGGACCTGTAAATCGCTGGTTCCTACCGGCACGGTCAGGTTGCTTTGGATCCAAAGAATGTCGGATGGGTTCTGGCGAGTGAACAGGGGCACCACGTTCAACTGCACTCCGTTGAGGCGTTCCGCCTTGGCCACTCGGTCGGTCAGAGTTTGCCCTAAACCACCGGGTGAAGGAGGTGGCAGGCGTAGCCAAGAGG
>JALHOV010000165.1 GCA_022842865.1 Vulcanimicrobiota bacterium | reverse complement strand
GGTGTGCCAGCGGACCGGGTACCCACTCTCGCACACTGGCATTGGCGCGATGCTCTGCGCCCACGGGTGCCGGTGCCGTCCGTGCTCGCTCGCACGTCGCGAGTTCCGGGCCGGCGACAGCTTACGGATGATTCACTGGCGTTCTTGGGCGCGGCGCGGGAAACCGGTGGTCAAGGAGTTTCAAGAAGAGTTTTTCTGCCGCATCGCGCTGGTCATGGATACCTTTCTGGATGCCAAAGACGTGAAAGCCAGGAGACCTGACTTTGAAGCAGCGATTTCCCTGGCGGCGGCTATCTCCGATCAAATCAGCCGGGACGAGTACGTCATCGACCTTTTTGCGGCTGGACCCGAACTCTACCAGTTGCAAGCCGGACGCAGCCTGGCCTATTTGGAGAACGTGCTGGACATTTTGGCCTGCGTAGAGCCCTGCACCGAGCCCGCCTTTCAGAAGTTAGAGCCGATTCTGCTCGATGGTCTGGAGAACGTCACGACGACCGTGGTGGTCTTGCTGGCCTGGGATGAAGCGCGCATACGCTTGCTGCGGGCCGTGAGCGAGCGGGGCTGCGCTCTGAAAGTCATCTTCGTGGGAGAAAATTTGGGGGACCTGAGCGGCGTCGATGATTTCGCCCCAGGTCACCAGAATTTGAGCGCGGCCCAAATTTTTCAGGGAGTGGACCGCCTGTGAAAGCGCTGGATTGGCCTGGTGTTCTCGTTATTCTGCTGCCCTGGGTGGCTCTGCTTATGCTCAATTCGGATGCTTTCACCCTCTCGCTTACCGTGGCCGCCTTCCTGCTGACTTTGGCGCGCGGCCGCTGGAATGTGAGTCGCACCTGGTGGCTGCTCTGGTCGCTGGTGGGCGTGGTCGTTTTTGTGGCCATGTTCCGCTCGGACGCTCGTCGAGCATTGGGCTCGGGACTGGTTTATGCCAATCTGTATCCGGTGGCTCTCTCGCTGGGCTGGGCCAGCCTGCCCGCGCTGGTGCGCCGCCACACCCGGGGTCAGTATTGGATGGCCATGACCTTGAGCGGAGTTTTCTTTCTCATCACCGGACTCAACCTGATGCCCTTGACCGTCCAGTTTGGCGTGATGTCGTGTCTTTGGATGGTTTTCTTTGGCCTGTCTTCGCGCAGCTTCCTGACCGAAACTCGGCCGTCTGCGGCGGGCTGGGCCACCCTGCTTCCGACCGCTGCCCTGATGGCTGTGCTGGCCCTGATCTTTACCTATAGTGAAGTCCAGTTCGGCTTTTTGATGCGTCTGTTGTCGGCCGGCGGCGATGTGGGCCTGACTTTCCCCGCTCAGAACCGCATGAACAGTTTGCCGAACGCGGAGACCAACCCGGCCGTGGTGGCGCGCTGCTTTACCTTGCGTCCGGCCACCTACCTGGGGGCACGCGTTTATACCAACTACAAAGAAGGCGTCTGGACCGAGTTTGGCCCCTCCGAAAACACGACCGGCTCGCAGGCTGCGGGCGCCTACCGCTATACCATCGCGGACTTAAAGGAAGGTCTGGCCGTGGAGCGTTTCGAGGTGCACGCCTCGCCTATCGTGCTTTTTCATCCCCGCGACGCCGCCTGGGTCGAGTGTAAGGAGCCCGAGTTGGCCCAACTCTCCGGGCATCTTTTGGAACAGCGCGGCGGCGGCAACGATCTGCAGGTTTACAACGTGGCCCGCAAGCCCGGGGCCGATCTCGCCCCTCCGGAAAGCCCGGAATACCTGGCAGCCTGTTTGCGCCTGCCAGAAAACCTCGACCCCATCGTGGCTCAAACCGCCCGCCAGGTTCTGGGAGCCCCCCCTGGCACCGAAGTGGGGGGTCCAGGGGGAGGCGCGTTAGCCCCCCCTGGCACCGAAGTGGGGGGTCCAGGGGGAGGCGCGTTAGCCCCCCCTGGCACCGATGTCTGGAAACGGTCGCTGCAGTGCCAGATGTGGTTTCAGTCCAACTTCGAGTATGGCTTCGGCTACGACTTTTCCAAGTCCAAGGATCCGGTGGCCGACTTTCTTACCAATAAACCGGCCGCCCATTGCGAATTGTTCGCCGCCAGCATGACCCTGATGCTACGCACCCAGGGCATTCCCGCCCGTTACGTCAACGGGTTCGTGTGCGTCGAGCAGGCCTACAGTCAAGATTACTACGTGGTGCGTGTGCGCGACGCCCACGCCTGGGTGGAAGTCTGGGATGGCAAAGCCTGGCGTACCCTGGATCCCACCCCTCCTTCGGCCCTTCAGACCCCGAAAGGCTGGGGCAGCTGGTTTGATAAGATGCGCGAAGCCTTCAACTATTATACGCGCGACCTGGGCAAGCTCGATTGGAGGGCGGTGCTGGCGGCCCTTTGGGAACGGCGCTCCTACTGGTTCGGCCTACTGCTGCTTTATCTCTTGTGGCGGGCCCGCAAAACCGAGTGGTTCCCTCGCCTCCAGGGAAAATCCGTGCCCACCCAACAATCGGAGTGGATTCGCTCCCTCTCTCAGGTTTTGCAGAAGCGCGACCTGGCGCGTCACGACTGGGAAACTCTGCTCGATTGGGCAAACCGCCTGGAGGATGAGGAAGCCGCGGAGTGGTTACGCGACTACAGCGCCTACCGCTACGGTGGGGCCATCGAGAACAATCTGGCCGACCGCCTGAGACAACTGGTTAAACGTCTTCAAAATCCGACATCGTAGCCAGGCGACGGGGGGCGGGGCGGGTTCCCGTCAGTTGGTGGTCGATGAAGTCCTCCAGTCGGGAGGTCACGCCCCCGTCCAACGGGCTGAAGTGTAACCCGATGACATATTGGCCCAGAGTGTTGGCCTCCTGCCAGGTCACGCGGGCGATCACCTCGATCGGGGGCTTGTCATACTCCAGCAAGATGCGAAACGGGATGTCTACTTCTTCCGGCAGAGGATAATCGTGGCTGATTTTCATTCCGGTGGTGGAGATGTCGAGGGTGAAGACGCCGAATTTCTGAGAGGTGGATCCGACCACCATTTCCACCACCAGGATGCGCTGCAGGCGCACGGAGGTCCGTTTGTTCTCGGGGGAATGGCGATCCAGGAAGGCTCGGATCTCCTCTTGCGACTCGCCTGTGACCTCGAGGAACTTGAGGCCGGCTACATGCATGCCGCCAATCAGCTCTTTTTGCCAGATGGCTTCCACATTCAGGTCGATGGGACGGTCGAGCAGCAGGCGTAACGGTAGGGATTCTCCGGCTGGAAAGGACAGGTCGGTATGGACCCGCATGCCGGACTCGCTCAGGTCATAAATATGCAAGAAGCAGTTCTGAGGCGTCACCGGGCCCAGAATCTCGGCCGCAAAAATGCGCTGCACTTTGATTTTGCGGCGCCGTTCGCGGCGCCTTTCAGATTCTACTGTCACGGAAAACCTTTCCCCGTCCGAGGAGCTCACTCGTCCGGGTCGAAAACCATCAACTATGCATATCGTTCGCGCCCTTGCCCTCGCTTGCCTTGTTTTTCTACCGGCTCAAGCCGAATTCCATCGTCTTGACGGGACCAAGAAGGAGGTCGATATAGAGGCACTGGTCATCCCGGAGCGGCACAACGTTTTCTGCTTCTTCGCGGAGACCAACACCATCTGCCGTGCTCTCTACCCCGACTTCGTGAAGCTCGGCAGCCGTCGATTGACCGAATTTCAGCTCATCGACGTCGGTTCCGTGACTTCGCCCACCTCCAAGAAATATGCCCTCAGCTCGGTGCCCTATTTCGTCATCTATAACAACCGGGGCCAACTGGTCAAAGAAGGTGCGCCGGCCTACAAACAAGTCACCGACTGGATCGCGGGCAAATAATTTAGCGTAGAACTCGTGGCAGTTGGCCAGTTCTGCCTGCATGCGACCTTTCGAGTCTCTCTCAAGAAGCTGGTTTTTGCGAAAGTGTATTTCCGTCTGTCACAATCGATGGGCTATGTAGGATTCATGTAGTGTGAATTGAAATCACACTACATGAAAACCCCAGGTGGTGGTTAAATGTTTCTACGCAGAATGGGTCGCAAGATTTTGTTATTGGAGTCCTACCGCGATGGTACAGGTCGGGTGGGTCAGCGGCGTTTGGGGGACTTTGCCGATGTGGACGAGGCGCTGGGTCACTTGCGTGACCCGAATTGGCGAGATGAGTTCGGGCAGAGGTTTTCGGAGCTTGGCCTGGACTGGGAGCGACTCATTCAGCGGGCCCTCGAATTGAAGGCTACCCCTGTCTCTAGGAGAGAGGCTAGACCGCGGCCTCAAGCGTCTAAAGGTTCCCGGCGATCCATTTGGCACCCTGACGATCCGGAAGCTGCGGATCAAATTCGAGCGCTCAGGGATACGGTCGAGCAATTGCGCAACCAGGCAAGGTTAGAGGAAGCCTGCGAGGCTCAAGCGCGTCTGACGGCCAGCTTTCCTGGAGCGGAAGGGTGGGCCGCCTATGGATCACTGCTTCAGCGTTTGGGTCGCTGGGACGAGGCCCTCAAACAGTACTCGAAGCTCCCCCTCAAGCAAAGCTTGCGGCATTATCAGATCGCCTCGCTGATGTGCGCTCAGGGAAAGCAGGCAGAGAGTTTGCCCGTGTTGCTGAGAGCCTTGACCCTCGACAGGGGCGTAGCCGAAGGGCTTGTCCGCATCGCCAAGGGGTTTGAGCCCTGGAAGGGCGCCGACTATTGGGAGCGCTACGGCGAGGCCTGGGACCAGGACGGGCGCAAGTTTTTTCTGGCCGTTTACAACCAATCGTTGGTCAAGATGGCCCTTGCTCGCGCACAAAGGCTAGGGGTCAAGCCACGCACGCTCTTTCGGGAGCACGCTCTTTCGGTGGTGTTGGGTCAAGCTCGCGACGGGGTGAGCTACCGCAAGCTGCCGGTTTATTGAAAATCTCTCGGTTTCGTGGCGGCACCGACGTTCTTCCAGGATAGAGCAGGATTCGCTCAGGCAAACCCGGTGATCGGGAGCAGAAGAGGCCCCTCACGCAAACCGGTCTTCCCTGGCGGAAGGGACTCAGCGACGATAGTCTAACAATTTGTTCACAAAACTGTTGCAAACGTGTAACTTCTTACCCCTAGATAAGCCACTCGAGGGGGGGATACTTCGAGTAACAGCAAGATTGCAGATTAGAAAAACCGGAGGAACAAAGTTATGGGTGGAGTCGTTCGTGCAGTCGGTGGAGCTATCGCCGCACCTTTTAAAGCCGCAGCATCTGTCGTAGGCGGTGTCGTCCGCGGCGCCGGTCAAGTTCTGAAAGGCGCCGGTCAGATTCTGACGGGCGACTTCAAGGGCGGCCTGCACAGCATGTTCATCAAGTCCGGTGGCGAAGTGCTCTCCGGTGCCCTGGGCGGTGCCAAGGCCATCCTGGGCAACCCCATCACCGCTGGCATTGCCGGCTTTATGACGGGTGGCATTTTTGGCGCAGCGGCCGGCGTAGCCTTCGGTGGATCAGCCGCTGATTTCCTGGGCAATATGCAGAACGGCATCCAAAAAGGAACGGGCATTGGTCCCTACGCCGACTTCAACAAGCAGAACAACTGCGACAAGTTCGGCCCTCACAACGGCAACATCGGCAATGGCTGCGGCGACTACTATCCGCCCCAGTGCCCGCCGAACTACTTCCCGCAGCCGCAGCCCTGGATGCCACAGCAGCCTTGGGGTCAGCAGCCCTGGGGTCAGCAGCCTTGGGGCCAGCAGCCCTGGGGTCAGCAGCCGCAGTTCCCGTGGGTCAGCGATCCGTGGGGAGGCCAGCCGTGCCCGCCGCCCCCGCCCCGTTGCGGCTGCTGCTGCAGCCCCCGCAACTACTTCTGCTAAGCAGGTCTCGTTTCTAGAGTGCAAGGCCCGAACTCATCTGTCACGGATGGCTTCGGGCCTTGTCTTTTGATGGAGGATCACCGGGACGCCCTCTTTTTCTGGGAGAGCCTGAAGATTCGTGAGGCCTGCTGTGTCCACATAGATGCCCATCTGGATACCTGTGAGTTCGAGCTACCCCTGACTTCCAGGCTGGACGAGCCTGAGATCAACTGCGGCAACTATCTCTTGCATGCCATCCGACGAGGGGTGGTCAACCGCGTCATCTGGGTGATTCCGCCTCACCTGTGCCAGAACCAGCTGGACTTGAGCTGGGCTCTGGGCGAGTTGAGTCGCTGGAATCTCCTGAAGATCACGGATGTGGCCGAGGCCAGGCTGGTGGAAGGCCGGGTGGAAGCTCGCATCGAGGGATGCCCTCTAACGATTTGCTCCAGCGGACGGGTTCCTGAACTGGACCGGGCCTGTTTGCTGGACATCGACGCCGACTACTTTTTGGGCGAGAATGACGAAGTCTGGGAAACGCCCTTTGAACTCCAGGAGCGTCTGGGTGGGCTGCAGGTCGAGGCGGTGACGGTGGCCTATTCTGTGCAGGGCGGATACACGCCGGTGGCGCGCCGCTACCTGGGCAACCTCACCGAGATGCTCTATCGAGGGCAGGGTGAAGGGGCCTGGAGCTACTGGCAGCAACTGAGCGGCCAGATAGAGTGGCAAGAGGATTTGCCCGCCTGGCTGCAGGCCGCCCGACTGGTCACGCAGGCCCAGGGCAGCGGCCTGACCGAGGGGCTGGCCTGGCAACGGGCGGCCGAACTGGACGCCGGCTACGCCCTGGAGCCATTTGATCTGGCTTGTCAGCGCTGGCAACGCAAAGACTACCCGGGCGCCCGCAAGTGGCTGCAGCGGGTGGAATGGATCGGCGCCAACTACCTGCTGGGGCTGGTAGCCCATTCGGAGAAATGCCACGCCGAGGCGGTGGAATGCTGGGGCAAAATGCTGGAGGCGGAGTTGACGCCGGCCCAGCAGAGCCATCTGCACCATCTGCGCGGACTGGCCATGATGCAACAGGCCAATCCTAACGGTGCGCAGACTGAGTTCCAGCTGGCCTTGAAGGGGGAGCCGCGCCAGGCAGGTTTGTGGCGCGAACTGGCTCGAGCCCAGGCCGGGGCCGGATTGGGGGAGGAGGCGGCCAAGAGTTTTCGCAAGGCGATCAAGCTGGCCCCGCTCGAAGTGGCCAGCCTTCAGGCTCGTCTCGAGCTGGCCGAGCTGTACTTGGAGCTTGGCCAGATGACTTTGCTGCAAGCCGAGCTGCGCCACCTTCGCTCCGGGTCGGCACCGGGGGAAATTGGCTTGCAGGTCGAAAGGCTGGCGATGAAAGCCTGGTTGAGAAAGTGATCGAGATCCGTCCCGCGCAACTGGCTGATCTGCCCGTGATCAAGCGGCTTACGTTGGAGTGTGCCGACCTGGGCATTCCCGCGAACCGCGATATTTCTAACGAAGCCGTGCGGGCCAGCGCCGAGGAACATCTGGCCGGATTGGACCGCCTGATCTATCGGCGCCGCCAGGCCGCGGTGCTGGTGGCCGTCGATCATGCCGCCTCCGACGCGGTGGTGGGGTTTATCATTTTGGAATTTGACCAGATCGAAGAGACCACCGGCGAGAGGCAGTCTTTCATCTACAACCTGGCGGTCGACTCCAACTATTTTGGCAAGTACGTAGGCCACAAGCTGGTTTGGGAAGCGGCCAAAGTCTCGTACCAAAGGGGCTTTCGCTATATGACTTCGCGAGTGACCGCCTCGAACGAAAGGGCTCTGCTCAGCGCTATCAAATTGGGCTTTGAGATCGAACGATATCAATTGACACTGGCCTGCGGGCCCGAGGGCCGTGTTCCCATGCCCGGTCGAAAAATGTCGGAACGGGGTCACGCGGTGAGCCGGCTCTTGCGCAAGCGCAAAGGTCAGACGCAACGCGACACTCCAAATCAAACGTCGGGAGAATCACCGTGAATCAAGCAGCAATACCCCCCGCCAGTTCGCCGGCCACTCAGCAGCTCATCGACCTTTGTTTGGAAGTGTCGGGTGGCAATATGGGCGTCTATCCTCAATTGGAAGGGGCGGCTCAGGAGCGGCTGGCCGAAATGAACACCATTTCGGAGCGCTTCTTTGCCGAAGTGGAAGAGCAGCCAGAAGAGTTCCAAAAAGATCTGAGCCAGGAGACAGAGTACATCGAGCGGCTCTACGACGTCTACGGTGAGGCGTTGGACACCATCTTGCAGTACAAGGCCAACCCCAAACCCGAAGCATTGCACGAAGCGGCCATGAAGCTTTCCTATGCTTCCATCCACCTGACCCTTGGCATGACGGCGTTCGAGAATAAGGTGCTGTCGCGCGGATCCCACGACCTGCCCCTGGTCAATTTGTTCGCCAACCTGGGCGAGGCGGTCTGCAAAGGCAGCACGACCCAAGAAGCATGGCTGGTGGTTTGCAAACAATACAAGGGTTCTTATCAGGGCGCCATCGACGAGATCGACAAGAGTCAAGCCAAGGCTGACAAGGGCATTCCGGAACGCCGCGCCGCCCTGGAACAACTGGTGGCCTGCCTCGGTCGCCTGGAGGCTTTTACCAAGGGCACATCGACCGCCAGGCTGGAGGAAGAGATCCGGACCCTGGCCCGCGCCCACGCGGAGCTCAACCAGGCCATCGCAGCTTTCAACGAGGCGGAGGTGGACAAACCCACTTCTTCCAGGGCCATCAACACGGTATTGAAAGCCGGGCAATTGGTCATCGAAGGCAAGATGGGACGCGAAATGCTGCGCGGCCTCTGCCAGGTTCAGTTGGGCGAGATTCAAAAGGCCATTGCTCAAGTCAAATTGGCCTCCAATACCCCCACCCATTCGGCAACGGTGATGGAAGAGGGCGCCAAGATCATGTCCGCTATGGAGGGCATCGAGGAGGCTCTGGAGACCCTGGTGGCCTATTCGGAGGTCACGGACGGAAAAGCTGAGGTGGCCAAAGAGGCCATGCAGAATTTGGAGGACTCCACCCTCGAACTGGAAGCCGCCAACAATTCCATTCAGGATTTCAACGAACGCTACGGGAAGATCGTCTGCCCCTCGTGCTCCACGCTGAATGTTCCCAGCAATCGCATGTGCAGCCAGTGCAACCGTCAGTTGCCTCAACTGACGGGCAGTGAGGAATTCGGCGGCAGCAGTTCTCAGATGGAGTTCTCCGATTCGGAGGACCTCGGCGCGCCGGTGATGACCGACGTCATGAAGCGACTCTTTGACGCTTGCGAGGGATTCCAGTCCGAGAAGGTGAGCGCGGCAGAATTGCTGGCCATGTGCGACGCCCTCGACGGCGAAGTGGCCCACGCCCGCTCGACCATCTCCCGACTCCGGCTCCCTCCCATTCCCCCGGATGCCCCCGAGGATCAGATCAAGGACGCCCAAGAGGTGTCCGAGGTGATTATGGGCGGCATCGGTCTCATGGAGCAGGGCATCGAAGATTGCGAATTTGGCATCGCCAAAATTCGCTCGGGAGTGCTCACCGAGTCCAATGAGGATCTGCGTGAGGGCCAGCAGTTCTATTTCCAGGGTTGCCAGTACATCTGGCAGGTGAGAAGGCTGCAGGAGCAGTTCCAGAACTACATCGACACCCACATGCCCGACAAGGAACCGGAGCCGGACGCCGACCTGGCCTAGAGCGCGACGCGCAAGGGGTTCGAGAAGGCCGGCTCCTGGTGGCCGACCAGGAGTGTTGGCGAATTGTGGGAACGCCAAGAGCCTATGAACCTTGTGACGCAACGCACTGAGGTGGAAAAACTGCGGCGCTGTGGGCTGATTGTGGCCGAGATGTTGGACCAGCTTTGCGCCGAGGTGAAGGTGGGCGTCACCACCCAGGCCCTCGACGATATGGCCGGGCAGATGATAGCGGACGCGGGGGCCCTTTCGGCTCCGCGCAAGGTTTACAACTTTCCTGGCAACATTTGCTTGAGCCTCAATGACGAAGCGGTGCACGGCATTCCTGGTCCGCGCGTGATTCAGCCGGGGGATGTGGTCAAGGTGGACGTCACCGTCGAGTCCGAAGGGTGGATCACCGATGCCTGCCGGACCGTGCTGGTCGATCCTGTGGATCCGCAGGCCAGCGCGCTGGCGCGCTGTTCGGAGACGGCTTTGATCAAGGCCCTGAGTCTGGCCCGCCACGGCCGGGCCATCTGGGAAATCGGGCTGGCCATCGAAACCGTGGTCAAGAAGTCGGGATTCAAGGTTTTGCGTCAGTTGTGTGGCCACGGGGTGGGCAAAAGCATCCATGAAGCGCCGGTGATTCCCAATTTTTACGACCGTCGCTATGCCGACCGCCTCAAGGCCGGCATGGTGATCACGATTGAGCCCATTCTCTCGTTAACCACCGAGGAGATCGTCACCGACGAGGACGGCTGGACGCTGCGAACCAAGGATGGTTCGCTGTCCACCCACTTCGAGCATTCGCTGCTAATTACTGAGCGCGAACCGGTGATCCTCACTCTGAAGTCGTGACCTGGCTGGCCATTTTGGCCACCCTGGCCTGGGTGTGGGTGGCTTTTACGCAGGTACGGGTGGCTCTGCGCCTGGGGATTTTGCCGGAGCGGGTAGCCTCTGAGTTACCTACCCTGTCGGTGCTGATCCCGGCCTGCAATGAACAATCCACGCTGGCGGAGGCACTGCGTTCTTTGCTGGCGGTGGACTATCCTGACCTGGAAATCGTGCTGGTCAACGACCGCTCCACCGATGCCACCGGCGATCTGATGGAGAGCCTGGCGGCCGGGGATGCACGGGTGCGGGTGGTGCACATTCATGAGCTTCCTCCTCATTGGTTGGGCAAGACTCACGCGCTTCACGTGGCCAGCCAGTCAGCCCGTGGAGAATGGTTGCTTTTTACCGACGCCGACGTGCACTTTGAGCCTCTCGCCTTGAAGCGTGCCGTCTCGCTGGCCCTGGAGCGAAATTTGGACCACTTGTGCCTGGGGCCCCGGTTGGTATGCGGGACGTTTTGGGAAAAGATCTTCGTCAGCTTTTTCTGCACTGCTTTCTTTTCTCGCTACCGTCCCGATCTGGTGGATCGGGAGGGGCCTTTTTATGTGGGAGTGGGAGCGTTCAACCTGCTGCGGGCCTCGGTGCATCGGGAACTGGGCGGCCATTCGGCGCTGGCCATGCAGGTGCTGGACGATATGGAGCTGGGACGGTTGGTCAAGGGGCGCGGCTTTCGTCAGGGTTTTGTGGGTGCGGGCGAGGCGGTGCGGGTACGTTGGGCGGTGGGACTGCGCGATCAGATCCAGGTATTGGAGAAGAACGCCTTTGGTGGGTTGGGCTACTCGCCTGGCTTTGCTGTGCTGGCCTCGCTGATCACACTGATGGGTTCGCTGGCGCCGCTCTGGCTGCTGGGCTGCGGGTTTTGCTGGTGGGGAGTGCTGGGCTTGCTGTGTATGCAGGTATGCGCGCTGGTCAGCGCTCCCGGATTGGGAAGCCCCCGTTGGGCCGGTCTGTTTTTTCCGCTGGCCGGAGTGCTCCTGGTCTTCACGATGCTGAGGTCGTGCTGGTTGGGTATGCGGCGTGGAGGCATCGTGTGGCGTGGCACTTTTTATTCGCTGGAGGAGCTGAGAGCGGCGGCTCCCTGAGCTAGCGCCCATATGAGGTGTGGCCAACTGCCTCTGACGAGGTCATTGACGTTCCTGGCTGGGTCTTTGGCCTGTGCCCGGGCTCGACCGGGTCTTTCTCCTCGGGCTGGACGCCCCTGGTGTTCGGAGCCGTGGCCATCGAAGCCGCGCCCTGCGGCTACTCCGCCGCCGGTGCAGAAGTGGTCAACGGCATGGGGCAGCGTCGGGACGGTCTTGCAGCAGGTCGTGCTGGTCTGCCCGAGAGTCATGCTGGCCGCGAGCAGGATTCCGGCGCTATCGGCACGACCCTGACCTTATGCGCACCTTACTCCTCTTCGTGCTTCTGATCACCTGCGTCAGCGCTCAACCACAACCCAAAGCCGGCCAGGTCTATCAGTCGGTTCAAGTCGATCTCAACAACGACGGCAAACCCGAAAAAGTGGGCCTGGTGGCCTACGGACACAACCCCAGCGGCGGCTTTTTCGGCCGCCTGAAGGTCTGGGATTCCTCAGGCAAACTGCTCTGGCAGGCCCCGCTGGCCAAATCGTCCGATGAATCTTTCGCCTTTGGAATGTGGGAATACGGGTCCTCCACCATACAATGGGTGGGCCCCCAAGAACTCATCTCCGCCCGGCCCGTATCGGATGTCCGGCCTACCACCTTTAAACGCTTCCGCTGGACTGGCTCAGCTTATCAGCCGCTGGCCAACCAGTTTCTCCTGAAAGATTCCGAAGAATCTTTCCGCTGGACCAAGCCCTTTGATTACGACGGCCTCAAACAGCTGACCTGGGTTGTCGACTTCACCCAGACTCTGGAGGGCAACGTGTGCGCCTGCAAAACCGGCGGCATGACCCAAAGCGGCCGAGCCCAATTGAAGGCAACTCCCAGCGGAATGACGATAACCCGCTGGAACGAAAAAATGGGATCCAACAATTAAGCCCCCTGTGGCTGGCTATTGCCCGCCACGACGAGGTTCAGGATCTCGGGGTGCTCTGTAGGCCGAGTAACCGGACCTGATGAGATTTCCCAGCAGATTCTCTTCGCTTACCGGGGTTCTCCTGGGCTTGGCGGTTGCCACGCTTGGACTGGAGCGGGTGCGAAGACTGCAAGCAGTCAGCTCCAACTGGCCTTACCGCCGGCAGCGACTGCCGACTTGCAGTTTGAGTCGACTCTGGTCGCTCAGGCGCACAGCCACTTCGCTGCCGGGTATTCAGGCATCGCTCAACCGTTCCTTGGGCTTGCCCCAATGACCTGATGGTCACTCGGGGCGCTCTTGCATTCGCCTGGTCTAATGACTAACGCTCGCTTGAGAAGGTTGGCCGCGGAATGCGTTCGAACGGAGACTTTTTTGGAGGTTCCAGTGTTGGTTAAGGATTATGTAGAACAAAATCAAGAGCGCTTTCAGGCGGAGTTGTTCCGTCTTTTGGAGATTCCCAGTGTGAGCACCGATCCGGCGCGTAAGGGCGAGGTGGCTCGTTGCGCCGAGGAGGTGGCGGCCCAGATGCGGTCGGCCGGCCTGGAAAGCGTGGAGGTCAAGGAGACCGGCGGGCACCCGCTGGTTTACGGGCAGTGGCTGGGGGCGCCAGGGGCTCCCACCGTGTTGATTTATGGCCACTATGATGTGCAGCCCGAGGATCCGGTCGAGTTATGGACCTCGCCGCCGTTTACGCCGACGGTGCGCGATGGCAAGGTCTATGCGCGCGGCGCAACCGACGATAAGGGCCAGGTGATCGCTCACGTGAAGGCGGTCGAGGCCTTGATGAAGGCGGAGGGTAAGCTGCCCGTCAACGTCAAGTTCGTGATCGAGGGCGAGGAGGAAATCGGCAGTCGCAATTTGGCGCCCTTCCTGGAAAAGAACAAGGACTTGCTGCAGGCCGACGTGCTGGTCATCAGCGACAGCGCTATGTTCGCGCCGGGTAAGCCCAGCATTGTCTATGGTCTACGCGGTCTGGCTTATGTGCAGGTGGAGCTGAAGGGGGCCGACAGCGATTTGCATTCGGGCGTCTTTGGCGGGGCCGTGCCCAATCCGGGCTTCGAGCTGTGCAAGTTGATCGCCCAGTTGAAGGACGAGGATGGGCGCATCACCGTCCCCGGTTTCTACGACAAGGTGGTGGATTTGAGCGCTCAGGAGCGGTCCGATTATGCGCGCCTGCCCTTCGATAACGAGGAGTTTCGCAAGGAATTAAATGTGCCGGGTCTTTCCGGCGAAAAGGGCTGGACGCCCTTGGAGCAGCGCAGCGCACGGCCGACTTTGGAAATCAACGGAATGATGTGCGGCTGGACCGGCCCGGGCGCCAAGACGGTGCTACCGGCAAAGTCCATGGCCAAGATTTCCTGTCGATTGGTGCCAGACCAGGACCCGGAAGAGATTGCGCGCTTGTTGGCCGATCATATTCGTAAGTTGTGCCCGCCGACGGTGGAGTGTGAGGTGTTGTCGCTGCACGGCGGCAAGCCGTGGGTAACGCCACGGGAGCACCCGGCTTTGGAGTGCGCCAATCGGGCCGTGCAATCGGTTTTCGGAGAGCAGGCCTTATTCGTGCGTGAGGGCGGTTCCATACCGATTGTGGTGGACTTCCAGAACATCCTGGGGCTACCGGGCCTTTTGGTGGGTTTTGGGCTGAACACCGAAAATCTGCACGCTCCCGATGAGCATTTTGACCTGGGCAACTATCAGCTGGGAATTCGGCTGTCGATTGAACTGATGCGAGAGCTGGCGGCGTATAAGGCCTGATGCTGGCTTTTCTGGCAGTCTTGTGCGTGGTGGTCGGGTTCTACGCACTGCTGTTTTCTCTTTTGCCCGGTCGCCTGGCGGGAGTGTTGGTCACGCTTTCGCTGGTCCCGTTTGGTTATCTCTGGACGATGCCGCGCTATTACTTGCTTCCCGGCGGTAATGATAGCGTGGTCATCAATGAAGAGCGCACCGGGCGCAGTTGGACCTACACCCCGCCGGTCTATTTCGGGGCGATCAGCCACCTGGGCAAGTTCGCCGCCTCGCTGATGGCGGTCGGTCTGGCATTGGGTGGAGTGATAGCCTACAAGGTAAGGCAGGAGCGAGCCTGGCGCAATGGGGAGCTGCCTTTAGACTTAGACCAAGGCTTGGGCAGCCTGAGGACCGAACCGGCAGAGGCGTCATCATCCGCACCAGACTGAGGATCTAAGAACCTCCAAAAACGCCAAGATCCGCACCTTACTGGGGATCATCCGCACTAGACCGCGGATCCCGGCCCTTCAGGCCCCCGAAAAAAGGCAAGATCCCCATCTCACTGGGGATGATCCGCACTAGACCGCGGATCTCGGCCCTCCAGGCCCCCGAAAACGCCAAAATCCCCATCTCACTGGGGATGATCCGCACCAGACCGCGGATCCCGGCCCTTCAGGCCCTCGAAAACGCCAAGATCCGCACCTTACTGGGGATGATCCGCACCAGACCGCGGATCCCGGCCCTTCAGGCCCCCGAAAACGCCAAGATCCGCACCTTACTGAGGATGATCAGCACCCTAACGCC
>JALHOV010000164.1 GCA_022842865.1 Vulcanimicrobiota bacterium | reverse complement strand
TGCTCTTCCGATCTCGACCGGCAGAGCCTGCACGGAGAGGCCCTGGCCGGGGGGAGCGAGCACCACCTTTTCGCCCACCTTCAGATGTTGGCCGGTGCGCAGTTTGAGGCCCTCTACGCCGATATCCACGATGGTGGCTTTGAATTTTTTCTCGCCGATGTTGGCTTTGACCTCATAGGCGCAGCGCAACCGCACCAGTTTGCGGCGCTCGCGAAACCCGGCGCTCTCAGCAGAAGCTCCTACAACATTGCTGGAGAAGAAATTTTTGAAGCCTGACAACAATCCCGAAAACATTTAGTGACCTTTTTCGCTTTTCCAGGGTGGCCTACCCTTTTGCATCTTGACGATCCGGAAAACCAGCCGGGCCCAGGCCCAGCCCATGGCCAGGCTGGCTTTGCATCGGCGCCACGCGCCGCCGTGGTGAAAGTCGGTGTAGGCCTGCATCAAGGCCAATTCTCTTCCTGACGGCGGCCACAAATGAAAGCGCGGTCCGCGGTTAGTGAAGACGGCCTGTGGATAGGTCATGGCCAGCAAGCCTTCCTCTCCACGGGTGACCCCGTGGCCGGAGAGGCCGCGCCCACCGAAGGGAGCCCGAGGGTCGGCGGTGGGGGCGATGATGTCGTTGACGGTCACAAAGCCGCTGCGGCAATGCGGCAGCAGCTCGTCAACCCATGACGCGTCTCCAAAGAGACTGATGCCCAGCCCGTATTTTTCCTCGGCCAACCAATCTTGCACCTCGGAGATCTGCTGATACTGGCGGGTCGGCAAAGCGGTCTCGAGTTCCCAACCGCCGGGCATCCAGACCCGCTGCGGGCACATGCAGGTATTGCCGAAGTTGAGCCCTCGGCTCCATTCTAAGGCTTTTTCCACGGTGTGGCGGTCGGCTCCGGGCCCCACGATGACCAGGTCATGGCCCGAAAGTTCGGCGATCACGGGCACAGGCTTTTGGGCACAAGCGGGCAGCAATTTGCGGCCTGTTTCCAAAGAGCCGGTCAGGACCACCAGGTCGGCTCGGCTTTCCAGTTCTTGATAGACGGTGTCGATTTGGCTGGGAAGTAAAGTCAATCGCTGACGCGGTAGACCCAGTGCATACAGGGATTCTACCAGGCGGCGCAGAGGGGCGTCGCAGCCTTGCTGGGGCTTGACGGAAACGGTGTTACCGGCCACCAGGGCCTGTAGCAACTGTACGCCGGGCAAGAAGAGCGGGTAGTTTCCGGGGCCTACCACCAACACATGGCCATGCGGGCGCCGGTGAATCTCCAGGCGGTGAGCCATCATCCAGGGCGGCTGCTCTCGCCAGCTCGGCCGCTTGCTGCGCAGAACCTTATGGGCTCTGCGTTCCAACCACTGGATGGCATCGAGCAGGGGCAGTATTTCCGAAACGAGAGCCTGGAAGTCGTCGACGCCGCGCAGGGCAGCCAGTTCGGCTACCCAAAGCGATCTTTTCTCAACGATTTGAGCGCGCAGAGCTTTCAAGAGTGTTCGCATGGCCGCGCTCCTTCCGTTTCAAGGGGTTCTGCGCCTCCCCCAGGGTGCTGGCGAATTTGGCTACAGGTTCGCCTTGATCTCTCCCCGAAGAACGGCCCGTGTGGCTTGAGGAAAGTCCAATTATCCGTAAGAGCATCGAAACGACTGCCTATCCCGAACAGGTCTGGGAGGCGCTGACCGATACTGAACTACTGGGACAGTGGATGGCAGACAGCGCCGGTGGCTGGCCAGCGGTTGGCGGCACTCTGTCGCTGACCTGGGAACGTTTCGGGATGACCATTGAGTACAAGGTGGCCGAGGTCAAAGTGTGCCAGCAGTTGGTGCTCAAGTGTCCGATGGGTAGTGGCCAGCAGACCGTCACTTTCGGGCTGAGGCGCACCGGCAAGACCACATGGGTGGACGTAACCGATGCTCCAGCTCCCTTTACTCCTCACAATCCTCATAGTTCGGCCGATTCCAACTGGAGCTTGTCCATGGCCGCGCTGAAACTCTATGTCGAGCGATATTTCCGTAAGCCGCGCCGAAGCTTTATGGCGGTGGCCAAGGCCTCATTCACTTTTGGCGAAATCATGGCCCTCTACGCCAGTTCTCAAGGATTGGAGCACTGGTTGGCCGAGAGGTTTGAGGAGTGGCCGGCCGACTACCCGCTGGTGGGCAAACCCTACCGACTTGTCAGCAAAGCCGGGGACGTGATGTCCGGCTATATCATGGCCGTGACCGAGAAAGAAGCCGCTCTGAGCTGGAACGAGATCGACGGTTTTCTCGAGCTGAAGACCTTTTCGTTGGGCCCGGGAAAGATGTTGTGTCTGCGCGGGTCCGGCTACGGCATGGACCAGGAAACGGCGGCGCTGGTGGAAGAGGGGCTCAAGCCGCGCCTGCTGCAACTCGTAGACTACCTGGAGTCATGATGTTTACAAAAGGCTAACCTATGCAGCCTCGGTCCCGGACATGATGGGTGAGCCATCATGCGTATTCAAAACACCCCCAAGCCGAGAACCCCCGCAAAACTTCCGGACCAGATGTCCGGCAAGGAGAAGATTGCCATTGAGTGGGCCCGGCAGCAAGCGGACCGACTTCCCACCGACCGAAGTCTGATAGTGGACCTGGGCGATGGTCACGAATACATGGTGGCCGGCACGCGCATCGGGCCGGCCCAGAAAACTTTCAGCGCGATGCAGCAGTTCTTTACAGCTGGTGTCCAAGAAGTACAGGCGGCCATCAATTCGGGCCCCAGCCTGGCTTTGACCGGAGCCACCGAAGTGGTCAAGCCCATGATCACGGGCGGCCTTCCTTATGAAGTGGCCAGCAACATCAATCAGTGGTATCAGCCTGGCTTGATGGGCGTCTCGGTGGGCCTGAGCGTCATCAAGTTCCTCAAATCTTACAAGCAGCACCAGCAATTCCGAGAAATGGGCGAGACCCCGCCCATCATCAAGACGGCCGCGCTGGTGGCCAACGGCGCGCAAATCGCCACCTCGGCCCTGGGACTGGCGGGCGCTCTGGCTGCCGTGGCTGTTCCCTCGATGAGCGGTTTCGCCACCACTGCCCAGGGCATAGCGCTGGGAGGAAACGTGGTAGCTTTCGGGGTCAACTGGCTGGATTACTTCGGAGAGCGCAGCCGCTCGTACATGCCGCTGGGAGACGTTAAAAAACAACAATAACTGTTGCAAAAATGTTGCCATGCCGAATAGACTGAACTCCACTTCGTGGAGGAGGTCCTAGCTCTCGTGGCATTTCCAGTGAACTCCGGTGGTGGTCAAATCCACCCCCAGTATGGCAATCAGCCAACCCGCCCTCAAGCACCCGTTCACCAGCAGACCCCGAATCCCACGGACGGCTTTGTTCCCAACCAGCACGCCATGGCGCCACAGCAGCAGATGGCGCCACAACAGCCACCCGGACACGTTTTCCCCAACGGCCTCAAGATTGAGGCTTTCAGTCAGGGCGGCCAACAGACGGCCCTTTATGCCACCATGCCGGGTGGGCCGGGCGGTCTCCTGGGCGGGTCCATTTTGCTCAGTATCTCCACCCTGCCGGCCCAGAATACTCTGGGCGCCAGTTTCCAGCAGGCTCAGGCCTACGCGCTGGACGGGAACGGGAAAGTGGCCCGCGATGAGAACCAGCAGCCCAAGACCCTTCCCGCCACCGTCATGTCCGATGGTCGAGTCTACGTGCAGACCGATAAGGACAATCCCAACGCTCCCCTGGTGATGTTGGATCCGGATGGCAGCTTCGGTCTGGCCACCCCGGCTCGGCCCAAAGTGGCCGGGGATGCTCAAATGAACATGGGTTACACCCGCGAACAGGCAGAGTTTGTTAAGCCCGACGGCAGCCGGGGCTGGCGCGTCCGCGAGGAAGTCGGCGCATTCGGCCAGGAGTCGGGTGGTCTCGGTCTTGGTTCCATGATGGGCATGATGGGTATGGGTGGCGCCGGTGGGCGCGAGGTTACCTACACCGAAGTGAACCAGACCCAGAAGGGCCTGGAATCACGAGACGTTCACTTTTCACAAGAGCCGGGCGCGCCCTGGCCTGGATTCTCTCAGGGAAATCAGTGGTCCAAGATGCTGACCATGAACAAGCCCGACACCCGCGAGCGCACCGTGGTTCAAGAAGGCATGGGCATGAAGCTGGAAGGCGGTTGGACCGGCAAGCGCGTGATGGGTCTTTTGACCGGGACTGCCGGCTGGGGCGCCAATACCTGGAGCTACGGTAAGCAGGAGACGATTCATTTCGTGCCCCTGTCCACCCAGAATATGATGCAGGCTCAGGGAACTCCGCCTCCGCTGCCCAACACGCCGCCGGTTCAGAGCAACACGCCGCCACCGCTTCCGCCAGGTTTCTAAAGATTTTCATGGGCCCGGGGTAACCTGGGCCCGAGCTGATCCAGAAGAAGTTTAGCGGTGCATGTGTTTTAGGGCACCCAATAGCGCCTTCACGTCGCTCGGTCCCAGCCGCAGTCGGGACAGAACCCGCATGACGCCCCGCATATTGCGTTCTTTCATGGACTGCAGCAGTTCCGGCAGAATCTCTTTGATTTTCTGAATGCGCGTCTCCCCCAGCCGGGTTTCCAGTTCCGGGAAGCGAGTGCGCATCAGGTCTCCGAAAAAGGCGGCCGGATCGTCGTAAGCTTCCAGAACGTCGGGGGTCCCGTCTCGGTCCAGATCCATGAGCTCGCTCAGCCAGGGCACGCGCCGGTTGATCTCCTCTGCCAGGTGCGGATTTTGCTTGAGCAGACTCAAGGCTGCCTCCAGGTCGGGCCGGCTTTTGGTTTTCCAGGCCTTCTCCAGGGCTGCCACCACTTGCTCGACTTCCTTCCCGTTGGCGGACTCACTGCTCGAAACCCATTGCCTGGCCAGTTCGATGGGGTTGGCTTCGCCCTTTAACAACTTGCCCAGGATCGGGGCGAAAACGCCGATTTTCTCGAGTTGGTCGGTCCAGGGGTCGTCAGGTAGCCAGGGGATCATGGCCGGAAAGCGCGAGGCTACGTAGTCGCGGTTGAGTCCGGCCTGCTCGAGCTCTTCCAGGATGAAGAGAGCCTCCAGGCTATTTTTAGCGGCGCAGGCTTCGCCCAGGCGGATCAGCCGGTCGACGATCTGGTCGGTGTCGTTTAAGTCTAATTTCTTGGTGGGCGCCGCTGGGGCGGCGGGCGGCGGGTTGGATTCCCGTTGGCGGGCCGCTTGGGTGGCAGCCAACTCACGCTGGCGAGCCGCTTGAACTTTTTCTTGTTCCTGTTGGCGGGCTCGCTCGGCGTTCTCCAGCTGGGTTTGGCGGCGCCGTTCCGACTCTTCCCGCTCTTTCTGGCGGGTGGCTTCGGCCGCCAGGCGGTCCCTTTCGCGCTCGGCTGCCCAGGGGGAAAGGGAAGACTCCGAGGGCAGATTGGGAGCTGCACCCAGAAATTCGGGAGTGGCAGCGGCTACGATAGCGACGGCCGCTTCGAGCACGGGTGACGGGGGGGGCGGGGTCGATTCCTTGGGCTTGGGAGGCAAAACTTTGACTTCTGCTTTGGGCGTAGGCGTAGGCGTGGGCGGGGGAGTGGGCTTGGGCTTGGGCTTGGGAAAGACCTGGCCCAGGGTGAAGGTCTCCAGAGTGGAATCCCATTTGGCTCCATCGTCGAGCAAACGCAGGAAGCGACGGGCCTCGATCGGGCTGCAACCAACGCTTTCGGCCACCAGTTGGGTGGCTGCCGCCGAGCGTGGTTAGCGAGTTTGTCGAGCAGATCGGAGCGCTGAGGTTCCAAGATCTCCAGCCAGTCGGGGTTGGGTAGTCCGGCCAGCGGGGCGATCACCCCCGGCCAGAGGCGGCTAACCAGTCGCCAGGGGTCGGGGTGACCCTCGAAAATCGCCTCTTCCAGACGGTCGACCAGGTCCTGGCAGTCCTGGCGGCTGGCTCCCGAGAGTTGGCGTAGCCAGCGCACGGCCGCGCGATATTCGCCTTTGCGCAGCCAGTCCAGCACCAACTCGGGGTCGAAGGTCTCGGGGGCGAAGACCATCTCGAATCGGATGCCGGCGGGCTCCTTGGGCTGAGGGCGTTTCCGCCAGAAGTCATCGCCCGGATCGAAGTAGAGCTTCTCCAACTTCACCCAATTTTCGCCCTGCCGCTCCAAGCCGAGCAGAAAATCGCGGGCTTGAAACTGGCTCAGTTCTCCGTCCTCCATCAGCTCGCGCAGCGCCTCCAGCCGTTGGCCGCGGCGCACTTTGCGCAGCAGCCCGGGTCGCTGGGCGGAGAATTTGCGCAGCAGGCGTGGCTGGGGATCACCCAGTAGCTGAGCCACCAGGTCGGGAAACTGGAGGACGGCCCAAACCCCTTCTCGCAGTGCCTCGTGCACCTCGCGGGCCTCTTTGGGTCCACAGCGGGTGCGACGGCGAATTTCCGACGGGTCGCCTTGGAGAAGGTCGTGCAGAACGGGGGGCATTGCGGATGTGATTGGCATGGCCGAAACTTCGGGATTTGTCGTCGCCCCCCCTGGGTATAACCCCGACTCTTGGGAGGAGCAGCCTTGAACAAAGTAGGAACGATTGAAGCCGCCATGGAAAAGATCCAGGACGGAGCCACCATCTTGATGGGAGGGTTTGGCGTGTGCGGCATCCCTGAGAATTTGGTGCGGGCTTTGCAGAAACGTGGCACCAAGAATCTCACCATCGTGAGCAACAATGCCGGCGTCGAGGGAGCGGGTATCGGCATGCTCATCGAAAACGGCCAGGTCCGCAAGATGATTTCCAGCTATATCGGTGAGAACAAGATTCTCGAGAAAGCCGTGTTCGCCGGCGAGATCGAGGTGGAGCTGAACCCTCAAGGAACCCTGGCCGAGCGTGTGCGCGCGGGCGGCGCCGGCATCCCGGCTTTCTTCACGCCGACCGGCGTGGGCACTCCGGTGGCGGAAGGCAAGGAGATTCGCAGTTTTAACGGACGCGATTACCTGATGGAAACGGCCATCCGTGGCAGCGTTGCCTTTGTCAAAGCCTATAAAGCCGATAAGCACGGCAACCTGGTCTATCGCATGACCGCCCGCAACTTTAATCCGGTTATGGCGACAGCCGCTGACTTTGTGGTGGCCGAGGTCGAAGAAATTGTCGAGGCCGGCCAACTGGACCCCGAGCAAATCGTCACGCCCAGCGTGTTCGTGGATATGGTGATCAAGGGAGAACGCTATGACAAGCGCATCGAAAAGAGAGTCCATCGCCAGAAGAGTGGCACAGGAGTTTAGAGACGGCTTTTACGTCAATCTCGGCATCGGCATTCCCACCCAAGCCGCCAGTTACATTCCCGAAGGCTGTGAAGTGATTTTGCACTCGGAAAATGGCTTGATGGGGATTGGTGACTATCCGCTGGAAGGCGAGGAAGATCACGACCTGATCAACGCCGGCAAGGAAACCGTGACCACCATCCCGGGTTCCAGCTTCTTCAACGCGGCGGAATCCTTCGCCATCGTGCGCGGTGGCCATATTGACATCACCGTTATAGGCGGGATGGAAGTGGACCAGGAAGGCAATCTGGCCAACTGGATGATCCCCGGCAAGAGCCTGAAGGGTATGGGGGGAGCGATGGATCTGGTCGCTGGCTCCAAACGTGTCATTATTGCCATGCAGCATACCGGGCCGGATGGCGCCTCGAAGATATTAAAAAAGTGCACGCTGCCGCTGACGGGCGTGAAAGTGGTTGACACCATCGTCACGGAGATGGCCGTCATGAAAGTGACCCCTGAGGGTCTGCAATTATTGGAAGTCCAACCCGGCTTCACCACCCAACAAGTGTTGGATGCAACGGAAGCCGAACTTATTGTCAAGGAGCCTGTTCCCACGTGTCCGCTGTAAAACATCTGCCTCCCGATCTATTGCCTGATAGTCACTTGCTCAAGCCTGAGCACCTCGAGTTCCGGGCTCGTTTGCGCCGCTATTTGGCCGAGCACGTGGAGCCGGTCTGGGCCGAATATGAAGCTCATGAGCGTTTCCCGCGGGAAATCCTCAAGGGTATGGCCAGGGAGGGCTTTCTGGGCATCCCGTTTCCGAAGGAATACGGCGGTATGGGCCTGGACTCGCTGAGTCTGGCCATGGCCATCGAGGAATTCTCGCGGGCCTGGGGTTCGTTGGGCATCATCATGGCCGCCCATATCGGTTTGGGCGCATCGCCCATCTGGAACTGGGGTAACGAAGAGCAGAAGCGCAAGTATCTGGTGCCACTGGCCAAGGGCGAGCGGATGGGCGGCTACGGTTTGACCGAGCCTCAGGCTGGCTCCGATTCCGGCGCCACCAAGACCAACGCCCGCTTTGACGGCACTCACTGGATTCTGAACGGCGCCAAAGCCTGGTGCACCAATGCCACCGAAGCTTATTCTTACGTCGTCAGCGCCGTGACGGATGGAGACAAAGGGAAGGGTTCGGGCATCTCGGCCTTCATCGTGGAAAAGGACTTTCCGGGCTTCTCTTTCGGCAAAAAAGAAGACAAAATGGGTCTGCGCGCTTCGGCCACCGGCGTGCTGCTGTTCGACAACTGCAGAGTGCCGGCAGAGAACCTGCTAGGCGAAGAGGGCCAGGGCTTTAAGTATTTCATGAAGACCCTGGACGGTGGCCGAATCACCATTGGTGCTATGGCTTTGGGTTTGGGCTACGCCGCCCTGGAAGAAGCGGTGAAGGCGGTGGTTGGAGAAAACTACACCCAAGACTTGTGGGCTCACGAATATAAGTTGGCCCCGCTGGCCGAGATTGCCACCGAACTGGCGGCTGCTCGTCAGATGATTTACAACGCGGCCATCACCAAGGATCTTCAGCCGCGCTGGACTCAGGACGGGGCCATGGCCAAATGGTTCGCCTCGGAAGTGGCCATGCGGGCCACCGACCGCCTGGTCACCTACATGGCCGAGCGCGGACTGGAAATGAACTCCAAGTTTTCCAGCGCCTTCCGCGACGCCAAGCTGTGCACCATTGGTGAGGGAACCAACGAGATCTGCCGGGTGGTCATCGCTCGCGAGATGCTTAAGAGTTACCAGCAAGCGTGAAACGCCTGGCTCTATTTCTATTGCTCAGCAGCCTGGCCCAGGCGGAAATCAACGTGGTCTCCATTTACCCCAACGAAGTGACTCTGCGTTGTGGAGACCGCGATACCTCGGCTTCGTCCATGCAGCCGGTGACGGTGGAGGGAACGGAGATCACGGTTTTGGACGACAAGGGAACCGAGATTTTCAAGGGCCCGCTCTCCAAAGATCGATTCTACGTGGTTGGGCCCGGCCCGAACGGGCAGGCCGTGCTGACCGACGCAGGCGCCACCCAGACCGGCGGCAAGGAGCCGGTGCAAGCCTGCGCCTTCTTCAATGGCGCCGGGTATCCCATCGGTATGGAAATGTATGCCATCTCGGGCGATCAGACACTGAGCGGCGTCCGGGTAGGCAACAATGTCTTGTCTGAACTCTATGAGATGCCGGACGTCACCATGAAGGTGTTCGTCAAGGACGAAATCGGAAACCCTATCGGCACTTCCTACACTAACGTCAAGCACGGCAACATTTACCTGGTCTACCGCCGCCGTCCCACCCTATTTGACCTGGTCAAGCTCGGTCAGATCTTGCCCAAGGCCAAATAGGGGAATTTAGCGGTTTTTGGGGTTCTTGCGGTTCTGGTCGCGCACCATGCGGTCGCGCTCCTTGGAGCTTAGCTGGCCGTCGCCGTTGCGGTCATAGTTTCGCCACTGGGACCGGCTCCAGTTGTTCCACTGGTTGGTAATGGCTCGCTCCTCATAGTTGTCGAGCTGGCCGTTGCCGTTCAAGTCGAACTGCTTCCAGTTGGAGTTATTGTTGTTGTTCCAACCCGAGCGAAGCTGTGACCATTCATTCTGGTCGAGGCGCCCGTTCCGGTTGGTATCATAGCGGTTCCAGGAGCTTCGGTCCCAATTATTGTTGGTTTCTTTCCAGTGGTTGTTGTTCCAACTCGACCACTGCTGGCCGGCGGCGTTGCGCTCGTTGCTGTCCACGCGACCATCTTTGTTGGTGTCCCAGCGGCTCCAGCTGTCGCGGTTATTGTTGTTCCAGCCGCGCTGCATGGTGCTCCATTCGTTGCCGTCCAGTTTCCCATCGCCGTTGTTATCGTATCGATACCAGTCCGACTGGTTCCAGTTGTTGGAAGGCTGGGCCACCGCCAGACCCGCGCCCAGGGTGAGCGCGGCCAGAGTGAATGCAAAAAATTTGTTCATGGGTTGTCCTCCAGGGATTGTCTCAGCCATCCTAGGCCCTGGCCGGTCAACCCCGGCGTCCGCGACATACTCGGTTCGGGGTACGGTGGTCCCGGAAGAATTGGGAAGCTCCCTGGCGGACCACACGGGGGAGTGTCATTTGACATCGGGGAAGGGCAGGTCATGCAATCGTTCGGCCGAGGGCTGGTGCTTTTGCCCGGCCAGCCTGTTCCGTCGGGCTGGGAGGGCATTGCCACGCTCACGGTGCGAGAACCCAATCCTGAGGTGCTGGCCGTACTCCATGATCACTGGCTGCAGCGCCGTCCGCTGGTGATCGAATTGCACATTCCCATCGGCGAATTAAAGCGGCCCGAGATCTGCGAAGAAGAGCCCTACCGGCTGCAGCCGGATTTCGAGTTCGCCCGCGAGCGCCTGCATTTTTTGGTCTGGGCTAACAATTACGACGGCACCAAGGGCGAACCCATCTGGTGGCACGGGCGACTGGCTCAGCGTCTGGGTTTTACCGGAGAAGTGGATGGCGGACCCCGCTGCAATCTGCCCGTGGCCGCCTTGCATCGCGAGAGTGTCGAGTCGGGCTCGATTCGCCTCAGTCAGCCCGAAGCTTCACTCGATCTGGAACTGGCCCCCGACCAACTGGAGGCAGTGCGACATCAGGGCGGCGCCGCCCGCGTGCTGGCTCCCGCCGGTTCCGGTAAAACGCGCGTGCTCACCCAGCGCCTGGCTTACCTGCTGGGCTGCGGTTTTGAGAAAGAAAGAGTGACGGCGCTGGCCTATAACCGCCGGGCGGCTCTGGAAATGCGCCAACGTTTGCCCCAGGCTCCGGTGAGCACGCTGCACGCATTGGGTTACGCCTTGCAGCGCCGCGATCGTGAAGTGAGAGTGGCCGACGAAAGGGAGGTGCGAGCCATCCTGGCGCGGTTGGTCAAGCCCCCGCCGCTGCTCAATCAGGATCCGTTGCAGCCTTACTTGGAAGCCTTGCAACAGGTGCGCCTGGGTCTGATGGATCCCGAGGAAGTGGAGGAGAGCCGTGACGATGTGCCCGGGTTGACCGAAGCCTTTCCCGAGTATCGCCAGGAGCTGCGTCGGCGCGGCCTGGTCGATCACGACGAGCAGATCTACGGCGCCCTGGAACTCTTGCTGCGCAACCCGGAGGCCCGCAAGCAGGCACAACGTTCGTGCACGCATTTGCTGGTGGACGAATTCCAGGATCTGACTCCGGCTTTTCTACTGCTGGTTCGGCTGTTGTGCGCGCCGGCTTATCAGGTCTTCGGCGTGGGCGACGACGACCAGGTGATCTACGGTTACGCCGGGGCCACCCCTGACTATCTGGTCAACTTTAACCGCTATTTCCACTTCTCGAGCGCCTACATTCTGGACACCAATTACCGCTGCCCGGCAGCCATTGTGGATGCCGCCGGACATCTGTTGGGGCGCAACAAGCTGCGCGTAGTCAAACAAATCCGCTCGGTGCAGGCCGAAGGCAGTTTGCGCTTGGAGATGGTCCCGGCTGCCGGTTGTGCTTCCGTTGCGGTGGAGCAAGTCGAGCAGTTTTTGCGTTCTCATCCAGCCACCGAGGTGGCCGTACTGGCCCGAGTCAACGCGGTGTTGATGCCCGTGCAGTTGCTGCTGGTGCAGCGCGGCATCCCCTGCAGCCGCAGCGTGGACAGCAACATTTTGCAGCGCACCGGCATTCGCTCGGCGCTGGCCTATCTGCGCCTGGTGTTGCATCCCAACCGCTTCGCTTCGGCTGATCTGGCCGACGCCTTACGCCGACCCAGCCGTATGCTCAAACGGGAGCTCTTGGAAAAGGCCAGTCGCTGCCGCAGTCGGGACGACTTGTGGAAGTGGGGGATGCAGCAGGAGGCCTGGCCGGCCTCGCAGATCGAGGAGTTCGTGGATGACTTGCGCATGCTGGGTAAGCACCTGAACAAGAGCCTGCCAGCCTTTTTTCAGGCCCTTCGCCAGCAGACCAATTTCTTGCAGGCGCTCGACCAGTTGGACCGCAGCGGTCTGGGGGTTTCCGGCAGCAGTCACCGCGACGATTTGCTGGCCCTGGAACAATGCGCCGCGGTCTACACTGGCCCGGCCGCGGATTTCGTGGCCTGGGTGGAAGAAATGTTGGACCGACCCGGGGATGAGTCCGGAGTGCGCTTGTCTTCGGTGCACCGCGTCAAGGGTCAGGAGTGGCCCTGCGTGGTCGTTTATGGGGTGAACGGGGGACTTTTCCCGCATCGTCTGTCTGAGGATGAGGAGGAGGAACGACGCATTCTGCACGTGGCCATCACGCGCGCCCGCCGCCATTGCCTGTTGCTGGCAGATCAGAGCAATCCCTCGCCCATGCTGGCCGAGATGCAGCCGCCGCCGCCGCCCTCTCCCAAGAAAAAGAAGAAGAAGAAGAGGAAGTAGCCTGACTTGGCGCCATGGCAAAACTTTGGCAACGTCGGGTTCACAGCCAGTACCTAGAGTGGGATCACAAACAAAAGGAGAGAGTGTCATGCAAGTCACCAACGCCCCGAAGTTCAACATCCCCCGCACCCTGACTGCCCCCAAAGGACAGGACAACCAGCCGGAAGCCCCCAAGGGCCCGGGCTTTGGAGATCGTTTCGGCTCCGAAATGGATCGTACCAGTGAAAAAGTTGCTCGCGCACTCACCCCCCTGACGATTATGTTCGTCGGTGGTTCGGTGGGAAGCATGGTCGCCGGCGCCGGACTTGGCGTGCTGGGCGGCGCCCTCGGCGGCGGCCAGCTGGCTATGGGGATGGCCCAGGTCGGCTCGATGGCCGGTGGTCTGGCCGGATCGATGATGGGCTATCGCTACGGCGCCGGCCTGGCCGACAAGCCCCTCAACCTGATCGAGAAGGCCACCGGCAACAGCCGCGCCGGCCGCACCGCCCTTACCTCGGTATACGCCTCCGCTCTCGGCGGCGTGGTCACCAGCCTGGCTCTGGGCGGCATCAACCCGCAAGCTTTTGCCATCGGCGCCGGCGTTACCCTGGCCGGAATGGGCGCCTGGTCAGCTTTCCAAGCCAAGTAAGTTCCGTTCCGTTTCGCAAAGAGACCTCCGAGTACGCTCGGGGGTCTTTTTGCTGCTCTGGGAATAATTCACGGAATTCCTTTCCCATCCGGGTTATAAAGTGAGCAGGTGCTCCGAACTCGGACGGTTCGACTGCTCCCCTAACCCGGAGGACCTACATGGGCTCTAATTCATCAATTGCTAACATCAAATGTGAGCCAGCACACAGTCGTGGCTAGTCTCTCGGGCCTAGAATAGGAGAAACTTCCTAGGAAACGGGGACCCGATGAGCCAGCGAATTCTTTTGGAAGGAATGGATTTCTCCGGTAAGACCACGCTGGCCAAAGCCCTCGTGAAACGTTTTCAGGACGAGGGAACTCCGGCCTGGTCGAGTCAGAACTCTCTGTGCCCGGACAATCCCATTTGCAAAATTGCCGAGGGCATCGCCGAGGAATCTCGTCGCCATCCCTATGAAGCCTCGGCTCTCTTTTTGGCCACTCACCTTTGGGATATGCGCCATTACCAGCCCGACCGGCCAGGCGTGCACATTCAGGACAGCTGCTGGCTGCGCTCGAAGGCTTTTGACCGCCGCCAGGGGGTGCCGCTACCCTGGGACCAAGTTCCCGGGGTGGATTTCGACGCGGTCCTATATCTTTCCACCTCGCTCAAAGTGCGCCAGTGGCGTTGTCGTAAGCGCACGAATCATGGAGCCGACCATTGGGTCTTTACCAGGACCGATCAGTTCCTGGCCATGGAATACCATTTGCGCAGCGAGTTTGCCCAACATCCGCGCTTTTTGGAGATTGATACCAGCCAGCTGACGCAGGAGCAAGTTCTCGAGGCGGCCTGGACATCGCTGCACAACCGTTTAGGATTGGTAACATCCGTCGGATAAACCAGGGATCAAGCGGCCCATCCAGAAGCTCCTGCCATGGCCATCAACCCGAACCTACCAAATATCCAGTCCACCGGACCGGTCCGCAATCTGAACCACTTGAGTCCGGTCAAGACCAGTAAGGCTCCCCAGGAGAACCACGAGGTCCCGGGCGATCAGGTTAACATCCGCCCTCCCAGCAACGAACCGGCGGCGACTCCGCAAAAGAAGTCGGCCAGCTGGCTACGTCAGGTGGGTTTGGCAGCCGCTCTGGGCACTCTGGCCATCGCCGGCACGGTGGCCGGCACGAATATGATTATGGCCGGTATGTCGCCGGCCAATGCGGGTTCGGCCCAGGTGCAGGTGGTCAAACAGAGCAAGACCGCTCCCACCACGATGCTGCAGGAGCAACAGGCTCCCACTCATCTGCTGACGGCGCGCATCGGAGTGACCCCCAGCGTGCACGACCTGGGCAAGCTGGGCAAGATCGAGACGGATAAGCGTATCGAGGCCAAACCCGGGCCCAATGGGACCGAGTTGACCCATGACGTTCGCATCGATCGCCTGAGTGGCACCGCTGACGGTCACGTGCTGTATAGCTCGGACGACGCGGAACTGGGCACGTTGGACTTTCATGACCAGGCCGAAGGCAACTGGAAAACCAACAGCGTGATCAAGGGCGCCGGTCACTATGGTAAGTATGTTTCTGTGTCGGAGACCACCACTCGCTCCACGGGCGGCAACGAGACGACCGAGGTCAGGCTGCGTACCATCGACAGCAAGACTCACCAGGAAGTCAATCTGAGTGAACTGGTCAGCGGCGAGGACTAC
>JALHOV010000163.1 GCA_022842865.1 Vulcanimicrobiota bacterium | reverse complement strand
CTCGCCGACCGGAGGTTCCACCCAGGCTAAAAAATTCGGTCTCGCAGTCATAAGCAGGGGGGTTCAAGGGGGAGACGGCAGTCCCCCCTTGCCCATGGGGAGCAGGGGGGTTCAAGGGGGAGACGGCAGTCCCCCCTTATCTATCCGATAGCTGCAGGCTCACCCAGCGCTGGGACACCGGATGGTTTGGGGGGTAGGCTTTCTTCACCGATTCTAGCAATGCGCTGAGCAGTTTGCCCACGCCCGGACTCTCGCGTTGGCGCCACAGATAATCGAGCCAGGCTACTTTCTCTAGATCCTGAGGAAGGCAGCGGGCCAACTGTTCGAGCAAACCATAAGCCTCGCGGCCGACCATCTGGTTGAGCACGTCGAAAAACTCCAGCAGAACCGGCAACTGACTGGGGTCGCAGGCATAACCGCGCAGCAAGAACTCTCCGGCCGGCGCCAGCACCCGGCGGCCCGCATAAATCCGCCCAATCTCGGCAAGGGCCTCGGAGTGGTGAGGGTTGACCCCCAGCACCTTGCGAAAGGTTTCGAACGCTTCCTGATGGCGTCCAGCCTGGGCGTGAGCCCGGGCCAGGTTCACCCATTCCTCGACTTCCGGCTGTACCTGGGCGACTCGGTTTTTGACCAGGGCCTCGGGATCGAGGCGCGCCAGGGCTGCCTGCAGTTCCTGGTGACTCGGGTTGCGTTCGTAAGCTTCGCGAAGCATTTTGCGCGCCTCGGTCAGGTAGTTGAGCTTTTCGTAGCACTCGGCCAGATCGAGGCTGATCTGCACGTCCCCCGGCTTGGCGACCAGAGCTTTGTTGAGCAATTGTCCCGCTTCCTGATATTGGCCCGTGGCACGCAATTGGGTGGCCAGCGTGTAGGCGGCGAAAGCATCGTTAGGATCGAGGCGGAGTTGGGTGGTGAGGGATTGAATGGCTTCGGCCCGGTCGCCCTTCTGCAGGGCGGCTTTGGCCAGCAATCCATAGATCTCTGGATGGTTGGGCTCCAGGGCCAGGGCGGTTTTGAGGGAGCGAATCCCCAGCTCCGCCTCGCCCATTTGTAGTGCCAGGTCTCCGAGGTCGGCCTGAACCTGGAAATTTACGGGTTCCAGAGTGGCCGCTTTCTGCAAATTCTCCAGCGCCTCGGCAAAGCGAAACTGCTGCTTGTCGCACTCAGCCATGCCCAGGTGGGCCGAGGCGGTGGGCTGGTTTTGCAGCATGAACTGGAAATGCGACTCCGCCTGTTCCATGCGGCCCTGTCCCAGATAGATGTCGCCTAAAGCCTGGCGCACGGCCACCGTGCGGGGAGACAATTTGGCCGATGCCTCCAGGTGTTTGAGAGCCTGGGCGGTCATCGCCTGGGAACGGTAATGCAAGCCCAGGCTGGCCTGGAGTTCCGGGGAGTCGGCAGCATGTTCGAGGTGTTTTTGCATGAGCTGAACGCCAGCATCGCCTTTGTTCAGCTGTTTGAGCGCTTCGTAGGCGCGCACAGCGTCGATTCCGCGTGTTTTGTCCAGACTCAGGGCCCGCTGCAG
This sequence comes from Vulcanimicrobiota bacterium, assembly GCA_022842865.1. Taxonomy (GTDB): domain Bacteria; phylum Vulcanimicrobiota; class Xenobia; order Xenobiales; family JADMJV01; genus JADMJV01. Next base: position 13,417 of record JALHOV010000163.1, on the reverse strand, counting down.
GTGACGTTCGGCCAGTTCCACCTGGTTGAGAACCAGGCAAGCGCGCCCGAAGGACGAGTGATAGACGGCATTGTCCGGTTCCTGGGTGGTGAACTGGATCAGTCGTTCGTAGCAACTGTCCAAGAAAAGCGGATAGAGTTCGCGAACTTTGGCGGACGAGCCAGCCGGGGCGCCTTCGAAGGCTTCTTCCCAATCTCGCACTCCGCCCTCCGGATCTTTGCGGTATCGAATGCGAATGCCACCGCGGTAGAAGCGTGCCATGCGGTGATTCGGCTGATACTCTAAAATGGCGTCCAGCAGGCGGATGGCCTCGCTGCCTTCGCCGGATTTGTCCTTCGCTACGGCGGCTTCGAACATGCCTTGAATGTTATCGCTCATGCGTCTCCCCCAGGCTGACCTTATTCTCGAGTGTTCTGGTGGGGACTGCGTCTCCCCCCAGGCCCCCCCTCTTACCCATGGTTATGGGGTCCAAAAGATGGGTGGGCCTAGTTCTTTGTGCAGGGCCCCACCTTTCTGATAAGCCGAGGTGGGAGCACCCGAGGCTTCGCGATAGCCTTTCTCGATGGAGCCGCGAATCAGGTGGGGGGAGAAGTCCAGCAGCCCGATGTGGGGAGCACTGGGATAGAGGGTGTAAAGAACCGTTTGCCCCCGCAGGCGCACATCCACCAACTGGGCTTCGTCGTAGAGATAGGTCAGCGAGGCGCCAAAATTGTTGAGCAAGTTACCGCGCACCGTAGGCTCCAGAGTGGAGGCTTCCAGGATCAGCACGTGGGTGGCCCCCCAGAGCACGGCCGGCTCCAGGGGGCTGCGGTGGGCGAAGCTGCCGTCCACCAGATCGACCTTCTGGCCCGGCTTGGGAAGATCGTAAATGGTGCGAGCGGGAAAGAGGGGATAGATAGCGGCGCTGCCGAGCAGCGCGTCAAACAAGAGCTCGGGCCGCTTGACCAACGGAATGCCCCGGTTGCCAAAGGAAGGCTCGGGCGAATTCAGGGGGGAGGCGTAGAAATACATCTCGCCGGGCAGCTGCAGTTCCGGGTCGGTCAACGGCGAGGCGGCCAGCACCAGGTCTCGCTTGAGCAGCTTTTTCTCGAAAACGCGCTGGGAAAGCTGTTTGATGGTCAGGCCGGCAATGGGCTCGGAGTCCCCTGACTGGCGCTGAATCAACTGGCCGAAATTTCGGGTCAGGGCCCTTTCGATGCCGCGATTCTCAGAGACCACTTCTTCGAAGCAAAACACCGTCCAGACCTGCAGAAGCGGCAGCAGGGTGACACCGCCAATGGCCAGACGGACCAGCGATCCGGTTCGATGCACCACCCGGTTGCTGCGGCGGTCGCGGCGCAGCGTGAGGAAGCCGGTGACGGCCACCACCACCAGCACCAGTCCGGCTCCTTCGATGCCCCAGGATAGCCAGGCCCAGACGTGCTGGATGTTGGAGTCGGTGCCCAGCACCATGCGAAGCGGCAGATGGGAAACCAGATACATGCTCAGGCCGACCACCAGCGTCAGCACCATGGATCGGGGTTTGCCCAGGCGCAGCGTCCAGTTGATGGCCAGGATGACCAGGGCGGTGACGCAGGCCAGCCAGCACCAAAGGTTGATGCGCACGGCCAGAGGCGGGCAGATAATCTCGCTTTGGTCGAGATCGCTCCAGGCGCTGCTCAGAGCCGTGTAGCCATCGGGGGTGGAGGTCAGACCCATAGCCACCGAAAGCGCGTTGATGGCTCCGCCCGAGGTGCCTACCACCAGCCTCATTTCGAGCTGGTTGTCATCCAGTCGTTTGCTCCAGGTTTGTAGACTTTCTTCCAGCGCACGCACGGCCCCGGCCTGGTAGGAACATTTGGCCCCGCCCCCGGCCAGCACCACCGCCAGTCGGGCCGGTTTGTCGTGGGTCAGGTTGTAATGATGCAGGGTCATAACCAGGTCATCCATGCCTACCCGGTCGAGGGGGCGACCGTAAAGACTGTTCAGAGCTCCCGGAAGTGTGTCGGGAATCTTATCCGCCTCGTTCATATAGTCCGGATCGTATTGGAAACCTGGAAACCTGCCCGCGGCGACCAGGCGAGCCAGACCCGGGGTGGTGGGGGCTCCCCGGCGAGCCACCAGGGCCACCGGCAAACTGTGGTATTGGTCCAGGCCCGGAACCTCAATCACCTGGAGGTCTGGATTGGGATTGCGTTCCCAGGTGGAAGCCCACACGCAGGCAATTTCCGGACCATCCGCCTGCGCCAGCCAGCGCAGCGAGTTGCTGTGGGAGTAGCTGAATCGAATCTGCTCGGGGGTAATGTCCACGCCGTTCTGCTTCAGTGCGGAAATGGGATGAATGAAGCCCGATACCGACAGCGGATCGACCGCCAACAGGCGCAGCCGGGGTCCGGCCGCTTGAACATCCTTGAAGTTCGTCAGGCCGGAGTTCTTGCGGGTCAAAATCACGGAAAGGTAGGCGGGTTCGTGGCCGGTAGTCGCAGCCGAGCCAATATACTGCCATTTTTCTTGAGCAAGGCGGGACAGTTGTCCAGAATTGATGACGGCCACGTCGATCAGGTCGTTCTCCAGCCAGTGGAATAACTCTCCGTAGGTTCCGATAGCAAAGGAGGGAGTGAGGTGTAGGGCTTGCTTGAGTACCTTCGATTGGGCCCTTAAGTCCTGATAAAGGTTGCGGGGGTCCTCAAAGCTGAGGATGCCGACCCGAAGCGTAGCCGGTTCGGCCCAGGCGCAGGCACACAGGAGTAGGAACATCCAGATCAGGTGGCGGCGCATGGCCGGCTGCACTTCTCGTGGGGGGGCAAACGGGCCTGCTGGAGAATTCTTTGCCTGTGGTTGCCAAGACCGAAGACTACATCCAGTTACTGCAGCAGGAAGCGGATTTCCAGTCTTCGGGCCGGTTCAGCCTGGAGGCCAAGAAGGCCCTCCAAAAGATGCAGAAGTTCCGCCTGCAGGATCCGTCCGAGTATATTTTGCAACTGGTGTCTTGCGCGGTGATGCGCGGCGCCTCTCAGGTCCAGGTGGAGGTCGGCGGCCGCGCCATCCGCGTTGGGTTTGACGGGGAACCCTTCAGCGCCCGGGATCTGGAGGACATTTTCGAATGCGCCAGTCAGGCAAGCCAGCAGCCCCTAACCGCCTCGGGAGCCCATCTGGCCATCGCCTTGCAAGCGATGCGCAGCTACAACCCTGACGTGCTCATCGTGGAAAGTAGCGATCGCCACGGTCGTAACGTTCTTCAGCTTTACGAAGAGGAGGTCTGGATCGAAACGTTGACCGGGCCTGCCTCTGGCTCAAAGTGGGTCACCTACGTGGGCCTGGAGCACTCCCTGAACTTCTTCAACATGTGCTTCCCGAGTTTGGTCGGGAGCAGGCGTTCCGAGCACAACCTGTTGCGACGCCTGGCTTACGCCGCGCCGGTTCCGGTGGTGCTCAACGGCCAGCGTGTTCCCTTCGTTACCGGGATGAATGCGGTGTTGCTTGAGGGACCCGGACGCCCGCCGGTTTGGGCCCAAGACCGAGAGTACGTGCACGTGTTGAAGAATCAGCCGTGTTGGGGAATCGGGACGCGCCACTCCAAAGAGCAAAGTGAACTATACTTCATTCAGGCCGGGATCTGTTTCCACCAATCGGGGGAGAAATTGCCCCCTGGTCTGGTGATTTATTTGCAGGAGGATTCCTTGAAGCGCGACATCTCCCAGCGGACCCTGGTCAGGAGCGTAGCCCGATCCAACCTGATCGCGGCGGCCCTCAAGGTGCTCAAGTGAGACCTTTTGGAACTCTTCCACATCCGACCTCTCGATTTCAACGTCCGCGTAGCTCCTGGATGCGGCGCCTGTTTTTTGCCGGCCAACTGCGCTTCGGCTTTCTCTTCGCCTGGATTATGGTGGCTGGCCTGGCTTTCGCCGCTCTACGTGCCCTGGGCCGGGAGTACGGCTACTTTTATTCCACCCAAGATCGGGTCCAATTGTTCGAAGAACTACCGGAGTCCGCAGCCGCCGCTGCCCTGGTTGCTATCTACGGCAACGACTCTCAACGGCCCGAAGTGATTCTTGCCCGCCACGCGGCTGAGCCTACCAATGCCGAACCCCAGTTCACCGCCCTTTTGCAAGATCCCATTTGGGTAGACAAGGCCAGGCTGGTCGAGAACGGCAACTTCGATTTCGCAATGAACCGGCTGAGCACGGACTGGAGCTTGGAGCGCTATGAATCTTTTCTGACAGCTTGCCAGAATGGCGCGAAACTTTACCCGGTTCAGCGCAATCGGCTGCTCACTTACCGGCGCCAGGCAGCCAAAGCCATGATGCGCCTTCAGCCTGCCAGCGATGAGGAGACCCTGGCTATGTGCAGGGGAATCGAGGCTCTGATGACCCGTCCCGGGACGTTACCGCCTGATTTTAATGCTTTCATGAAATCTGCGTGCGAGGACCGCCAGGTGGCCTTGATGGAGGAGCTCAGGAAAAAGACCTCCCGTCGGGAGCAGTTGGCCCTACTGCGACAAATCATCCTGGAAGTGCAGATTGGGGGGCTGGAATCCCAGATTACGCCTGCCGCTCATCTGCTGGCCAATCAGACCCTGCCGCAGGTTCTGACTGAGTTGGAAGCTACTGATGAGAATTTCCTAGATGGCTTGAGCGTGCTGGCCGGCTGCAAGGTGCTGGTCCCCAAGTTGGAGTTTCCCGAATTGGTGCCCCTGCTCAATGCGGAGCAATTGGCCCGCCTGAACCTGTTTGCTGGAGTCGGCCCAGGCCCAAGGCCCATCAGGTAAACATCAGGAGCTTAAGCGCAGGTCGACTGTTTCTCTTCCCAGCGCAGAACTCGAACGACATTGGAGCCCAAATGGCCGAGGGTGTCCTGAGCCCAATGGCGGGCTTGAGCGGAGGACAGTTCCAGGCAAAGATTTCCCTGTTGGGTGAGCGAGGCCTGAGCGCACACGCGAAGACGGGCCAGGCGAGCGATGGCGTCCGCCTGAGCGAGAACGAGACGTGTATTTGTTAACATATTGGCAATATATTCCACCTGCGGCAGCCTGGCAAGCATTGTGGGCAGACCTTAAAAAACGTAGCAGATTGGACTATAGTCTCAGGCCTATTTCTACCCGAGTACTGGGTAGTATGCCGCGCCATGTCCCAAACTAGCCCAATGATGCTGGCCAGACTTCGACAACGCCCGAAGCTTTTCGCTTTATTGATATTGATCGGCTTCATCTTTTTTGCTCTGGTGGGCTACCGAGTTTATCAGGCCTTTAGCAAACCCAGCGGCCGCGGCAGTCGTCGCAGTCGAGCCGGCTCTGCCACTCCGCCCGTGACCGTGGATGTGGCCAGCAAACGCCGCCTGCAGTTCGAACTGGATCAGGTGGGCAATGTGGAATCCAGCCAGAACGTCGAAATCGTGGCCAAATCGGCCGGTCCTATCCTGGATCTGCTGGTTCGTCAGGGCGACCCGGTGCGCAAGGGCCAGGTGCTGGTACGCATCGATCCAAGTCAGCCCCGCGCCAATCTGCTCAAGAAGAAAAGCGACCTGGCCAATACCCAATTTACCTACTATCAATTGCAGTCTCAGCAACAGTTGACCGACGTGCAGGCCAGCAGCGGAATTTCCATTGCCGGGGCCGACTTGCAGGCGGCTCAGGCGAACGTCGAAAAGTCAGTGCAGGTCTATTCGGCCACGCGCACCCAGGGTGCCACCACGATTACCCAGGTCGAGGCCAGACTGGTAGGCGCCAAAGCTTCCCTTCGTCAAGCACAGGTGGACTTTGAAACGGCCAAGGCCAAGTACGAGCGCATGTTGGGCCTGCAGCGCCAGGGATTTGCTTCCAACGCCGACGTGCAGGACACCTATCGCACCATGCTGTCTCAGGACGCGGCGGTGGATCTGCAGGAAGCGAACGTACGCGCCGCCGAGAAGGACGTAGTGAACGCCCAGGCTCAGGCCAAAAAAGACACGGTTTCTGCCAAAGCGGACATCGATGTCTCCAAGCTCAATAAGGTTTCTAAGGTGGCTTCGCTGGCTGAGGCGCGGGCCGGCATCTCCAAATCGGAGGCTTTCCGTCAACAAATCAAGGCCCAGGAATCTTTAGTCCACGCCGCCGAGGCCGATCTGGAAACGGCCCAACTGCAGTTGCAGGATACCGTGCTCAAGTCGCCAGTCAATGGTTATGTAAGCGATCGCAAACTGGACGTGGGAGCGGTCGCCAGCCTGGGTACTTCGATTTTGACGGTGCAGTCCGGCCAGCAGGTCTGGGTGGTCACTTCGCTACCCCAGGAAGTGATTTCGCGGGTTGACAAGGGGCATCCGGTTGAAGTGACCATCGACGGACTGCGTGGTCAGGTATTTTCAGGCCGGGTTTTCTCCAAGGACTCCAACATCGATACGGCCACCCGTCAGTTTAACGTGCGGGTAACGCTTGAGGACCAAAAACACCTGGTCAAACCCGGCATGTTCGCCCGGGTGAAATTGAAAGTGGGCCCGCCCGAACCGCAGTTGACGGTTCCTAACTCCGCCCTGGTGGACAAGGATATGGAGAAGCGCGAGGCAACCGTCTATCGGGTGGTGGACAAAAGAGTCCAGTTGGCCAAGGTCAGCTACGGTCGCAGCGATGCCAAAATGACCGTCATCAATAAGGGTCTCACCGAGGGGGATACGGTGGTGATCCAGTCTCAGGGCAGGCTGAAAGAAGGCCAGTCCATCGACCCCCAGCCGGCCAAAGCCGAGCCCAGCGGTAAAGAATAGCGTGGATATCGCCGAACTCTCCGTCCGCCGGCCGGTGGCCACCTGGATGCGCATTCTGATTTTCATGCTGTTGGGGGCGCTGGCTTACACTCAGTTGCCGGTGGAGTTGCTCCCCGACATCACCCGTCCTTCGCTTTATGTGGTCACCAGCTGGACCGGCGTCAGCCCCGAGGACCTGGAATTCCAGATCACGCGCCCGGTCGAAGACGTGGTGGCCACCGTGCCCGGCCTGGCCAGTATGCGTTCGGACACATCGGAGGGCTCGTCGCGCGTGACCCTGGAGTTCGCGCCCGGTTACGATATGGGGCAGGCAGCCCTGGATACCCTGCAGCTGGTGCAGAAGGCGCAACGCCAGTTTCCTACCGACGATCCAACCTTGCAGGCCCCCACCGTGCAGAAGTATGATCCCAACTCCATGCCGATTTTGGTGCTGGGCGTCAGTGGCATCTCCGACCCGGTCCGCTTGCGCAGCGTGCTCACCAATGAAGTGAAGCCGATTCTTGAGTCCGCCGAAGGCGTCGGTTCGGCAGACGTGGCCGGCGGACAGGAACGCGCCATCCTGGTGCAGTTTGATAGCCAGTCTCTGCTGGCGCGCGGTCTGTCTTCCTCCGATCTGGTCAACGCACTCTCCAAAGAAAACCAGAACGTGCCGGGTGGTACCGCCTACGAAGGCAATCAGCAGCTGTTGGTGCGCAGCTACGGCTGGATTCAGAACCTGCGGGAACTGCAAAACATTCCGGTGGCACGCTCCAACGGCAAGTTAATCCCTCTCAAGGCAGTGGCCCGGGTGGTCGATTCGCACCTCGACACGACCAGCTATCAGCGCCTGAACGGGGAACCGGCCGGCAGCTTGAACATCATCAAGCAGGCCAGTTCTAACACTGTAACCACGGTCGACGCCGTGTTGGAGAAGCTCAAAATCGTGCAGCAGAACCACCCCGAGCTGCACTTCGAACAAATTTATAATCAGTCGAGCTACGTTTCCAATGCCGTGCACAGCCTTCAGGAAGCGGCCGTGGTGGGCGGGTTGCTGGCCATGGCCATCGTGCTGTTCTTCCTGCGTAATTTCCGCTCCACCCTGGTGGTGGCCACCTCCATCCCGGTCTCTGTCATCAGCACCTTCAGTTTCCTTTACTTAATGGGCTATACCCTCAACACCATGAGCCTGGTGGGCCTGGCTCTGGCCACCGGTTTGATCGTGGACGACGCGGTGGTGGTCATGGAATCGGTCTACCGCAAGGTAGAAGAGGAAGACATGGATCCCGAACAGGCCGCTATCGAAGGCACCCGGCCGATTGTAGGCGCCGTCATTTCCTCGACCCTCACCATCATGGTGGTCTTTTTTCCGATGCTGCTCATCCCCGGGCAGACCGGCCAGATGTTCAAGCAGTTTGCGCTGGTGGTGATCATCAGCATGGCCTTTTCACTACTGGATGCTCTTACAGGAGTGCCCATGCTGTGCGCCCAGTTCATTCGCAAGCCGGCCGATGAAAAGACTTCGCCCTTTTGGAAACGCCAGTTTCATCGCTGGGAGGAGTGGCTGCAGAAACTGGATGCGGGGTATGCCAGACTCTTGAAAGTCGCCATCGGACACCGCAACAAGATCCTCACCGGCGGGTTCGCCCTGACCTTGGGCAGCCTGATTTTTGTGCCGCTGCTGGGCTTTGACTTTATGCCGGGCTCGGATACGGGCACTCTACGCATGCAGGTGATCATGCCCAAGGGCACTTCGTTGGAAGAGACCGACAAGGCCATGCAGCGCATCGAGTCGGTGCTCGCCAAAAACAAGGACGTGGCCTCCTTTCTCACCACGGTGGGAGCGGGCGGTGGCGGCAGCACGGGGCGCCGCGATCAAGGAAACGCGTGGATCTCGCTCAAGGACAGTCGTCGCGGCACCAGCGATCAAGTTGGCGCTCGCCTGCAGGGCAGTTTTAGCAAGATCCCGGCCGTGCGCGCCTTCCCCTCCACCATGGACATCGTCAAGACCATTATCACGGGGCAGCAAGGCCAAAGCGTGGAGATCGATATTTTCGGTCCCGACCTGGCGGTGCTGGCGGACCTTTCCGTCCGTCTGGTGGACCAACTCAAGACCATTCCCGGATTGCAGGATATACGGGACCGAGCCGGTGAGCCGGCCCCCGAAGTGCGCTGGGTTGTCGACCGCGACAAGGCCAGCCAGTTGGGTTTAAGCTTTTCCCAGGTGGCCTCCGCTCTGCAGACGGCCTCGGCCGGCACCACCGCCAGCTACTTTCAGGATGCAGGCGTGCGAGCGCCCATCGTGGTGCAGCTTTCGCCCGAGGCCCGCCGTTCCACGGTGGACATGCGCGGCATCTATTTAAATCCGGATATGAGCCAGGAGGCGGCCGGCAACAATACCGCCGCTCAGGAGACCGTCCCCAAGGCTGTGCAGCTGCGCCAGGTCGCCAAAGCCACGCAGGCTATCGGCTACGCCACCATCAGTCGGGCCACGCGCCAGCGCTACGCGGCTCTGGTCAGTGCAGGCGAGGGGCGGGCTCTTTCGGATATTATGGCCGACGCCACGGCCACCATGGCCGACTTCGACATGCCAGACGGCTACAGTTGGGACTGGAGCACCACCATGAAGGCGCAGAGCGCTGAGTTCGGCCGCCTGTGGCTGGCCGGCGCCCTGGCCGTGATGCTGATTTATATGCTGCTGTGCATTCAGTTCGAGAATCTGATTGTGCCGCTGTCGATCATGATGAGCGTTCCGCTCTGCACCATGGGCATCGTGCTGGCCTTGTTCCTGACCGGAACGCCTTTCTCCATTATGTCGGGAGTGGGCTGTCTGCTGCTGGTGGGCATCTCCGTGAAAAACGGAATTCTGCTGATCGAGAACACCCTGCAGGCGCGTGATCGCGGCCTGGAGAGGGAGGCGGCCTTGTTGGAGGCCTGTCCCACCCGCTTGCGTCCCATTTTGATCACGGCGCTGGCGGCCATGCTGGGCATGGTTCCCATTGCAATGCGTGGTCGCGGCGGCGAGCTGGAAGCGCCCATGGCCATCACCGTCATCGGAGGCCTGTTTGTGTCGACCGTGTTGACTCTGGTGGTAGTACCGATGGCTTATCTGTTGCTTGACGATTTTGAGAAGCGCTTCTTTAAGCAGAGGAAGTCCCGTGCGTAAAGCCTTGCTGATTCTCTGTTTGGCCTGGCCCGCCTTGGCCAAACCCCCGCTGCCGGCGCCGCCGCCCTTGATGCCAGAGCCCATCCCGGGTGAGCCTGCTCCCTTTAACCCCGACCAGACTCGTGAGGCGATTCCCAAGCCACCCATTCTGCTGCCGCTTCCCGAGCCAGCCGACGAGAATGCGCCCAGGCTGCCGCTACGGCCCGAAGAAGCGGTGCGCCTGGCCTGGCGCCTGCAGCCGGATATTCGCACCGCCCAGGGGCAGTTGCAGCAGGCCGAAGGCACCACCATTCAACAACGTGCCGCCCTGATGCCTCAGATCGGTGGAACCAGCCAGTTCAGTCATATCTCCGGGACCTCAGCCGGCAGTCAGACGGCTGCGCTGGGATTGAGTCCGATCAACCGCACCACCGACACCTGGTCCAACAGCGTGGGCATCAACTGGCTGCTCTTTGATTTTGGACACACCCGCGATCTGGTGCGAGCCGCCGATCTGCGCCGCCAGGCGGCGGCGGCCAACCTGTTGCAGAGCGAGAATGACGTCTCTCTGACGGTAAAAGAACGATTCTACACGGTTTTGCAGGCTCAACGTCTGGTCCAGGTGGGGGAGGATGATTTAAGGAATCGCCAGGAGCAGCTGCGCTTATCGCGGGCGCTCTACCAGGCGGGCAATATGTCCCCCGGCGACGTGGTGCGCTCTCAGACGACCGTATCCAACTCGGTGTTTGCTCTAAACAATGCTCGTCGTAACCTGGAGCTGGCTCGACTGGATCTGGCCCAGTCGCTGGGCATTTCTCCCCGCAGCGGCCTGGATCTGGTTGACTTTGATGAGCCGGATGTGCCCTTGCGCGACATGAATGAGCTGAGCAGGCTGGCCTTCACGCAGCGGCCCGACATGCTGGTGGCCCAACGCAACGTAGATGCGGCCAAGGCCTCTATCGATGCGGCTACCACTCTGAACTACCCCGCCTTGTCGACTTTTTCCGGAATCACCTATCAGGGGCGGGCTAACGGCGTCCAGTTCCCAACCTTCAATTTGCAGCTACAGATTGATTTTCAGGTTTGGGACGGCGGCGCCCAGGCCGGCGCCACCCGAAACGCTCAGGGTGGCATCGAGGTGGCCGAGGCCGCCTATACCCGGACCCAGCTGTTAGTAGAGCGAGATGTGAGCGGGGTGGTCATGCAACTGCTGACGGCTGAGCGAAATCTCCAAGCGGCGACGGCGGCGGTGGATTCCGCTCGCGAAGGTGTGCGTATCGCTTCGGGCCGTTACCGGGCCGCTTTAGGAACTTTGACCGACGTGTTCGACGCTCAGAATGCCATCGTCTCAGCCCGCACCAACTATGTGAACTCACTGAACGAGCTGAATCTGTCGCGCGCTCGCCTGCGCCACGCGCTGGCCGCTCCCTTCGAATACGGTTACTTCAGCCAGGCCGCGCCGCCCACGCCATAACGAGCAAATGTTCGACGTGAAACAGGTGCATGGTTGTTTTTGACCATTAGTGATACCAAAAAATAGGTATTAGGTGCCTATGTGCGTCAGGCCGAGGGTGCTACTCTGAATCAGGAGTCGCTAGCGTACGACCCCCCCGAAGCGCTAGTGGCTCCTTTTTATTTGCCTGGACGCTTGTTAACGTTCTGTTTCTTCAGTACGGGGTTGGAGACTGCTAAGGTAAGCGCGTGAAGATCCAGTCCGCCTTCCGTCCGCTCCTGTCGCCCGTGCCCCCGCGCCCGGCAGCACCGCCCACTTCTCCTGATAGCGTTCAGATTGGAGGAGGCCCCGACGGCCCGAAGGGTCCGCCCGCCTGGACGACCTTGGACGAAAAGCCGCGTTTCGTGACCGGTTTGGGTTCGCGCGTGCTGATGGCCTTATGTGGACCGCTGGCCGTGGTGCTTTCTAAGGCAGGTGAGGGATTGGACAACCTGGGTCAATCTATGGGTTGGTGGGATTCGCTGGGCACCATCAAAAAGCCGCTGCCGCCTACTCTCTTGACGGATTTGCCAGATGCACGCATTCAGCGGCCGGTGGTGTTGGTGCCGGGTTGGCAGACCCCTGAAGATCGCTTTGACCATCTGGCCGAGAAGCTGACCGCCGATGGGCAGAACGGCGGTCGCGTTTACTACGTGCGCGACGGCGAGTTCTTTGCGGACCTGGATTGTCAGGAGCGCATTTTGACTTCGGACGTTCGTTCCGATGGTAAGGTTTTCGTGGCCGTGTTCCCGTCCGTGAACACTCCGCCCGATTTGTCGGCTCCGGAACTGGCTAAAGATTTAAAGGCCATTGCGGCTTTGACGGGCAGTCCCAAGGCGGACGTAGTCGGCTACTCGATGGGCGGTCTGGCCACGCGCACCTATTTGGACCAGGGGGGCGAGCAGGTCGGGAAATTCATGATGCTGGGCACGCCCAATCGGGGTTCGGCCCTGGCCCGCACTTCGCTGGGTCTGCTCGACTTGGAGAGCCGAGGTTGGGACACCAGCTGGCTGCTCTCGCGCAAGCCCATCACCGAGGCTGACCGCAACGCGCTGGGCTGGCTGCGTCCCGTCACCGGCGGCCCCGCCAATCCCCAGTTAGCCGACCTCAACTCACGCTGGGAAAGCCAGAAGGCCCGCACCGAGGCGGTTCGCTTGGTGGGATCTCACTCCCGCCCCACCCTGGGCCGCTATTTCATCCCCGTGCTGGGCGACGGAACCGTCCCCGGCAACTCCCTGCAGATAGGCGACGAGAAACCCCATTTCCTGAAAGACCGCCACCACCGCAACCACGGCTTGCTTTTCTCGAACCCTCAGACCTATATGGAAATGCGCGACTTTTTCGGCTGGGACCAGTAGCGCCGGGTCGAACCCTCCAGACTAACGCTCGGCGTTCTGGCGCGAGTCCTGGAGCGTGGTAATCAGCGTCCCGCCGGCCAGCACGGGCAGAACCCAGGCGCCGGCCCCGGCGGCTCCGGCCAGGTGGCCGGCGGCCAATAAGGCGTGGCCGAAGCCCTTGCTGTGCCAGTGATGCTTCATTTCGGGTTTCCAGACGCTGCCGCCATAGTAGCCGACTACAGCGCCGAGGTGGCCGACACCGGCAACCAGGCCCAAAGGAGAGGCACCGGCGGCGTAGCTGACGCCCAGGGCGCCGTCGAGGACGCCTCCGGCGATGCGGGCTTTGCTCACCGAGCCCTTGGCCGGGGCTTCCACGCCAAAGTGGGTGCGATATTTGTAGTCGGTGACGGCGTTGAGGCCGGCGCCGGCGGCCAGCAGGGGAATGCTCCAGGCACCTCCGCCCAGGGCTCCCAGGGCGTGGCCCGCGGCTAAAAGCCCCTCGGAAGCGGCCACACCGATGCGAGCTTGAAGTTTAAATCCTACTTTTTCCTTTAATGCTAAAGCACCAAAGGCCGCTCCTCGGGCTCCGTGAAAGGCGGCCAGGGCCAGTCCCATTCCGCTGACCGGCGTCGAAGCTCCAAAAGTGTAGGCGGCGCCCATCCCTAGATCGCTGATCAGGCTGCCCAGTTGGACGGCGCCGACATGGTCCACCACGCTGCCTTTCTCCTCCGGTTGCTCAGATCGGAAGAGCACACG